>DATLCC010000092.1:0-18948 GCA_035526585.1 Thermoplasmatota archaeon | reverse complement strand
ACCGACGGCGCCGGTGCCCTCGCGGCCGCGACGCGCATCGCGGGCTTCACGAGCCTCGACCTCGACTCGCGCACCGCCGGCCACTGGCTCGCGACGACGCGTATCGCTGGTGGCGAGCCGTTCCGCGCGGTCTACGACACGCCCGCTGTCTACGCGACGGCGTACCTCTCGAACCTCCCGACGCTCATCCAGCTCGACCTCGCGCAGAACGCGTTCACCTACGACCTCGCGCAGCCCGTCGCCAACGTGACGCTCCACGCCGAGGTCGGCGCGGTCGCCGCCGACGTGATCGTGAACGACCTGCCCGACCAGCTCACGGTCGCGTGGAACGACACGCAGATGGTCTACGACGCGAACGCGGCCATCACGCGCGTGCGCGCGTGGATCGACCTCCCGACGCTCGACGCCCTCGCCGACGTGCGGTCGATCCCCTCGGACTGGACCGCGCGCTGGCCCAACGGCACCGCGAGCTTCTCCACGCCTGGCACGATCGGTAGCGCGCTCGTGCAGGCGAGCGTCAATGGCGGCAGCATCCTGACCCTGAGCGACGACCACGCCGCGCTCCTGCGCACGGGCACGGCGCTCGGTGCGAGCGTGCGCCTCACGGGGATCCGCGCGCTCTCGGCCGACCCGCGCAACGGCGGCGCGTACGCGCTCACGCTCTCGCCGGGCGGGCAGCCGTTCAGCGTGTACGCGAGCATCGACGGCTTCCTCGCGCAAGGCTACGTCTCCAACCTGCCCACGCAGGTGAGCCTCGACCTCGCGCCCGGAGCCCAGCGCTTCGCGTACAACGCGACGAGCGGTGTCTCGAACGTCTGGGCCTACGCGAGCGCGTCGACGAGCCCGCTTCTTGCGTACGCGAGCCTCGTGGGCCTTCCCGCGCGCGTGGACGCGACGTGGTCGCTGGGCGCTGCGCCAAGCCTCGTCTTCAACGCGAGCGCTCCGGTGACGAGCCTCTACGGCTCCTTCCGCAGCGCCACGGGGAGCGCCGCCGAGGCGAGCCTCTCGTCCCTGCCGGCGTACGTCGCCGTGTCGGTGGGCGCGAACGACCTCGTCGTCGACACGCGCACCGCGTGGAACGCCGCGAGCGCGAGCGGCACCGTGGGCGCGATCACCGCGCGCGTCGCCTCCGACGGCCTGTACCTCAGCGATAGCGGCAACTACGCGGACCTCTACCAGGACGCGACCGTCACTCGCGCCGCGCTGGGCTACAGCGGCCTCAAGTATCTCCGCGTGAACACGACGAGCGACCAGCTCTTCGTCGACGTGCAGAACAGCGCGCCGCGCCTGTTCACGGCCTACGCGGACACGCCGGAGGCCTATGTCGCCCTCACGATCGACAGCATCCCGGCCCACGTCCGCGTCACGGGCAACGGCGTGACGACGACGTACAACGCGTTCGGCTCCACCGTCACCGAGATCGCAGCATACTACTGGGACCGCGCGGACACGACGCTCTCCGCGAGCATCCGCGGGATCCCGGGCACGGCGACGCTGTCGCTGGACATGACGAACCATTCCCTTGCGTACGCGGCGAGCACGAGCATCTCCGCGATCGACGTCGACGCCTGGATCGACGACTGGTACGGCCTGCTGCGCCTCACGAGCATCCCCACGACCTGGAGCGCGTCGTTCGCGGACGGCAGCTACGGCTTCGACGCGGGCGGAGCGGGGATCGGAAGCGTGCGCGCCGTGGTCACGAACCACGGCTCGTGGACGTCGCTCCACGGCAACCATCTAAGCCTCGTCCACGTCGCCGCGACGGGCGGCGATCCCCTCGAGCGCGCCGCGGGTCCGATCCTCGTGGGCACGCCCGAGCAGGTCGACGCGAGCCTCCTCATGACCCTCGTGCAGAAGGCGCAATACAAGCGCGTGGGCACGAACAACGAGATCGACCTGCGCATGGGCGGCGGCACCGCGTTCAACGCGCGCCTCAACGTCACCCTCGCGAACGGCACGAAGGCGTACCTCTCCGCCGGATTCACGCCGCTCCCCGCGAGCATCCAGGGGAGCTTCGGGGAGCGCACGACGATCGCGACGAGCCAGAGCTTCGATCTCAGCCTCTACGGGCACTACGGCACGCAGGCCGCGCTCGACGACGCGCCCGTGCCACCCGTCGTGCACGGCGTGAGCGTGCGCGACGGCGGAAGCGGGGCGGCGCGCGCCGTGAAGCTCAACGTGTGGCTCACCGGGCTTCCCACGAGCGTCGTGAGCGACCCGAGGAACGGCACGTTCAGCTTCACCAACTGGCGCCCGACCGTCTCGACGCTCGTCGTGGACGGCGAGCTCGACGACCTCCTCGCGACTCCGGTCGACGTCTACGTCTCGCAGGGCGGCATCCCGAGCCCGCAGTCGCTCACCTTCGCCATGTCGACGACCGACCTTGGCAGCGGCTCGAAGCGCGTGCAGCTCGACCTCACGCAGACGGCGCCGATGGGCGCGCTGTGGGCCGACGCGACCTACGGCGTGCAGCACGGGCGCGTGACCGTCTCGAACATCCCGGACGACATCCACGCGACGTATCTCGTGCAGAATGGCCAGTCGAGCTTCACGTGGGACGCGACGGCGCCGATCAGCAACGTGTACGCCGGCGTGCGCGTCACGTCGCAGAGCGCGACCATGCAGGGCTATGTGAACCTCGCGCAGCTTCCGAGCGACTTCGCGCTCGCGTTCGGGCGCGCGAGCGGCGGGCAGGGACCGACCATGACGTACACGGCGAGCGCGAGCACGCTGGACGTGACCGCCTTCGTGGATGCGAGCCTGTACGCGAACGACGCGAAGGCGCGCCTCTCGTTCCAGCTCACGGACCTCGGCGCGAACGTCGCCGTCTACCCGAGCGGCACCGGCATCCAGTTCACCTCGACGCCCGCGACCGGCCTCGTCTACGCCGCGGTGTGGGGCACGTACAATTACTACCAGAGCGGAAGCGGCGTGTGGGACGAGGGCGGCTGGCTCGAGTTCCCGTGGGGCTACCACATCGGCGTGCAGCCCAACGTGAACAACCTGCAGGTGTCGCTGTCGAACTTCAGCTCGTTCACCATGCAGTGGAACGTCGTCTCGAAGTTCACGGGGAGCTACGGCACGTTCAGCTTCAGCTGGGACCAGATCAACGTGTGGCTCGACGTCGGCGGCTACATCAACATCAACGTCGACTGGCCCGACCCCTTCGGGCAAAGCACCATCACGCTCGTGAACGCCAACGCCGCCGGCTGGATCGGTCTCAACGTGCTCTTCCACAAGTACACGAACCACGAGTCCACCTGGTTCGGCGTCGGCGGACACGTCATCTGCGACTGGGACCTCTCCACGACGGTGCGTCCCCACCCGCACGGCATGCAGTGGAACGGCGTGACGACGACCGCGGCCGGCGCAGAAGGCGGCGCGTGGTACGCGACGCCCAACCCGTGGGGCACGCTCTCGCCGTGGATCGTGGACCTCGTGACGAAGTCGAAGTCGCCCGACGGCGGCGACGTGAGCCTCAACTTCGACTTCGATTGCGTGTGACCATGATAGCTTGAACCCCCTGGGTCCACCGGCCGCGACGAAGTGTTCCCTTCGTGGCGGCCGGTGGCGAGGGTGTTCCTGTACCGCCACCCCTCGCAAACGAAGCCACGGAGGGACACAAAGCCGCAGAGACGATCCTCTCCCTATCTTCGTGGACCTCCGTCGTTTCGTCTGGGAAACGAAGGTCGGATCACTCTGTCGCTGGCGCGACCGCCGTTTGCGCCTGCTTCTGCCGCTCGCGCAGGTGCGCGCCCAGGTCGACCGCCGTCTTCAGCACGACGAAGAGCGCGAGAAGGAGCGCCGGCTGCCCGAATACGCCGACGAGCATCGCGCCGAAGATGATCGTCACCTGCATCACGACGATGCGCGGGTAGGGTGCGGCGAAGTAGCGCTGCGGATCGCGCGCCTCCCCCCCGGGCCCGCGCACGTGGTCCGTCCAGTACGAGACGCCGTGGCTCGCAACGAGCAACAGCGCGGCGGGCCACGAGGCGCGCGCGGCGTCGAGCGCGCCCTCGCCCGACATCGGAAGGATCACGGCCACGAGGAAGACGAGGTGGACGAGCATGAACATCCCGAAGTGGAAGCAGAAGAAGGGGACAAGGAAGAGGTTCGCCCAGCTCCTCGCGCCAAGCATCTTCAGCACGTTGAACCCGCCGATGATGCCGCTTTCCGCCCAGTAGAGCAGGAGGAGGCTCCCGAGGCTCCAGTGCAGGAGGAGGACGCCCAACAGGGGCGCGGCGTTCGCGGCGACGAGCCACCACGCGGAGCGCGGCCACGCCGACGGGACCGGGAACGCGAGGCGCACGCGCCGCGACGAGCCGCGCCGCGGAAAAAGCATCCGATGCGCTGATACGCCGGCGGGCGGCTGGCGCCGCGATGGCCCGCGCGAAGGCATCGAAGCCGACTCCGACCAGCGAGGCCCGCAGGCCAAGCGGCGACGATAGGCCCTCGCATCGCGAGGCTGCCCATTACATCCTGAACCAGATCCGGGCGACGGTGGACAACGTGGACGACGCGGAGGTCATCCGGCTGATCGACCTCATGCGGGCGGCGAAGAGCGTCATCGTGTTCGGGCGCGGCCGCAGCGGCTTCGTGGGGCGCGGGTTCGTCGTGCGCCTGACGCATCTGGGGATCCCGGCCTATTTTGTGGGCGAGACGGTCTCGCCGCCCGTGCACGGCGACGACCTCGTCGTCCTCCTGTCGGGCTCGGGCGAGACGTTCTCGGTGGTCGTCACGGGGCAGACCGCGAAGAAGCTCGGCTCGAGGATCGTCTCGATCACGGGCAACCCTGATTCGACGCTCGGGAAGATGGGCGACCTCACCATCCTCCTGCGCACCCCGACGGGCGACCGTCAGCGCGCGCTCGCGCCGCTTGGCACGCTCTTCGAGGCCGCGAGCGAGGTGTTCCTCGACGGCGTCGTCGCGGAGCTCATGCGGCGCGTCGGGGCGACCGAAGAGACGATGCGGGCCAGGCACGCGACACTCGAGTGATGCAGGCCGAGTGGTGCGTGCGCACGCGACGCTGGAATGATGTGTAGCCGAATGGTTACGCATTCCGGGCTCGGGCGAGGGCACGCAAGCGCGCGTGGCCGTTGCCGTCCCGCGCCCTTCGCCCGCGCGCGCTTGCGAGCCCGAGACGGAGGAAAGACCGCCGATTTGAAGAGCCCCGGACAAGGAGGGCAGTAGGTGGCCATGTCCCGCCGCGTGCGCGCCCCCTCACAGCCGCCCCCTGAGGAGGAGTTCGATCCCGGGCTCCTGGATGGGATCCCCGATGTCGAGGCGACCCGCTCGTTCCCGCCGGCGGAGCTGCACGGGCTCCTTGGAGCCCTGGAGGAGGAGATGCACGGGCTCGTGCGGCAGGAGGTGGCGCGCGTCGAGGAGAGCGTGGGGGCGCTCTTCGCCGACCTCGAAGCGCGCCTCGCCGGGGCGCAGGCGCTCGTGTCGGATCTGCGCGAGCAGAACGCGCAGCTCGTGCGCGCGCGCGACAGGTACGACCGGGCCGTCGCGGCCTTGAAGGCGCTGGCCGACGAGGACATCGACGGGACGGCCCTCTGACGAGCCCCCGCGGCCGCGGACGTCGCAGACGAGCCGGAAGCGTCTTGTGCGGCGGCGCGGCTGCTGCCGCCATGCTCAACGAGCGCTTCCTCGCGCGCCTGCGCGACGAGTTCCCCACGTTCTACGCGCGCGTGGACGGCGAAGCGCGCGACGAGGCCGCGCGGCTGCGCATCGAGACGCAGGGGGACGTGGCGAAGGCGCTCGTGCGCGCGCGCCTCACGGGCGCCGGGAGGATCTGGTGGCCGTACGTGAAAGGGACGATCCCGGTCGTGCGCCGCGAGCGCGACGCGATGGAGGCGTTCTCGCGCCTCGTGCTCATCGTGGACCACGTGGTCGGCTACGACCCGGGCAGCATGGACGCCGCGCGCGACCACGTGGTCGCGGTGCTTCGCGACAGCCTCGACGTCGAGCGCCTCCGTGACATCGTCGCGCGCAAGGAGAAGGAGGAGCGCGTCGCCGCGGCCGGCGCGGCGGGGCTCATGGCGAGCGTCGCGGCGCTCGTGTCGCCCTTCAAGCTCCTCGGGCAGGCGCGCCGCGTGTCGCGCTGGCTTCCCGGCTGGGGCAAGGTCGCCGCGGGCGCGGTCGTCGTGGGCGCGCTCGCGAGCGTGCCGCTCGTGGCGGGCATGAGCGCGGGGCACAACGCGGAGAAGGCGGCGCGTTCGCATGGCGACCGGACCTGAAGCTCCGTGTCGAACGCAGAACACGGAGCTTGTCGCCAAGACGGAGGCACGGCGCTTGGAGGACGATGCGCTTCGATCCTTGCGATATCGCGCGATCGCTTTTGCCTCCACGAGCACCTTGTCGCCGCCGACGATGTCGGCGTAGCATGCGTTCGGTATCACGAGGTCGTCGAAGGCCACGTCTTTAGATCCGGATCGTCTTCCAACGGCCGCGCGCGAAGCGCCACGTCGTCACGATCGCGCGCAGATAATACTCGATGATGTACGCCATCCAGATGCCGATCATCTGGAGGCCGAGCGTCACGCCGAGGAAGTACGCGAGCGGGATGCGTACGATCCAGAGCCCGGCGAAGCTCACGAAGAGGGGCCAGCGCGTGTCGCCCGCGCCGCGCAGCGCTCCGGCGGCGCTGAAGTGGAGCGCGATCGCCGGCATCGCGAGCACGATCGCGCGCACCCACAGCGTCCCCAGACGCAGCGACTCCGGATCGCTCGTGAAGAGGCGCGCGAGAGGCTCGGCGGCGAGGAACATCGGGACGCTGACACCCATCATCACGAGGAGGCCGATCCCGATCGCGGCCCAGCCGTCGCCTTCGGCTTCCTCGGGGCGGCCGCGCCCGAGCCCTTGACCGACCAGAGCGGCCGCGGCGGCGCTGAAGCCGAAGCCCGGCATGAAGGCGAAGCTCTGCACGCGCAGGCCGATCTGGTGCGCGGCGAGCGCTTCGGCGCCAAAGCGCAGGATGAGGATCAGGTACGCGGTGAAGCCCAGCGTCAGCACGAGCTGCTCGAGCGCGGCCGGCGCGCCGATGCGCGAAAGGCGCCATGCCTCCGCGCGGGCGCCCGCGAACGATCCCCGGCCGAGGGCCACGGGGCGCCGCCCGCGCCAGAGGAGCCACAGGAACGCGAGGCCGCCGAGGCCGAACGCGATCGCGGTGGCGGCGGCGGCGCCTGCGAGCCCCATCGCGGGCGCGCCCCAGTGGCCAAAGATCAGCATGTAGTCGAGGACGATGTTCACGACGTTCACGCCGATCCCGATCACGAGCCCGGGGCGCGTGTCGCCCGCGCCCTGGAGCGCGCCTGTCGCAGCGAGCATCACCATGTTGCCGGGGATCCCGAACGCGAGGACGCGCAGCACGAGGCCGCCCTGCTCGACGATCGCGTCGTCGGCGCCCAGGAGGCGCAGGAGCGGCGCGTCCGCGTAGAACGTGAGCGCGATGAGCGGGATCGCGAGCGCGAGCGACAGGAGGATCGAGATGGCGGTCGCGCGGTCGGCGGCCTCGCGGTCGCCCGCGCCGATCGCGCGCGACACGAGCGCGGTCGCGCCGACGGCGAGGCCGCTCGCGATCACCATGCCTACGTAGAAGACCTGCGTCGCGACGCCGGTCGCGGCGAGCGCGACCGGCCCGAGCGCGCCCACCATCACGAGGTCGACCGTGAGCGCGAGGCTCTGCAGCAGGTTCGTGACGACGACCGGCCAGGCGACCGTCCACACCTTGCGCGCGGTGGGCATGTCGGGGCGGACGACGCGCTTCACGATCGCGCCAAAGCCCTGGCTCGTCGTGCTTCCGACGGGCAACCGGCCGGGGGCGCTGCTGCTCAACGGCCGCGCGAGGGGCTGGTCCTATTTGGGGGCTCGGTCACGTCGGGTCACAAGATCCCGGCGCTCGCCCTCTCGCGACATGCTTGTCAGGGCCGAACTTTTTCTGCGGAAACATTCCGGGATGCTCGATCCGTCGGGGAGATCGGTGACGGGGAGCTACTGATGATGGCTCGCGGCGGTCGTGCGCGCCCTGCCGCGGCGAGAGACGAGGCAGGGCGCGTGTTGCCCCGAGGAAGAACGATCAGCGAGGACTTCGATCCCGTCGCGGGCCACCCTGAACTCAGGCCGATCGGCGGGGAGCGGTCGTCGTACCACGCCCTCCATCGCATCCCGGAATGCTTGATCTTGGAAAGCTCAACACCAGAGGATGCGGGATGTCTCTTCTACCCGGCCCCACCGTCAGGACAATGACCTCAACCGCGCCGCGACGTGCTCCAGCGTCTCGCGCAGGTTCCGCGCCGCGTCCCAGCGCGCGACGGCCTCGGCCGCCTCCACGCGCGTCATGCCCTGCGCGTGCGCGGTGATCGCGGGCACGGCGCGGCGCACGTTGTCGGTGATCGACACGGAGGCGCTCTTCGCCGTGCGCGAAAGGGGATTCAGGTCGACGACGATCACGGTCTTCCCCATGTTGCGCAGCGCCTGGCAGCGGTCGCCATCCTCGAGCGGCACGAGCACGACGTCCGCGGCGACGATCCCTTCGAGCGTGCTGCGGCCGCGTTCGCTGTCGAGGCCGGGGATCGTGGGCTGCGCGCCGGCACCTAGGACGTGCGTGCAGCCGCGCGCTTCGAGATGGCTCGTGAGCTTCTGCACGCGCTCCTCCGTGCGGTGGAAGAGGTTCACCTCCATCCTGCAGCCGAGCGCCTTCTGGAGCGCCGCGAGCTCGTCGGGCACAAGGACGGCCGTGTTCCCGTTCACCGAGAGGCACGGGCTCTTCGCGAGCATCAGGAACGCCGCCGCCGCGCGCTCGGCTTCCATGGCGGGCGGGATCGTCCGTTCCCCCAGGAGATAATCGAACGCCTCGCCGCGCCCGTGCGCGATCAATCCCTGCGTCGCGACGAGCCCGAGCTTCACGCCATCCTCGATCTTCGCGCGCGTCATCAGCGACTCGTAGCGCGGGTGCGATCGGGGGACGTCGGTCACGCGCTGGAAGAAAAAGAGCCTGGCTTGTGCTTTGCGAACGGAACAACGCGGATCCTCGAAGCCGCGGGAGGGTTCGCGTTGTTCCGGAAAAGTGCTTGGATCAGGTCCACACGGGCAGGAACGCATACCGCACTTCCGCGTTCGCGGTCGCGCCGTCGTGCCCGTACGCGAGGTGCAGGTCGCCCGCCGTGTCGTACGTGATCTGGTAGTAGTCGAGGAGGTCGCGGTCGCCCGAGCCGCCCGTGTCGCAGCTCGTTCCGCCGAAGCAGAAGTTGCCCACGTGGTTGGGCGTCGCCGTGATCTGGTCGACGCGGATCTGCGGGCTCGCGCCCCAGAAGTCCTTCACGCGCGCGACGTAGACGTTCCAGTTGCCGTTGAAGTTGACGTTGTTGAAGTCGCCCGTGGTGGTCGTGCCGTACCAGGAGACCGCGATCTCGCCGGGGCGGCTCGCGATCGTGCCGAACGTGTTGCCCTTGAGGGTCGCGCCGCTCACGACGAGCGTCTTCGAGCCGGCGAGCGTCGTGCCGGTGAAGCCCAGGAGCTGCATCTGCTGGTTGTTCGCGCTGGGGATCGCGGTGTAGAGGTGGCCGGTGCTGTCGCTCGCGACCTGGCGGCTGATCTGCTTGCCGTGCGCGGGGAGATCGACGCTGCCGACGGCGTTGCTGCAGGGGCCGCCGTTGTAGCGGTAGAGCGTGCCGCCGCCGATGAAGGCGAGGCGCCCGAGCGAGTCCCACGCCGGCTGGCCGCCGATGGGGCGCAGGTTCGTCTGCGTGGAGCGCTGCGTGAACGTCGTGCCGCCGTCGTTGGAGGCGGAGCAGCCTTCGAAGCTGCCGCCGACGTTCCAGATCATCGCGACCGTGTTGCCCCCCTTCGCGGCGAGCCATGGGCGGTCGGCGATGGGGCCGACGTCGACGACGAATTCGCTGGGGCCGAGGTTCCACGTCGCGCCGCCGTCGTCGCTCGAGGCGACGTTGATGACGGCGCCGTCGGTCGTCGAGGTGTAGATGCGGTTCGAGACGGGGTCCTGCGTCACGACCCAGCCGTCGTAGATGCCGGTGCCGGTGACGGGGTCGTGCCCGGGGATGAAGAGGGGCGTGACGTCCGTCCACGTCGCGCCGCCGTCCGTGCTGCGCGAGACGCCGAGGTGGTCGCCCACGAGGATGCCGCGGCCGAGGCGGTCGACGAGGATGCTGGGCTCCGCGCCCTGCGACACGGTGCTCGTGAAGACGGGCGCGTCCACGACCACACTCGTGGACAAGGCGCGGCCCGGGGACGCGCCGGCGTCGGCGATGACGCCGCCGTGCGTCCCGGGAAGCCCCGGCGCCGCGAGCGTGAACGTGGTGCCGGCGTCCGCCGCGCTGTGCGCGACGAACGTGGGGAGCGCGAGCGCGCTCACGAGCAGTAGGACGGACGGGAGCCTCCAGGCCATGCGACGGGCAACGCCGCCCGGGCGGCTTAAGCGCTCTCCCGGAGCCCTATCCGTTGCGCCTTCCGCCGTGCGTAGAAGGCGAGGGCGAGCAAGAGGGCGAGGGAACGACGCACGATCCGTGCGTTTCCTCTCTTCTCGCCCTCGTCGTCGCCCTCAGCTCGGGAGGTCCTCAGCTCAGGTGCGCGTAGACGACCTTCGCGCTCCCGGAGTCGTCGCCGAACGCGATGTGGAGCGAGCCATCGGGCGCGTGGTCGATCCCGAAGTAGTCGAGGAGGTCGCGCCCGCTCGTGCAGGTGACGCCGCCCATGCAGTAGCCGCCGTTGTGGTTGGCGCTCGTCGTCAGGCGGTCATATGTGATCGTGGGCGTCGCGGTCCAGAAGCCGTCGATGCGCGCGACGTAGACGTTCCAGACGCCCTGGAAGTTCAGGTTGGACGGGTCGCCCGCGGTCTCGCTCGCGTACCAGGCGACGGCGACCTGGCCGTCGTCGCGGACGTCGACGCTGCCGAAGGTGTTGCTCTTGAGCTCGGGCGGGGAGACGGTGAGCGTCTTCCAGCCGAGGCCAGGCTGGTTCGAGAAGAGGAGCATCTGGCCGTTGTTGCCCGACGGTGCGGCGACGTACGGCCGGTCCAGCGCGTCGAGGCGCAGCTGCGTGAGGATCTGCGCGCCGGTCGCGGGGAGCTGGAGCACGGAGGGGTTGCCGGAGCAGGGGACGTTCCAGCGGTAGACGGTCGCGCCGTTCGTGAACCAGAGGCGTCCGCGCGAGTCGTATGCGGCGCTGCCGGCGTTCGGGCTCGCGGCCGTCGGGATGACGCTCCGGTCGAGCCACGTGCGGCCGCCATCCGTGGTGCGCGCGCAACTTTCGCCGCGGTCGCCGTTCATAAGGAGCGCCGCGTCGCCATCGCCGCGCGCGGCGAGCCAGGGGCGGTCGGCGATGCTGCTCGTCTCGACGATGAGCCCTTCGCCGACGATGCCGGAGGCCTGCCAGGTGCGGCCGTTGTCGTCGCTCACGTCGACGTTCATCGCCTGCCCCTGCGTCGTGCTCGCGTAGAGGCGCCCCGCGTCGTCCTGCGCGAGCGCCCACCCGTCGGCGAAGAGGCCGGGGAGAAGGGGCGCGGACATGCGCGTCCAGGTGGCGCCGCCGTCGACGCTGCGGGAGACTCCGGAGACGTCGCCCACGAGGATGGTGGAGCCGTCGTTCGTCACGAGGATCTGCGGCTCGGCTCCGTTCGACACGGTGCTCGTGAAGGGGCGCAGCGCGTCCAGGAGGAACAGGTTCACCGGCGCGTCGTCGCCGATGGCGCCCTCCGGCGTCGCCTCAGGAGCCGCCCGCTCCGCGGCCGGCGAGGCGCAGCCGGCGAGGGTGAGCGCGAGCAGTAGGACGACGACGAGCCTCCGGGCCATGCGGCCGCAGGGGGCCCCTGGCCACTTAAGGGCTGCCGTGGGAGAGTGTCCGCTCTCAGGCGACGCGCGCGTAGCGGACCTCGGAGCTGGAGCCTGCGCCGTCGTGGCCGTACGCGAGGTGCGCGACGCCGTCCTCGTCGAGGTCGACCATCATGTAGTCGAGGAGGTCGCGGTCGCCCGAGGTGCATGCGATGCCGGAGAAGCAGAAGCCGCCCACGTGGTTCGGGACGCTCGTGACGCGCGTCGTGGTCACGACCGGGGTGCCCCAGAAGTCGTGGACGATCGAGACGTAGACGTTCCACGAGCCGCTGAACCCGTCCGCGGAGGGGGAGCCCGGCGTCGTGCTGCCGTACCACGCGACGGCGACGTCGCCCGCGTCGTTCACGCTCACCGTGCCGTACGTGTTGGAGCGCAGCTCCGGCGGCGAGAGCGTGAGGGTGCGGCGTCCGAGGCCGCGCATGCCGTGCGTGGCGGAGACGGTCATCGCGCCGTTGTCGGCCGTGGGGCGCGCAAGGTACAGGTCCCCGGCGCCGCTCACCTGAGCCTGCGTGAATATCTGCGCGCCGCTGTTGCCCTGCGGCAGCTTCTGCGGCTCGCCCGAGCAGGGCGCACTCCACTTGTAGCTCATCGTGCCCACGCTGTAGGAGAGCCCGCCGTCGGGCCAGAAGACGACGTTGCCGGCGTTGGGGCTCGCCTGGATGCCGACGTAGCGGTCGAGCCAGGTGAAGCCGCCGTCCGTCGAGTGCACGCAGAGCTCGCGGGTCGTCTTCGCGTCGTTGTAGACGACCGCGACCTCGCCGTCGCCGCGCGCGGCGATCCACGGGCGGTCCGCGATCGTGGAGACGTCCACGAGGTGGTTGATCGTCCACGTGGCGCCGCCGTCCTTCGTCGACGCGGTCGAGAGCATCTGGCCGTTCGTCACGGCGACGTAGAGCGTGCCGACGTCGTCCTCCGCGAGCGCCCAGCCGTCGGTGAACAAGCCGCCGAGGAAGCCGACGTCCACGTGGTGCCACGTGGCGCCGCCGTCCGTGCTCTTCGCGAGGCCGCTCGTGTCGCCGATCCAGAGCGCGCCGTCGCTCGTCGCGAGGATGGAGGGCTCGGCGCCGCCGGAGGCGGCGGCCGGGAACGAGGGAGCGAGGGAACTGGGGAGCGAGGGAGCGAGGAACGCGCCCGGGAGCAGCGCTTCCCCGGCGCTTGCGGAGGCGCCCGCCCCTGCGGCGAGGATCGTGAGCAGGAGGACGAGGGCGCGGCGCATGGCCCCGCCACCGCGGGCGCGGACATAAGGTGTCGTTCGGGACGCGGGTGACCGCAGGGGACGCGGAGATGGTCTCCCGAGTACGCGACGGCCGCAACATGGGTGTCAGGGCCAAACTTTTTCTGAGGAAAAATGTCGGGATGCCCATTCGGCAAGGATAGGGGTGACGGGGGGTCTGGAGGTCCTGCCCAGATGCAAGCTAAGCGCCTGTCCTACGTGGCGCATTCCAGACTCCCCGCCCCCCCATCCTTGCCAGGTGGGGGGCGCGAACTTTTTCCGCAGGAAACTTTCGCCCCTGACACGGCGCTTATGCGAGCTGCGTCCGATGGAGGCGCCTGGATGGGATCCGGCCTCTTCTTTTGCGACTTGTGCAGCGGACCCATGTTGAACGTGCACTGCAAGCTGACCTGCACGCGCGGTGGGTACAGGAGGGATCGCTCTGATCCGTGATCCTTCGCCAAGGGCGCCAAGATGGCCAAGGGAGCCAAGCGCGGGACGCGTGGCCCTCGTTGCTCTCCTCTTGGCGACCTTGACCTCCTTGGCGCCCTTGGCGAGCGCAGGAGCAGATGATCGATACTCCGACTTCGCCGACGCGACCGGTTTCCACACCCAGAAGAAGATGGCGCGTGCCGGCGATGGCTCGCTCTTTTACGCCTATGTGGATGGCACGGGGAACGACACGGAGGTCGTTGTCGTGCACGTCGCGGCCGACGGCGCAGAGTCCGAGCTGCCGCGCGCACACGCTGCGAGGGGCGGCCTCACGCGCCCCACGCTCGTGCTGGACTCCAGAGGAGATCTCCATCTCGCGTGGACGGAGCGCGCGGACGAGGACCGCGAGGTGTTCAGCGCGCGCTATCGCGCGCCGGCCGCGGGCGCGCCCGAGGGCGCGGGTTGGACCGAGATCACTCAGCTCTCCTCGGGTCAAGGCTACGCCGGCTTCCCGAGCCTTGGCGCGACCGCGGACGGCCGCGTGCACGTGGCGTGGTACGGGTTCGACGGCGAGTTCTACCAGACCTACTACCGCGAGTGGAGCAACGGCGCGTGGGCGCCTGCGCGCCAGCTCTCGAGCGGCCCGCTCGACGCGAACAATCCGAGCCTCGTCGTCGACCGCGACGGCGGCATCCACGTCGCGTGGTACAAGGACGAGGGGCGCCGCTACAGCGTGTGGTACGCGCATCGCGCCCCCGATGGCGCGTGGGACCTCGCGCGCCGCCTGCCGCAGGGGCCGGGCGACGCGCTCAACGTCGCGCTCGCCGTGGACGAGGCGGGACGCGTGCACGTCGCGTGGGACGAGCGCACCGAGGATGCGACGCGCGTCATGCACGCGCTCCTCGACGGCCCGGCGATATCGATCGGGGAAGGCGAGTATCCAGCCATCGCAGCGTGGGGAGACGACGTGCTCGTCGCATGGGCCGCGCCGGATGGGACGCTCATGGGATGGTGGGGGGAGGATCGCACCACGCGCCCGCTCCTCGGAGGCGGCATCTTCGCGCGCCATCCGGCGCTGCGCGGGCCGGCGCCCGGGGACGATGACCCGAGGCTCGATGTCCTCTGGTCGCAGCCCGAGGACGATGGCTTCGAGCTCTCGCGCGCGTCGGTCGGGCCCGGCTGCTCCCCCTTCGACAAGGCTGACGGATGCCGCGCCCCGGTCGAGGGCCGCCCGATGCCGGCGAGCTCCGGCGCGCTCGCGCTGCTCGCCTGCACGCTCGCGCTTTTCGCCCGACCCGCGCGACCCGGCCACAAGGGTTGAAGCCTGTCGTACAAGCATGGGGACGTGGCCATCAAGAGCGACTTCATGGCGACCATCCCGCCGCTCACGCGCCTCTCCGCGCCCACGTTCGAGCCCGAGGCGGAGGCCGTCTACCGCGCGGCGCTCGACGCGCTCGAAGCGGCGCGCGTCCCCTACCTTCTCGGGGGCGCTCTCGCGCTCAACGCGCACTCGGGCGTCTGGCGTGACACGAAGGACCTCGACGTCTTCGTGCGTCCGGAGGACGCGCGCCCCGCGCTCGACGCCCTCGCGGAGTCCGGCTTCACGAGCGAGCTCGTGTACGAGAGCTGGCTCGGGAAGGGATGGAAAGGCGACGTCTTCGTCGACGTCATCTGGCGCAACGCGAACGCGCTCTTCCCCGTCACGGACGAGTGGCTCGCGCGCCCGGCGCGCGTGAGCGTGCTCGGCCGCGAGGCGCCCGTGGTCCCGCTCGAGGAGCTCCTCGTCTCCAAGATGATGGTCATGGGGCGCTATCGATTCGACGGCGCCGACATGCTGCACGTGCTCTACATGGCTGCGGACGCGGTGGACTGGGACAGGCTCGCGCGCCTCTGCGGCGAGCACATCGGCATCATGGTCGCGCACATGCAGGTCTTCCGCTGGGCCTATCCCGCCCAGCGCGACAAGGTGCCGCTCGCCGTGCTCGCGCGCTATGCCGCGCTCGCCGAGGGGGCGCAGAGCTCGATGGGCCCGTTCCGCGGGCGCCTCATCGACATCCAGAGCTTCGAGGTGGACGTGCAGGAATGGGGCATGCCCGATCCGCACCGCCTGGCCCTGGAGCGCATCTTCGGCACGTCCGAGGGGCGCTCGTGAGAGCGCAAGGGGGAACACGCGCCGCATCGCGTGCGGATTTGGCGCAGAGCCACCACTCGGGGGGCATCGCACGCTGAAGATCGCGGCGACGGCGGACGTGCACGCGCGCGCGGACGACGAGGCGCGCATCGCGGAGACGTTCGCGCACGTGCGCGACGAGGCGGACGTGCTCGTGCTCGCGGGCGACCTCACGGACCACGGGCGCCCCGGCGAGGCCGAGGCGCTGCTGCGCGGCCTGCACGACGTCGGCGTCCCGGTCGTCGCCGTGCTGGGCAACCACGACCACGAGAACGGCGACCCGAAGGGCATCCTGCGCATCCTCGGCTCGGCCGGCATCCATATCCTGGACCGGCGGCGCCCCACGTGCGTCGTCGAGGGCGTGGGATTCGCGGGCGTGAAAGGGTTCGGCGGCGGGTTCGGCGATCGGCTCGTGCGCGGGTTCGGGGAGGACTCGCTGAAGGCGTTCGTCGCAGCGAGCGTGCTCGAGGCCGAGGCGCTGCGCGCGGGGCTCCTGTCGCTGGAGACCGAGACGAAGTTCGCCGTGCTCCACTACGCGCCGGTCGTGGGCACGATCGACACGGAGCCCTCGGAGCTGTGGCCCTTCCTGGGCACCTCGCGCCTGGAGGCGGCGCTGGATGGCGGACGCGCGGACGTCGCGGTCCACGGCCACGCGCACCACGGGCGCCTGCGCAGCGCGACCGCGGGCGGCACGCCCGTGCACAACGTGAGCATGCCGGTGCTGCGCGCGGGGGGGCACGAGCGCGCGTACGCGGTGATCGAGCTCGACGCCCACCAGCGCCACCAGGGCCTCGTGGCACGACAAGGTTGAAGGAAGGATATCGCCACGTCGGCCTGAGGAGGTCCCAGCCTGGCCCGCGTCTTCATCGTCCTCGCCCTCGTCGCGGCCGCCCTCCCGCTCGCCCTCGCGCAGACGCAGGAGGACGGATTCGCGAAGTGCGGCGACCCGGACCTCACGCTCGTCTTCCTGAACCCGGACCTGAAGCTCCAGGAGGACGGCCACGTCCACGCGTCGGGCACGTTCTTCATCCAGTTCCAGGCGCGCGGCGAGAAGGCGCTCACGATCGACTCGCTGAAGTTCAGCGAAGGCGCGGAGGCCAACGGCCTCGCCAACTGCGACACGCCCGAATGGGTCTCGGAAGGGATGGTGCTGAAGAACTTCCGCGCGGACTACGATCCCACGGACGGCTTCTTCATTCCCATCAACACCTGCAACGTGCCGAATGGCAACTATGTCGCCGGCATCTCCGTGTACGACGTGGACCTCAAGGAGCTCGTCCGCTACTGGACGAAGGCCACCGTCGACAACGGCGCGGGCAGCACGAAGCAGGAGCGCTGCGCGAACCCGGACACGACGGCGCCGTGGCCCATGATCCTCCCCGGGGACGGCGTGCGCACCGACGGAGGCCACGGACTCTACGTCGAGGTCGGCGAGGCGCTCTCGTCGATCGAGGTCTTCGTGAACGGCGTGCGGATCGAGGTGACGGAAGGCCTCGGTCCCGAGCGCGACGACGACATGCTCGTCGACCTGGGCTACACGCCCGCGCTTCGCGACAGCGGCCTCACGAGCGCGCAGGTCGAGAAGCACCAGTATCCGACGTACACGAGCGACCGCGCCATCCTGGATGGCGACGTCATCAAGGTGCGCGCGATCGACCTGTGGGGCAACGTCGCCGAGAAGATCGTGCACGTGGGCGACCCCACGATCGGCGGCCGCGCGACGCTCGTCGCGCCCGAGTTCGAGCTGCAGGTGCCCGTCACCGACGCGACCGCGGACGCGAACGGCACCGCGGTCTACAACGTCACCTATCTCACGAAGAGCGCGGAGGGCCTCCACGCGGACCTGTACGTCAGGAACGAGAGCGGCGGCGCGCAGCTGCCGCCCGGGATCGAATACCGCCTGAGCCCGAACCACGTGATGATGGGCGGCAACGAGGACCTGCGCGGCACGATCACGCTCATCGCGACGCCGCAGGCGAAGGTGGGCACGTACAAGCTCCTCTTCGCGGCGAGCTATCTCACCGGATCGACGCGCGACGAGAAGGTCGTCCCGCTGACGCTCCGCGTCGACACGGTCGCAGAGCGCGACGCGACGGCGGACGAGCCGATCGCGAGCGGCGACGTCACGCTCGCCCAGGAGAAGGTGCGCGACGGCGCGCTCGATGGCGACGCGCCCCAGGAGGCCGCGCCCGAAGCGCCGGAGAAGAAGGGGCTGCCGATGCCGCCCGCCCTGCTCAGCGCTGCGCTCGTGCTGCTCGTCGCGGCGGCAAGGCGCCGTTGACGCAGTTCGAGTCCGAGTTCGAGTCCGAGCGTGCCCTCGACCTTGAACCCGCACTTGACCTCGGCCGCCCCATGCCCTTTTTGCCTGAGGACAAGTTCCGCGCCAGGTGCGCCCACCGCTCGCGCTCACCCTCGTCCTCGCCCTTGCCATGTCCCTCGTGACGGGCTGCGTCAAGCTCGAGCCGGCGCGCGTCCCGGATCGCCTGCTCGAAGGCGGCGGAGGCAACGGCTGGGAGAAGAACCAGACCGCGTCGCAGCGCGAGCCCGACGAGGCGAAGCTCGGTCTCGCGAAGAGCCAGACGCTCGTGTACGACGACAAGCGCAGCGACGACGGATACCCGGGCACGCTCACCGTCTCGACGCTGCGCACGCTGCTGCGGCCCACGGACACGAAGGTGCGCGAGAACGTGCAGGAGCGCATCCGCGACGCGGCGGAGGCGCGCGGGCTCAGGATCGACGGGAACGCGGCGACGGGCGAGCGCCGCCTCGCGAACGGCGCCGACTCGCAGTGGTTCGTCTACAACGGGAGCGTCCAGTCGACGGGCAGCCTCTTCCAGAGCCGGGACGCGCGCGTGAAGATCTACGGCGAGGTCTTCTCGTGCGCGGAGACGAAGGAGGTCGTCGTCGTGGTGGGCCTCGCGCAGACCACCGACGTGCGACGGGTCGGCGGCGTCCCGCTCCCGAGCGAGGAGGACGCGACGACCTGGCGCGAGATCGCGTCCGACCCGCGCGGCAGCATCGAGGGGATCCGCGGCTCGGACGGGCTCGCGTACAACGTGCAATGCTGACGACGGGCTTGGGCTTGGACGAAGGCTGGGGGAGGGCGCGAACGAGGGCGCGGGCGCGAGCTGCGCCCGAGCCCCCTCGCCCGCGCCCGAGCCCGCCCCTCGCCCGCGCCCGTCCCTCGCCCGCGCCCGTCCCTCGCCCGCGCCCGTCCCTCGCCCGCGCCCGTCCCTCGCCCGCGCCCGTCCCTCGCCCGCGCCCGAGCCCGCCCCTATCCCGAGTCC
>DATLCC010000091.1:0-5443 GCA_035526585.1 Thermoplasmatota archaeon | reverse complement strand
GGTGTAGACGTCGCTGCTGAAGGCGCAGGCTTCCGTGGAGCCGATGGCCCACGGGCGGCAGCCGTACGACGTCAGGGTCGGGAGGCTTCCGAGGCGGACGTAGAGGTCCGCGTCGTTCGCGCCGATGCTCGGGTCGACGATGTCGAGGCACTGCACGTAGCAGGCCGCGGCCGACACGTCACCGACGAGGCCGAACGCGGCGAGCGTCGAGCCCTCGGGGACGATGAGCTTGTAGTACGTCTTGGAGCCAGGCGCCGAGACGCCCTGGACCGGCACGCCGTTCTCGAGGATCGGGACGATGACGTCGCTCGCCGTCACGGTGAACGCACCGGAGCCGGAGAAGCGGCGCACCATCACGAACACGGTGCCCGAGGTGCCAACGTCGCACGTCTCGTTGACGAGGCCGCCGCTGTACGGGCGGCAGTCGTACGAGGTCGTCGTCGGGGGCGAGCCGACCTTCACGTAGAGGTCGAAGTCCGCCGCGAGGCCCGAGAGGACGACGTGGGCGAGGTCGGCGGCCGGGGAGGCCGCGTACGAGAACTGGCAGTTCGCGCCGGTCGCCGAGCTGAGGCTCGCCGAGACGCTGACGCCCGACGAGAGGGACGTCGTGCCGCTGCCCAGCGAGCAGGTCGGCGGCGGGGGCGGGGGCGTGTAGCCGAGCGCCGTCAGGGTGAAGGCGCCAGAGCCCGAGAAGCGCAGGATCATGATGTACACGGTCTGCGCGTTGTTCGCGACCTCACAGTTCTCGATCGACGAGCCGCCGAGGTACGGGCGGCAGTCGTACGAGCTGGTCGTGGGGGCGGAGCCGCGCTTCACGTAGAGGTCGAAGTCCGCGGGCGTCGTGGCCGGCAGGGTGACCTTCGTGGTGCTGGAGCCCGCGATGGGCGCGAAGGTGAACTCGCAGCTCGCGCCGGCGACGTTCGTGAGCGACGCGGATTGCGAGACGTTGTTGGCGAGGGCCGTGGGGGCCGCGCCCAGCGAGCACTCGGCGTTCGACGTGCCGACGCCCGTGACGGGCGCCTTCTCGATGTGCGTGGCGGGCGCTTCAGGGGCCGTCTTGGCGCTGGCGGGCATGGCGCCCAGCAGGAGCAGGGCGATGCCGATGGTGAGAATGGTTCGGTTCATGGTTTGGTGCCTCCCAATAGGACAGCCGCGAAATGACGATCTCCCCCGCGGCCCTCCCCAGGGCAAACGCCAGAATGGCGCAGAGAGTATTATCCTACGTCGGGAGAGCGTATTGCTATCGCCCAAATTACTGCTCGCGCCGGTGTCAAGAGCCGGCAGAACTCCGGCATTCTCCGGCAATTTGCTGGAATCAGGCTTTGGACTAGTCGTCTTCGTCGGCTTCGGCGGTCGCGCGCGTGCGCCGTTTTCGGGACAGGATGCGGAGAGCGACTTCGCGCTGCACGGCATCCTTGTCGCGCAATCCGAAGCTGCTTCCCGTGCGCCCTTCGAGGAGCTGGTCCATCATCTGCGTCTTCTCCTCCAGCACTTCGGCGATGTCCTCGTCGATCGTATCCTCCGCGATATAGAAATGGACCTCGACGTCGCGCGTCTGCGTCTTGCGGTGGATGCGGTCCATCGCCTGGCGGTGGAGCGCGGGGTTCCATTCGAGGTCCGTGAACACGGCGTGCCTCGCGGCGGTGAGCGTGATCGCCGTCCCGGCGGCGAGCGTCTGGCCCACGAAGACCCGTGTCTGGTCGTCCTCCTGGAAGCGTTGCACGACGGCTCCGCGCTCGTCGGGCGCGGTGCTTCCCGTGAGCGTCACGACGCCATAGGGCGAGAGCTCCTTCGCGATCGCGCGGATCGGCTCGCGGTAATGGCAGAACACGACGACCTTCTCCCCATCGTCCAACATCTTGCGCAGGTCATCGAGCACGCGCGGCAGCTTTCCGATGAGGACGTTCTGCTTGAGCGCCTCGAGATGACCGCTCGTCGCGATCATGCCGGTCGTGAGCGCGGTCTCGTCGTTCTCCTGCACGTAATCTCGGAACGCATCCTCCTGCAGGTCGTACGACGCGCGCGCCGCGTCCGAGAGCGGCAGCCGGTGCACGTGCAGGTGCTTGTCGGGAAGGTCCGGGAGCGCTTGTCGCTTCTCGCGGCGCAGCATGACGCCTTCGAGATATTGGCGCAATCGCGCGAGCACCTGCTCCTTGACCTCGGAGGTGCCGTGGCGCCAGGGTTGTTGGAAGCGCCTCGCGAACCACGCCGTGTCGCTCCACTCGTCGGGATGCACGAAGGCGAGCTGGGTGCGGACCTCCTGCGGCTCGTTCATCACCGGAGTGCCAGACAGGATGAGACGGCGCGGGATGCCGCGAAGCTTCTCCTGCACGAGCTTCGTGCGCAATGCCTTCCGCGATTTCACGTAGTGCGACTCGTCGAGGATCACGAGGTCGAAGTTGACCTTGCGCAGCTCATCGGAGAATTTGCCAAGCCCGGAATACGCAACGACGACGTACTTCTCTTTGCCCTGCGCCGCGCGCTCGACTGGATCGGTCGGGTTGAGCACGCGCACGTCCTCGGTCGTCCACGCGCGCACCTCCTGCTTCCACACGCCGCGAGCGCTCGCCGGGCAGACGACGAGCACGCGCCCGGGAAGGAACTGCGCCGTCGCGATGGACGTGAGCGTTTTCCCGAGGCCCATCTCGTCCGCGAGAAGACAGCAGTAGCCGCGCTCCAGGATGAACGCGATGCCTTCGCGCTGGTGCGGATCGAGCTCCGTCGTCTCCCGAAGGCCGGGCACCTCGCCGTCGTAGGGCACGCCCTGCCAGCGCGAGCGGAGCCGCGGCCGCGCGCCCGTGGCATCCTCCGGAAGCTCGGGCTCCCAGCGCGCGTAGCGTTTTCCGCGCGGCGCAAGGCGGCGCTGCAGCACGCGCGCGCCCATCTCGCGCAGCGCCTCGACGAGCTCCGTCATGCGCGGCGAAGGGATCAGATAGTGGCCGCGCTCCTCGTCGACCTCCAATCCTTCGCTGACGACGCGCCGCACGACCGTTTCGATATCAGGCGACACGACCGGGCGCAGCACGCCGTGCTCGTCCACCGTGCGACGGAACTCCATGAGCCGCGGCGGAAGGCATGCCGTGTCCACGAGCACGACGCCGCGCGACATCGGGGAGGGTGTCAGCGCGCCGCTCGGGGTCACGGCGGCCCCGCGCGCGGCGGCCTCCAGCAGGAATTCGCCAGCACCCCCCGCGACGGTCCACACGCCCGGCATGACGCCGACCGCGAGGGGCCGCGCTTCCGGATGCCGCGCCTTCAGCGCCTCCTCCATGCTCGCGACCATCGCGTGGATGCGCGCGCTCTCGGCCACGGGATCCACGCCGCCCAGGCGCCCGAGCGGGATCGGGCCTTTGAGATGGAGGAGTGTCCCGCCGCCTTCCTTGCGCGGGCGCTCGTGATAGCGAACGGTCGCGAGCCTCCAGTCGGTGGAGGTGGGGCGCGGCCAGCGCGCATCGAAGCCGGCATCGCGAAGGAGCGCGACGAGGCGACCCGCTTCGGAGACGGGCGCGTTCACGCTGCCTTCCGTGGAGAGGTAGCCCATCCGGTACAGCTCGAGGCGGACCGATCGCGGCAGCAGCCCTCCTGCAGGGTGCGCGTCGAGTCCGAGGCGTCCGTCCTGCGCGCGCCGGAGCACGCCCTCGCGCGCGATGGGCAGCCGTGGATCGTCCTGGAACAGGGGTCCCGCGGGCGGCGGCGCCTCGGGGATCGGGGGCCACCCGTCGGGGCCCGGGAGAAGGTGCGCGCCGGCTTGCGCGAAGGCGAGAGAGAGCGACGGAAGGTTCCCCGCGGGCCCCTCATAGTGGGTCTCGCCGGAGAGCTGGGCCTTCAGCGAAAATCCGTTGCGGCGGAGCGCGTCGCCGACGGGCCCCGGGATCGGCCGCGCGCGCACCCGCACGAGCGCGACGTCGGCCTCCAGCGCAGCGCTCGCGTCGGCCTGGATCGGCGAAGCATCTTCGACGCGCACCACGTGAAGTCCGGCGGCGCTCAGCTCGCGCTCGGCGTTGCGAGCTCCCTCGTTCGATAGCAAAAGTCCGCGCTCGTGCTGGCCGAAGGAGTGGCGCTGCAGGATCGCGAGCTGGAGGGGCACGAGCGACTCGCGCGGCGTCCACCATTCGAAGCGGCGCCGGCTCATGATGACGGGCATCGCGGGCGTGCGTCGCGTGGCGGAGGGCACGGACGCCGCTGTGGCGGAGGGCGCCATCGGCTCGAACGAGGGGGGCGTGGGCTCGGCGAGGATGACCGCGTTCGCGGCGTGCGCGATCTCTTCGGCGACAAGGTGCAGGGCGGAGGTGGGCCCTTCCCACTCGTGCACGAGCGACTTGGGCTTGCGCACAGGCCGGAAGCCGTGACGCTCCAGCGAGCCTCGCGTGCTGGCGCCGGGCGTCTCGGTGGAGACGAGCCGGATGAGCCCGTCGCGGCGCGTCGCGCGCAGACGCACGAAGGGGCGCCTGCCGAACGTCACGAGCGCCGTGCCCAACGCCTCCAGCGCTCCCGCGAGAGCCGGAACCTCCGAGCGCGGGAGCGCGTACGACGCCGCGGACCGGCGCACGATGCCCGCGACCGACTCGACGGCGGTGCGCTGGCGCTCGCTGAGCGCGTCCGCTGGTACTTCGAGGTCGTTCGCGGATTCCGGGAACGCGGCCACGGGGACGGGCGGGTCCTGCGGACGGAAGGCCAGCCGGGGCGCCTGGTGCGCCGCGGCGGGGGCATCCTTCCCGGAGAGCCCGCTCGCGGAAGCCAACAGCGCGACGGCATGGGCGCAGGGCTGGTCCTGGAGGCACGAGCACAGGCTCCGGCCATCCGAGCGCGCGGCGCCGACGTCGAAGATGCCCACCCGGCCGGCCAGGTGGGGGCCCGCGTCGTGGAGGTCGACCTGGTCCAGGAGCAGGTGGTCGAGGGCGCGCCGCAGGGCCGGGGGGGAGGCGTAGGCCGCCAGCCGCTCCCAGCTCCACGTTGCGCTCGTCACGTCACGGGCCAATCCTCATCGAATACCCCTCCAGCCTCTTGAAGCTCATCCGCACAAAGTGGTCAACATGGCGACCGAGCCGCAGGGCGCGGACAAGATGCGCGAGGCCGAGAAGGAGATCGGAGAGAACATTCCCGACGAGATGAAGGGGTTGGACTCGGAGGACGTTGGCGACGCCGACCGCGAACGGGCGACGAAGGGCTAGGGCTCGGACTAGGGCTCGGGATAGGGAACGGCGACGGACGACGCTGAGGACCTAGGACTAAGGCGAGGACCTAAGGCAAGGGAACGACGACGACGACGCGTAACCGTTTGGTTACGGATCCACCCTGTCGTCGTCGACCTCGTCCTGCGTCTCGGCCTCGTCCTCCCTCCTCAACGCATCTGCGGATGCGTCGGGGTCCTCGCTGCGCTGCGGTCGCGCCTCGCGCCTGGCGCCTCGCGCCCAACGCATGAAGGCAATTTGGTTCGAACCGA
>DATLCC010000090.1:0-3245 GCA_035526585.1 Thermoplasmatota archaeon | reverse complement strand
GTTCAATCCCTGCTCTTTGGGGACGAGGTGGGCGAGCTGAAGGCGCAGGCGGAGGAAGCCGCTGCGGTCGAGGGGGTACGCGTCGCGACGGACGTTCAGCTTCGCCGGATGATCATCAATCCGGGCTTTCCCCGCCAGATGATGGAGATCTTGCGTAACCCATGACGACCGATCGCATCTTGCGTGGCCGGGCCCGCCCTGCGCGGCGCAGGGGTTCACCTGACAATCTTCTTGGCCGCGCACGCAGGCACCGGTGCCGTGCGCAGCCGCGGGCCGACGCACGCACCGACGGGCGGGGCGCGGACGTCAGACCTCCCAGCTCCGCTCGTCGCGCCACGATGGGGCAGCTTCCTGGTGGCATGCCTCCAGGGAGCGCCCCAGCGGGCATTTGAAGCGCAGCTGAACTCGGCCCCACTTTCTTTCAACCGGGGGCAAGATTGATGATTCTGCCCCGCATACCATTGACGTGGCCGAGACGATCGAACACCTGGACGAGCGCGGGCGGGTCACGGTGAGGGCCGCCTATCGGGAGCTCCTCAAGGAGGGATACGTTCAGGTCCTCACGCCGGACGGCGTTTTGTTCCGCAGAGTGTCGAAGCGGCCGCTCCGGACGCGCGCGCCTGCGCTCGACAACGTGGACGACGAGGCGATGAAGGCGCTCTGATGCCGCCTCTCGCGGACCTCAACCTCGTCCTCGCCGCGATCAAGGACGAGGATGCGCTGAAAGCGCGCGCCGAGCGATACGTGGCCTCCCACAACGCCACGATGACGATGGCGACGGGCATCGAGCTGCTGCTCTGGTGCCGAAAGCATCGGCTCCACTTCGTCGACTTCCTCGATCGCGCGGCGGAGCGGTTCGAGATGGAGGGCATCGGCGTATTGCGGACGGCTGCGCAAGCGCTCCAGGATGGCGTCGTGACGAGCCCGTTCGACGCGATCCATCTCTCCGAAGCGCTCCATCGGGGAACGGTGCTCGCGACCGCGGACGAGGTGCTGTGGAAGACGCGCTTCCCGACGGAGAAGTTCTGAGGTGGGATGCTTTGCCCCCAGTCGCCCGCGCCCGCCTGCGCGCGTCCGACGCGACAATGCTTATGTCAGCCACGTGGCTCCCCGACGCATGCGCGCGCTTTCCGACCCGCACATCGAGTTCACGGAAGACCACATGCTCGTGACGCTCGACCGGTGGACGAAGCTCGCGACGCTCTCGGGCTCGTTCACGATCCCGTACAGCACCGTACGCGACGCCACCGTCGAGGCGCCCAAGATCCCCGGCGTCGCGGACCAATGGCTCCACGGGCTCCACGTCCCGGGCGTCGTCGCGAAGGGGCGCTTCCTCGGGTGGCGCGGCGAGCGTCGCTTCCTCTGGATCGAGCGCAACACGACGCGCGCGCTGCGCCTGACGCTGAGCGCGCACCCGAACTACGACGAGGTCGTGCTCGGCTCGCAGGACGCGGACGCGATGCTCAAGAAGCTCGAAGCGGCGCGCAAGGGGCTCCTCTGATGCCGGTGGCGCTGGAGTACAAGGCCGACCACCTGCTCCTGCGCCTCGTCGGCCGCAGCGCGCTCACAAGCGTGCGCCGCAGCGTCGTCATCCCGTATTCTGATATCGCGCGCGTCGAGGTCGAAGCGCCGCGCTGGCCGTCGATGATCAAGGAGTGGCGCATCGGCACGCATTGGCCCAACTACGTCGCGCACGGCCTCTTCGCGACGTGGGACGGGAAGCACAAGCGCTTCCTCCACTACGATCGCGACACGACGCGCGTGCTCACGATCCGCCTCGAGGGGCACCCCGACTTCAACGAGGTGAGCGTCGAGGTGCGCGATCCCGACGCGGCGCAGAAGGAGCTCTCCACGCGAGCGGCTCGATAGATCGATGGGCGCTGTCGCCGAGGTCCCTGCTTCGCTTCGATGGCCGCAACAACCGCCTTATGAGGGGCCGACCGCTCCCCACGCCTGAGGTCACAGACATGCGGACGAACACGATCCTCACGACATTCCTCGCCGCGGCGCTCCTGACGGTCGCCGTCGGTGCCGCGCTGGCGCAACCTGGTGGCGACGGCGCACGCAGCGAGCGCGCGGCCGCGATGGCTGAGCTGCGCGAGGCGCGCAACGCGTCCATCGCCGAGTTCAAGGTGAACCGCAGCGCGGCCCTCGCCGACTTCCACGCGGCGAACAACGCGACGCGTGCGAGCTTCCTCGAGAACAAGACGCTCGTGATCGACGGCTGCCGCGCGCAGCGCAACGCGACGGAGGACGACAACAACTCCGATTACGCCAAGTGCGTGAGCGACGGCCTGAAGCCGCTCATCGAGTCCGCGCGCGCCGCCCACAAGGCCGCCCGCGAAGCAGCGCAAGCGAAGCTCGAGGCCGCGCGCGAGACCGCGAAGGCCGCGTTCCTCGCGCGCCGCGAAGCGATCCGCGCCCAGCACCAGCCCTCGCCGACTCCCTGAGGAAAAGGTCGTGCACACCATGTTGAGGGGGACACTGATCTTCACGGCGCTCGTCGTGCTCGCGACGCCCATCGCGCTCGCGCAGGACGAGCCCACGGTCAACAACAGCGACTACGACACGACGCCGCCCGCCGACGACCAGACGTACCTGGATGACGCGGAGATGGACTCGACGGCGATGTCGGACAGCGAGTTCGACACCGGCGTCCCGGCCGCGGACGAGAGCTATCTCGGCGAGGCCGAGGCCCAGAACGCCGGCACGACAAGCGCGAAGTCGGACACGCCGGGGATCGCGGTCATCGCGCTCCTGGGCATCGTCGCGGTCGTCGCGCTCGCGCGGCCGCGACGTTGAATCGGGCCTGTGTGGCCATCACCGCGGAGGCGCGGAGACACGGAGCAGGCGCGGAGAAGTCGAGAACGGCTCCACTTGCGCCCGCCCGATGGTTCTCTTTTTCTGGCAGCTTCACGGACGGCCGCGCAGGTAATTGCTCAGTGCGTCCAGACCTCTTCGAGCACGATGTCCTCGTAGACGTGCCCGACGGTGAACGTCACCGTCTCGTGCTCGTACACGGTCGTGTGGCAGGGCTGCGCGAGAAGGCCCGGCCCGTGCTCCATCTTGAGCATGTTGTGAGACGCGAGCTCGACGCCCGCGCGCGGCGTAACGTGCTGGGGTCCGCCCGCGACGAACATGTCGAAGTACATCGGGTGGAACTCGCCCTCCATCGTGCCCGACGTGTGCTCGTGGCCGGACTCGGCTTCGCTGCCGTCCGCGGGGACCTGCCACCAGAAGCGGAT
>DATLCC010000089.1:0-19371 GCA_035526585.1 Thermoplasmatota archaeon | reverse complement strand
GTGCAGGACGTCTACTCCATCACCGGCATCGGCACGGTCCCCGTGGGCCGCATCGAGACGGGCGTCCTGAAGGTCAACGACACCCTCGTCTTCGAGCCCTCCGGCGTCACCGGCGAGTGCAAGACCATCGAGATGCACCACGAGACGCACCCCCAGGCGCTCCCCGGCGACAACGTCGGCTTCAACGTCCGTGGCATCGGCAAGAAGGACATCCGCCGCGGCGACGTGGCCGGCCACTCCGCCACGCCCCCGAAGGTCGCGAAGAGCTTCACCGCGCAGGTCGCCGTTCTGCAGCACCCGTCGGTCATCGCCGCCGGCTACACGCCCGTGTTCCACATCCACACGGCGCAGATCGCGTGCACCTTCGAAGAGCTCCTCAAGAAGCTGGACCCCAAGACCGGCCAGGTCAAGGAGGAGAACCCCCAGTTCCTCAAGACCGGAGACATCGCGATCGTGAAGATCCGCCCGACGCGCCCCCTCGCGATCGAGCGCTCCAAGGACATCCCCCACATGTCGCGCTTTGCTATCCGTGACATGGGTACGACGGTGGCCGCTGGTCTCTGCCTCGACATCGAAGAGCGCTGAGCCCGCAGGCTCAGCGATCGAGATATCAAGACAGACGCGACGACCGCGTCAGCGTTCGGCGCAAGTCTGCCTCGACATCGAAGAGCGCTGAACGCTTCGCGTTCCGCGCGAACGGGGCGCTTCGCGCCCCGCCTTTCTTTTTCATTTCCTCTCTGCATTCTGGTCAGCCTTAAGGCATCGTAGCCGCGCTCCGTGCGCCTCACCCGAGCGCGGACCACGCGCGAACGACGAGCACGCTCCGCGCGAGCGCGAGGAGCGGCGGGATCGGGAGCGCGAAGCCCCACCAGAACACGGCGCCGATCGGCACGAGCGCGAGCGCGAGCGTCGCGCCCGCGCGCGAGCCTTGCCACAGCAGCGCGGCTGCGACGAGCTCGAGCGCGCACACCGCGAGGAAGACGCCGAGGAGCGCGACGCTGCTCTTGAGGCCCAGCACGCGCTCGAAGGGGCCGTTCCCGTACGTGGGGAACCCCATGAAGATCAGCACGCCCTTCCCGCTCGCGAGGCTCCGCATGACGAGGATGCACGGGATGCCGAAGCCGAGCCCATCGAGCGCGGCGAGCGCCGCCGCGATCCGCATCGACACGTCCGTCATGCGCCGGGCACGCCCCGGCCGCCATCGCGCGGCGCCAGCTTGAAGCACGCGGGAACGATAGAGCGCGCGATGGCCCGCGTCCTCCTCGCCGCGCCCCCAAAGCTCGGTGGTGCGTGAGCGTGGCCGGTGATCTGACCCCGCTCGTGGCGCGCCGCGTGGACCTGCCTGGCTCGGTCCTGGGCTTCACGATCCCGCCGTGCAACGTGCATCTCACGTTCCTGCCCGTCGGGGACCACTGGCTCCTCGTCGCGCTCTCCGCGCCCGGGAAGCCCGCGCAGGTCGCGCGCTGGCTGCGCCCGTACACGCGGGGCGAGATCAACGTGGATCCCGGCCTCTCGCCGCGGATCCTGCGCGCGCGCTTCGACGTGCTTCCCGTCGCGTGGGCGAAGATGCTCGCGGACGTGCTCGTGCTCTTCCTCGAGCTCACGCCCGAAGGATCGGCCTCGGTCTTCGTCGAGGACTCGCAGGAGCGCGTCGACCGCTTCGTCGAGGCGCTCCAGGTGGACGAGCAGGTGCGCCAGCGCCACGTCGACCAGAGCCAGGACCGCGTGAAGCTCACGCCGCGCCAGCTCGAGGTGCTCGCGCTCGCGGTCGCCCTGGGCTACTACGAGACGCCGCACAAGCTGAACCTCCGCGAGATCGCGGAGAAGCTGAAGCTCAGCGTGGGCGGCGTCTCGGAGCTCCTGCGCCGCGGCGAGTCGCTCATCATCACGAACTACGTGGATTCGCTGTCGCGCTCGCGGTGGCAGGATCCCGCCGAGCCGCGCTCGAAGATGCCTTAGCAGCGCTGCGTGACGGTGTAGCTGCCCTGGAACTGGTCGCCTACGAGGTCGTCGCCCGAGCGCTCGCCGGTGATCTTCCAGGTGCCCGACGCGCCGGAGATCTCCTGGCTCGCGAGCGTGAAGTCGGTCGTGTACGTCTTGTCGAAGCGCGAGTTGCCCGACCCGTCGAAGACCTGGACGCGCACGCTGCCGTCGGTGATCTTGCCCGAGCCGGTGAGCGTGCCTTCCGAGTCGCACGCGCCGGTGATCTGGTGGCTGCCGGACTGGTCGCCGTCGTAGGCGAGGTTGATGGACTTCGTCTCGACCTCTCCCTTCGCGCCGATGCAGCCGGCGAGGAGCGTGACGCAGACGAGCGCGATGATGAGACGCGTGGAATAGCGGGGAGTGGACGTCATGGTGATTCCAGCCCAGCGAGCGCTCGCTGCTACTTCCCTTGGCGGGCGTACGTACATGTCCGGTCCGGCTCTGGTCGCGCTCGTGGGCGCCACCAAGCCGCAGCGTTCTTGACGGGCGACGCGGACATCCGCGCGTGGACCCCGTCCTCCTCGCGATCGCGATCGGCTTCGGCCCCTGGTTCGTCCACTCCCTCTTCCTCGACCGCACGCGCCCGTCGCCCCCTGGCAGCCGACGCGCTCGCGCCGCGCCTCGGCCCGACCGGTTCTCCTACTGGACGGGGCGCCTTGTGGCCGGCGCGTTGGCGGGGGCCTTCGGGCTTCTCGCCTGGGGCGCCCTGGCCCTCGTCGGCCTCGCGCGTCGCTGGGGGACCGACGTCACCGGGAGCGTCTGCCTGGTGATCGCCGCGTGGGGCGGCCTTGCGACGGTCCTCTTCCTCGAGCGCGGGCGTGGCGAGCGGCGCGCCGCCCGGGCCGGACCGTGAGCCTCGCCGCCCTGGCGCCCTCACACGAGGATCGGCAATGACGGCGGCCCCAGCGCGCAGTCCGTCGGCACCGAGGCGGCGGAGGTCGAGACGCTGCACGAGCGCTCGCCGTTCCACGTCATGTCGTACCACCCCTGCGAGAGCGCCTCGATCGAGTGCCCCGACGAGGTGTAGCCGTCGCCGCAGACGCGCCACCAGACCTCGCCGATGAGGAAGCCGCCGCCGGCAGGGTCGCGGATGAAGACGCCGTTCACCTCGATCGCGCCGACGCGGCAGTCGCTCGAGACGACGGTGTAGCCGACGCAGACGAGCTCGGCGCACACACCCGCCGCTGCGGGGGGCGCGAGCGCGGGCGCGAGGAGGGCGAGCGGCACAAGAAGGAGGAGCGGGCGCATGGACAGCTTCGCGCGGCGATGGGCGGGCCGCCGCTTGTGTGCTCGCTCTCCGCTGGCCGCTGTGGAGTGCATACGGTGATGCATCGCATGCGCCTTGGTCCTGCGGGAAACCAATGCCGAGATTCATGGACGTCCATCATCTGCCCGGAGTCACGAAGGAAGCGCTCGCGCAGGCGCACGCGAAGGACCTGGCGATCCAGGGGAGCACGGAGTGAAGTTCCACTCCTACTGGCTCGATGAGAAGAGTGGCAGGGTCTGGTGCCTCTCCGAGGCGCCCAACGCCGAGGCCGCGAAGGCGGTCCACAAGGAAGCGGGGCACCCGACCGACGAGATCTACATGGTGCACGAGGGGCACTGACGCGCGAAGCCGAATGATGCGTAGCCAAGCGGCAACGCTTTCGCCCCGCGCGGCGTAGCGGGTCCCATGACGGAGGACATCGTCCACGAAGCCACCTACCCCTACCCGCCCACCGATGTCTGGCGCGCGATCACGACGCGCGAGGCGCTCTCGGCGTGGCTCATGGACACGGACTTCCAGCATCCGGTCGTGGGCCACCGCTTCCAGTTCCGCGACAAGCCCAAGAAGATCGTGGGCTGGAACGGCATCACGGATTGCGAAGTCCTCGAGGTCGTTCCCGAGCGTCGCTTCGTCCTCGCCTTCGGCGACGGCAAGGACGAGTACGGCCCGACGAAGGTGATCTTCGAGCTCGAGCCCGTCTCGAGCGGCACGCGCCTGCGCTTCCGCCACACGGGCTTCATGGGCGTGAAGGGGTGGCTCATGCGCGCGGGGATGAACAACGGCTGGGGCGGCATGGTGGCGCGCGCGATCCCCTACGTGCTCGCGCGCATGCGGGAAGGGCGCGTGCCCACCAAGGCCGAGACGCGCGCAGCCTCGAGGGCCGCCGCCAAGGCGCGTGCCTGATGCCGCGCGCGGTACGCACGCGCGCCTTCGCCGACGCGGACCCGCGCGTGCTGCGCGCGCTCGCGGACCCCACGCGCCAGCATATCGTGCGCATGCTGGGCGCGGGCGAGCTCACGGCGGGCGAGATCGCGGGCGCGTTCGACTCCGCGCGTCCCACCATCTCCAAGCACCTGCGCGTGCTGCGCGAGGCGGGCCTCGTGCGCGTGCGCGCCGACGGGCGTGAGCGCTTCTACGCGGTCGAGCATGGGCCGCTGCGCGAGGCCGCGGCGCGCGTGCAGGCGCTCGACGCGTTCCTGCGCGAGGGGCTCGCGCGGCTTAGCGACCACCTCGCGCGCGAGAAGTGACACGCTCTCGGCAAGGAGTTGAAGGCGCGCGCCGCGCTCGCGTGGCTCGTGCCGGACACGCTGCTCACGACGCGCGACGCGCTTCTGGGCGTCCTCGTCGGGGCGATCCTTGCGGATGGCAAGGTCGTGCGGGCCGAGGTCCGCGAGGCCGAGCTCCAGGCGCTGGGCGTTCCGCATCTCGACATCCTCCCGCGCGACGTGCGCGAGCGGCTGCCCGAGGTCAAGGCCGCGCTCGCCCGGCAGGGAGAGCACGCCTTCCTCGAAGCGTGCGTCGCCTCGCTCACGATCGAGCTCAAGGTGCGCGCCTTCCGCGCCGTCTCCGAGATCATCGCCGCCGACCACGAGATCCTGCCGGCGGAGGAGCGCTACCTTGCCCGGCTCGCGACGGCGTTCGACATCGTCCGCCAGTGACGACCGGGCCAACGCGCCTATGCCGGAGACGCGCATCCTCTGCTCCATGACCGTTGGAGAACGTATCGACAACGCCAAGGACAAGATCAAGGGCAAGACGAACGAGGTCGTCGGCGGAGCGACCGGCAACGAGAGCCAGAAGCTCAAGGGGCACGGCCAGCAGGTCAAGGGAGACCTCAAGGACGTCGGCACCGATATCAAAGAGTCCTTCCGCGACGACTGATGGGATCCATCGGCATCCTCGCGCCGACGGTGGAACGACGCGGACCCGCGAACCCTTCGCGGATCCGCGTTCCTTCGTCGCGCCCGACGGATGTGCGGGTTCCGTTGTTTCGTCGTGCGAGACGCGTTCGTTCCTTCCGTCGTGCCGAACCCCGAGCGGACAGGCGAACGCATTTATAGGTGGGCCAGCTTCGGCGGCCCACCAGCCTTCGTCCGACCGGCCTCTCTCGTGTGCGTGAGTGTTCGTTCGTGTGTTGTGGCCTCAGGGCGCCGGCCTGGTCGGAACAGAAGCAACATGGTCAAGTTCGACTCCTTCAGCAGCCTGCCTGAGCCCGTCCTCCGCGCCCTCGTGGACATGGGCTTCACCGACGCCTCGCCCATCCAGGGCGTCGCGATCCCTGTCGCCCTCCAGGGCGCCGACATCATCGCGCAAGCCCAGACCGGCACCGGCAAGACGGCCGCGTTCGGCATCCCGCTCGTGATGGCGGCCCTCGCCGGAAAGCCCTCGCTCGTCCTCGTGCCCACGCGCGAGCTCGCGCAGCAGGTCACCGCCGAGCTCGACCGCATCGGCCTCCACGCCGGCGTCAAGGCGCTCGCGCTCTACGGTGGCGCGTCCTTCGGCGACCAGGCGCGCGCGATCGACCGCGGCGAGGCGGACATCCTCGTCGCGACGCCCGGACGCCTCACGGACCACATCGGCCGCGGCACGCTGAAGCCAAGCGTCGCGAAGCTCGTCGTCCTCGACGAGGCGGACGAGATGCTGAAGATGGGCTTCATCGACGAGGTCGAGGAGATCCTGAGGGCCGTCGGCCCCGAGCGCCAGACGATGCTCTTCAGCGCCACGATGCCCGAGCCCATCGTTCGCCTCGCGGAGCGCTATCTCAAGGACCCGCAGTTCGTCTCCGTCGCGGCCGAGGAGAGCTCGATCGCGAACGCGAACACCGAGCAGTGGGCCGTCGCGGTGGACCACCGCGAGAAGCTCGACGCGCTGATCCGCATCCTCGCGGTCGAGCGCCCGACCGGCACGCTCGTCTTCCGCCACACGCGCGAGCAGGTCGACGAGCTCGTCGTCTCGCTGCGCCAGAAGGGCATCCGCGCGGCCGCCCTCCACGGCGGCTTCTCGCAGAAGGAGCGCGACACGGTCGTGGACGGCCTGCGCGAAGGCGTCTACAAGCTCGTCGTCGCGACGAACGTCGCCGCGCGCGGCCTGGACATCGACACGATCTCGATCGTCGTCAACTTCGACGCGCCCCGCGAGGCCGAGTCCTACGTGCACCGCATCGGCCGCACGGGCCGCGCCGGTCGCGAAGGGAAGAGCTTCCTCTTCGTCACGCCCGCGGACCGCGGCCGCCTGCGCGGCATCGAGCGCGTGCTCGGCGGCCGGATCCAGTGGACCGAGGTGCCCACGGACGAGGAGGTCGAGGCCGCGGTCGCCGCGAACACGCAGCAGTGGCTCGGCGAGCAGATCCTCCAGATCAAGGAGTCGCACCGCCTGATCGTCGCGGACCTCGTCGCGAAGGGCGCGGACCCCGCCGCGCTCGCGGCGAAGCTCCTCGGCATCGTGGCGAAGCACGAAGGGCTCACGCCGCCGCCGATGGAGCCACGCCGCGCGCGCCGCTCGCCCGCGCCGATGGCGAACCGCAACAACGCGGCGCGCGGCGGACAGAGGATCGCGATCATGATGAGCGTCGGACGCGACGACGGCGTGCGCCCCGGCGACGTCGTCGGCGCCCTCACGAACGAGGGCGGTCTCGTCGGCGCGGACATCGGCCGCATCGACATCCTGCCCCGCATGGTCGTCGCCGAGGTCCCCGAGCAGGGGCTCGACGACGTCTTCCAGGCGATGGCGAGCGCGACGATCCGCGGCCGCCGCGTCGACATGCGCGTCGCGCACAACTGGCAGTTCCGCGCGCCGCCCGCCCTCCGTCGCAACTAGTCTATTCTCGGCTTCGCAGACGAAGTCACGGAGGGCCACGGAGAAGGAGGGGGGTTTGCCTCATCTTTTCTCCGTGGCCCTCCGTGGTTTCGTCTTCACGTCGCGACAGGATCCAACTGGGTAGGTCGCGTCTGTCGCGGAAGTCGACAGCTAGCCCGCGACAGGGGCTTTTCCTTGTTGCAGATGCAGTGCTCCAGCCACGCTCAACGACACGACGAGCGCCGCCCCGATCGCCGCGAGCGACCCGAGCCACACGCCCCATGCAGGATAGGCGAGCCAGACGACGATGCCGAAGACGACGGGCGCGGCGCTTCCGGCGACCATCACGCGCACCGTCGCGGCGGTGAAGTCGGGCCCGTGGTGGCGCGTCAGGATGACCATCGTCGTCATCCAGCCGCTCGGGAAGACGCTCGCGAGGCCGCCCAGGAGCGGGCCCCCGATGCGCGCGAGGACGACCGCGAGCGCGACGATCGTGCCCGCGCCGGCGGCGCGCGAGAGGAGGCCGAGCAGGCCGAAGCGCGCGCCCTTGCGCTCGCGCGGCTTCGCGTGCGGCGCGCGGCGCAGCAGCCAGAGCGCGATCGCCGTCGGCACGACCCATGCTGCGAGCGACCACAGGATCCCCTGGGGCAGAAAGAGGATCGCCGCGATCCCCGCGACGAGCCACACGCCGAGCGCGGCCATCATCGCGGGCCACGGCTCGGCGCGGCGCACGGTGACCGCGGTCGCGGCGAGGAAGACGAGGTTGATCCCGATGCCCAGCGGGATCGCGGTGGCGGCGTGCGCGGAGACGTCGGCGCCTTCGTTGAGCCCAATGAGGACCATCGCGATCGTGACCTTCACGGGGAAGGAGAGGAGGAGGCCCCCGACCCGCGAGCCCATGCGCTCGGCCGCGGTGGTGAAGAGCGCGACGGCGAGGCCCCCCAGCACGAAGCTCAGGGCGACGCGGAGCCAGAAGGCGTCCACGCGATCAGACCTGCGCGGGCGCGGGTCCGGTGTACTTGTAGACCACGAGGCCCGCGTGGACGTCGCCGCCCACCATGTAGGCCTGGTCTTCGACCTTGGTCCACCACGCGTCGAAGGCGCTGGATCCGCCGCCAAGCGCGCCCAGCGGCCCCGGGAGCGACGTCCCCGTCGCGTTCACGAGCGCGTAGCCGACGGTGCGCGGATGCAGAAGGTTCGTCGCGTCGTGCACGTCGATGATCCAGAACCCGGCGTGATAGCTCGCCATCGCGACGCGGCCGTCGAGCACGTCGAAGTAGTGCGGGCCGAGCCCTCCGCCTCCGCTCGTGATGTTTCCCGGGATGAGCCAGCTCGAGAGGTACGTCACGTTCGCGGGATCCGTCGCGTCGGCGAAGGTCATGTATCCGCTGTCGGCCTCTCCGCCGATCTCGGGCTCGACGACGAGGACGACCCTTCCGTCGATGGTGCCGTTGAAGATGCGCGCCATGTGGACCGCGCGGTACGTCGCGGGACCGAAGTCGGTGAACGCCGAGAGCTTCTGGGGGTGCGCGGGGTCGGTGACGTCGAGCGTCACGACGCCGAGGTCCCAGTAGGCCACGTACGCGAGCGTCTGGCCCGTGATCGGGTGGATGGAGACGCTCACGTCGTGCGGCATGAGGCCGCCCGTGGGCGTGACGGGGTTCTCGCCGAGCGCGCCCTCGTCGATGTAGCTCGACACCTCGACGAGCCGCGCGAGCGGGAGGCTCGTGTCGAGCTTGTAGATCACGAGGCGTTGCTGCTGGGGGGGCGCGAGCGTGGGCGTGCCGACGGAGGTCCCTACGTATTGCCACGAGTAGACGCTCGCGAACACGTAGTCCGCGTCGCCGATCCGCGCGTACGTGATCGAGTGGGGGCCGTTGGGCGGCACCGGCGTGAAGCCGGCCCACGTCGGGTGGGCTTTGTCGGAGATGTCGACGATGTGGATGCCGTACGGGGTCGATCCCGGCGCGGAGGCCGGGTCGAGCGGGTCGGCCGGCGTCGAGCCGGGGAGCCGCTGCGTCTCCCAGAACGCCCACTTGCCGTCGTCGCTCACCTCGATGTCGGGCTCGAAGCCTGCGTCGAGGTGGATGTATCCCACGCCGACGGGCGCCTCGATGTCGCTCACGTCGAAGATCACGAGCCCCTCGTCGGGCCCGGAGCGGCAGATGTAGGCGAAGCCTCCTTTCACCGCGGTCTCCACGAACGACGTCTGCGGAGGAGCGCCGCCCTCGGCGTAGCCCGTCGCGGCGGCGACAAGATCCAGGTCGTAGCTCCCTTCGTGGAGGGACGGGTCGCCGTGGTCGTGGTCCTCGACGACGGGCGCGCCGATCGCGGCCTCGATGGCGTCGTACTCGGTCTGCGGCACCTCGCCCGCGGGCGGCGAGGAGCCGGGCGCGGGCGTGACGCAGCCTGCTGCGACGAGGAGGACGAGGGCGACGGGAAGGCGGCGCACGGGCGGCGAGCCGGAGGGGGCGACATAGCTTTTGTTGCGCCGGGCCTACACGACGACGGGGTGCCGCTCGGCGATGCCGTAGACCCCCACGATCTCGCCTTCGAGGACGATGGGGATCGCGAGGAGCGAGACGTGCACGGACGTTCCGTCCTTGCAAAGGAGCGAGATGGGCCGTCGCGCGGCCTTCCCGGCGATGGCGAGCGCGAAGAGCTCGCGGGCGAGGCCGACGTCCCCCTCGCATGCGATGGACTCGAAGCTCCTGCCGCGCAGCTCCGCGGCCTCGTGCCCGCTGATGTCGAGGGCGGAGGCGCTCGCGTCGACGATCGAGCCCGCGATGTCGGTGCTCACCACGAAGTCCGGATTGTTCTCGAAGAGGGAGCGATAGCGCGCCTCGCTCTCGCGCAACTGGTCTTCCGCCTTGCGGCGGCTGCTCGCGTCGCGGAAGGCGATCACCGCGCCGGTGATGGCGCCGCTTCGGATGATGGGCGCGGCGGTGTAGGAGGCGGCGAAGGTCGTCCCGTCGCGCCGGAAGAAGCGCTCGGTGTCGCACTCGACCACGATCCCGGTCGCGATCGCGCTCAGGAACTCTCCGTGCTCGGCGCGGCGCGCGCCGTCGCGGTCGCCGTCGCGGCAGAGGGAATCGAAGTCCTGCCCCACGAGCTCCCCCTGCCGCCACCCCAGGAGCTCCTCGGCCGCCGGGTTCGCGCTTTTGATCCGTCCATCGAGATCCAGGCTGCATACGCCCTCGGCGAGGCTTCGCATCTCGAGCCGGGAGCGGTCCATGCGGTTGGTGGCTTCGGTCGCGAGGACGTTCGCCAGGTAGGGGTCGGAGCGCCGCGACGCCGCCGCGAGCGCCTCGACCACGGCCGCGTCGCTCATGTCGCTGAGGTGGCGCGCGGGGTCTCCCGCGTCGCGGGCGGCGTCGTACTCACGGTCGAAGCGGCGGTCGCCCATGGGGTCGCGATAGGCGACGCGAGTAGATGCAGCATCTGACTGGCATGTACGGGCGTCACGCGGGCGAACGGCGACATGTGAGGACCCATCCGAGGGACTCGCGCTCGTCGAGCCGGAGGTGCTCGATCGAGAAGCGGACGCCGCCGGCCGATCGCTCGATGGTCTGTCCTGCGGCGTCCGTCGACGCATCGAGCCAGCTGCGCACGGTGGCGGGCGGGATGCCGAGCGCCTCGAGCGGGCGGCCGACCGCGTCCTCCTTCAGCCCGAGGATCCTGGCTGCGGCGTCGTTGAAGACCGCGATGCGTCCAGCGGGGTCGCATGCGACCAGGGCCTCGCGGCTGCGGAGCACGATCGCCTGCAGGAGCTTCTCGGGTGCGGCGCCTCCGCCTGCGCGAAGCTCGGCGTTCATCGAGGCGAGCGTCTCGTTCGTGCTCTGGAACTCCTCGTTCAGGCTCGCGAGCTCCTCGTTGGATGCCTGCAGCTCCTCGTTCGCGGAGGCGAGCTCCTCGTTCGTGGCCTGCAGCTCGTCGTTCGTCGCCTCGAGGTCGGCGCGAAGCTGCGTCTCGGTGGTGGGATGCGTGGGCACCAGGGGGAACGATCGTTCGCGCGTCTTGTGCGCGACGAGGAGGAGCGTGCGCGCGCCGGGCGGGAACGGCTCGATCGTGAGGTCGAGCTTCGCGCCGCGCGCGGGCGCGCGAAGGACGCGCACGCTTCGCCCGGTCGCGATGCAGGTGCGCAGCGCGTCGTGCACGGGCGAGTCCTGCCAAGCCGGCAGAAGATCGAGGAGGCTCCCGCCCGCGAGCTTCGTCTGGAAGAATTCGTCGGCGCGCGGGTTGGAGGCCGTGATGCGCCACGAGCCGTCGAGGACGAGGAGCATCGCGTCGGAGTCCCTGAGCTCGATCGAGGCGAGGTCGTTCGCGCCCTGGGTCCCTCGGACGCGGACCATGGGCTTCTCCTCCGAAGGCACCGCGGTGTCGCGCGGGTCGTCGGAGGCTGCGCGGAAGACGCGGAAGGGGCCGCCATCGTGGGCGAACGTGTCCTCGTGGCGCGCGATCGCCTCGCTGCGGCCAAGAAGGAGCGCGCCGTCGTCGCGCATCGCGTTGCGCAGCCGACGCACGACCTTCACCTGGAGCGCCTCGTCGAAGTAGATGAGCACGTTGCGGCAGATGACGAGGTCGAACGTTCCCGGGGGCGCCTCGCGCGTCAGGTCGCCAGGCTCGAAGCGCACGAGGCGGCGGATCTCGTCGCGCACGCGGACCGTGTGGTCGGGAAGCGCCTCGAAGAAGCGCTGGAGCCGAGCGGCCGACACGTGGCGCACGCGCGCCGGGTCGTAGACTCCGGCCCGGGCTCGGGCGAGCGCCTTGGCGTCCAGGTCCGTGCCGACGATCTCGAGGGCGCTCGTGTCGTCCAGGCTCTCGGCAAGGAGGAGGGCGATCGTGTACGCCTCCTCGCCGGTCGCGCAGCCCGCGCACCAGACGCGCACCTTCTCGCCGGCGTGCGCCCGCTCCACCATGTGGGGGAGGACGTTGGACGCGACGCTGCGCCAGGCTTCGGGATCGCGGAAGAACTCCGTGACGGGGATGAGGAGGCTCTGGATGAGCGCGTCTCGCTCCGCGGCGTCCCGTAGGACGAGGTCGCGATAGGCCGCGATGTCGGCCGAGCCCGTCACGGCGCGGCGCTTCTCCACGCGTCGGCGCACGGTCGCGAGCTTGTAGCCTTCGAAGTCGGTCGTGGTCTCCTGGGAAAGGATGCGCGTGATCTCGCGCAGGACGCGCTCGTTGGAATCCGCGCTCTCCCGGAGCGCTCCGCCGGCGAGGCTTTCGATGATCGGCGCGAGAGCGTCGGCGTCGCGCACGGCATCGACCGTGCCCGTGAGGCCGGCGGCCCTGGGCATGCCGTCGTACAGCGCGCTCGCCGCGCTCTCGGCGAGCACGGTGCCGCCGTTGAGCTTCACGACAAGCGAGCCCGCGGCCCCGTCCGTCCCGGTGCCGCTGAGGACGACGGCGACGACGAGGCCGGGGCGCGCGAAGGAGGCGCTCGCGAAGAGATGGTCGATCCGTTGGGGCGGGCCCGCGACGGGCGGGCGCAGCGTGATCCGGCCCTCGGCCGACACGCCCATCTCGGAGGATGCGGGGCACACGTAGACGCGCGCCGGCAGCACCTTCTCCCCTTCGACGGCCTCCCGCACCTCGAGGGAGGTGGCGCGCGCGAGGATCTCGGCGAGGTGGGAGGGATGGTCGGGCTGCATGTGCTGCGCGATGAGCACGGGCCACGCGAGGCGCGGCGTGAGGCCTCGCAGGACCGCCTCGAGCGAGCGCAATCCGCCCGCGCTCGCGCCCAGGCACACGAATCCGGTCGGCTCGGCGTTCCCGCTCATCCCTTCTCCCCAGTGCCGGCTTCTGGGAAGGCGTCTCCGGTCTCACGACGATCCGCCATGGCGGCGATGTCGAAGAGCGTGCGCTCGTCCCACGGCGTGGAGGCGGAGCCGGCCGTGTAGCGCCGGATGATGCGTCCTTCGGCGCGGCGCAGCCGCTCGGAGAGCGACGCGGACGTGATGCCGAGCTTCTGGGCGAGCTGCTGCAGGTTCAGCCGGCGGGGGATGTCGTAGTAGCCCGACGCGACGGCGACCCGGATCGCCTCGTCCTGGGAGGGGGTAAGGAGGGGCGGCTGCGGGATCGTGGGCGCGACCTCGCGCACTTCCGCGGCATGGCCGGCGGCCTCGAGGCGCATCGCGAACGCGGAGACCTCCGGCCGCGTCCCGGTGATCGAGACAAGCGCCTTGCCGTCGGGCGTGAGCTGCAGCATGTCGACGCGCACGTCGCGGAAGTGGACGAGCCAGTCCGCGGGGAGGGGATCGAAGTCGGCGCGCATGACGTGCGCCGTCCCGAATTCGAGGCGCAGCGGCCGGTACTGCTCGAGCCACACCGCGGCACGGGCGATCGGACCTGGCGGGGTCGATTGGAGGAAGAGCGTCCAGTGGGTCGAGGCGCGCACGAGCGTCATCCGGACCGCGAAGGGGGGTGGGCTGAAGCCGAGATCGACGCAGCGGGTGACGAAGCGCCCAGAGACGGACCGTGAAGGGGCGCGTGACACGGTGCCCGCAAGGTGCGTCGTCTTGAAGTATCCTCGCTTTTCCGCGGCTCTTTCTGCGTGATGGAGAGCGTCACCCTCACATGCAAGGGAGAAGGGTCAAGCTCGCGCCACGGGGCGGCGCCAGGATTCAATCATCCGCGTTCGCGCCGCGATCGTGCCAGGCGCGCATCTCCTTCGCCAGGTCCTCCAACCGCTCCACCGCGCGGTCCAGCTCGGTGAGGTGGGAGGCGACCAAGCCGACCGTCGCGCCCGGCACAGGCGTCCGCATCCGGATGCGCATGAGCTCGACGTTCGTGCGCAGGCTCGTGAGCGCCGTGCGGAGCTCGTGATGGGCGTGTTCCAGGTGCGTCCGTTCATCGGCCGAGGGGGGCCGCTCGCGTGTGCTCAAGGCATCCATCGGTATCCCGCCCCAGGAGGCCGGGATAGGATATGGCTCGCGCGGCTGGCATGTGAGGGCTTGAAGTCTGTCGACCCGAGGGGTCAGCGGAGCCGGAACCCGCCCGTCTGCCGCACGTACGCGGGCGAGCTCACCGAATGGCCCGTCTCCGTCGTGCCATACGCGACGTGGAGATCCCCCGTGCGGCCGATGCTCGCCGTGATGAAGTCGCCCAGGCGCCGGTCCTTCCCTTCGGCCTCGCAGATCGTGCCATCGAGGCAGATGCCGCCGTGCATCGCGATGGCGTTCGGGATCGGCGCGACGCTCATGCGGGGCGCCGCCGTGTCGGCCGCGTCGAGGAACGCCGCGTAGACGTTCCACTCGCTGTCGTAGGTGGCCGGGTCGTCGCCCGCTTCATCCTGGGTCCCGAGCCACACGACGGCGAGGCGCCCGGCTTGCCCCGCGACGGGCCAGGGCCAGATGTGCGTGCCGTTCGCGACGAGCGGCACCGGGCCTTGCCACGTCGCTCCCTGGTCGTGCGAGTACGCGTACGAGATGCCGTGGAGCTCCGACCACGCGAAGTACACGGTGCCGTCGTCGTCGACGGCGGGCCGCTGCGCGGTGATGCCCGTGAGCGCGCTCGTCGTGGGCATCGGCGCGGCGGCGAACGTCTTCCCTGCATCGGTGCTCGACCAGACCTTGTCGCCGTTCCCCACGTAGACCGCGTTCCTCGCCTTGTCCACGACCATCGCGCCCGGATAGCTCCCGTCGCCCGGCGCGCTGTGGTCGCCCCACGACACGCCATCGGTCGAGGAGAGCATGCGCCAGTGGCCCGCGTTGTCGCCGTTGTAGAGAAGGAGGAAGGTCCCTCCGAGCTGCGCGAGCCACGGGCGATCGACGCTTCCGTCGGAGGGCTTCGCGACGAGCGCGTTCGAGCCGGGCCACGTGACGCCGTCGTCCGACGAGGCCTCCGAGGAGATGCCGATCCCGTCGAGCTGCGCCATGACGACGAGGGATCCGTCGTCCGAGGCCGCGAGGTCGGGATCGCTGTCGCCTGGCGCCTGGTTGCGCGGCGCGTTCATCGGGCCCGTGACCGCGGACCACGTCGCGCCATCGTCGTCGCTGCGGTAGAGATAGCTCTGCGCGTTCGCCGGCTGCACGACCTCGAGGCCCGGAGGCGGCTTGATGTGCGTGAAGCCGGGGTGCGCCGCGATGAGGAGCGTGCCCGTCGGGGTGGTGAAGAGCACGGGCTCGCCGCCGCTGCGGACGGGATCGATGACCGCGGGATCGGACCAGGTGGCCGCATCGAAGGGCGCCCGCTCCCCCGCGGGAGGCGCCGTGCTGGCGCACCCGGCGAGGAGAAGGAAAGAGAGGATCGCGGCGAAGCGCATGGGTGGCGCATCGGGCGCGCGACACAAGAATGTCTAGCGGCGCTTCTTCGAGGCGACCTTCTTCGCGGGCGCCTTCTTGCCCTTGGCCGCCGCGCGGACGGTCTTGGCCTTGGCCTTCACGTGCGCCTTCGCCTGCTGCTTCACGGCCTTCACGACCTTGCCGTGGCGCGGCTTGATCGGCGTCGGGCGCCCCTCGATGTTCGCGACGATGCACGCGCCAAACTCGCTCGCCCTGATCGGATCGATGCTCATCTCGCGCGCGAAGTCGTACGTGACGAGCCCCTGCGCGACCGTCTTCTGGAAGGCGTCGCGCACGAGCTGCGCCGCCTCCTTCCAGCCGAGGTAGTCGAGCATCATGACGCCCGAGAGGATGACGGAGCCGGGGTTGACCTTGTCCTGGCCCGCGTACTTGGGCGCGGTGCCGTGCGTCGCCTCGAAGACGGCGTAGCCGTGGCCGACGTTGCCGCCGGGCGCGATGCCCAGGCCGCCCACCTCGCCCGCCGCCGCGTCGCTGAGGTAATCTCCGTTCAGGTTGGGCGTCGCGAGCACCGAGTAGTTCTCCGTGCGCGTGAGGAGCTGCTGGAACATGTTGTCCGCGATGACGTCCTGGACGAGCACCTTTCCGGCGGGTGTCTTGCCACCGTGCTTCTCCTGGACCTCGGCCCAGGTCACGCAGTGGTCGCGGAACTCCTTCGTCGCGACCTCGTAGCCCCACGACATGAACGCGCCCTCGGTGAACTTCATGATGTTCCCCTTGTGCACGAGGGAGACGCTCGGGAGCTTGTTGTCGATCGCGTACTGGATGGCCTTGCGCACGAGGCGCTTCGAGCCTTCCTCGGACATGGGCTTGATGCCGAGGCCCACGTTCTGCCCGCGGAACTTGGAGGCCTTGACGCCCAGCTCCTTCACGAGGAACTCCTGCAGCTTCTTCGCCTCCGGCGTCCCCGCCTGGAACTCGACGCCCGCGTACACGTCCTCCGTGTTCTCGCGGAAGATCACGATGTTCATCTCGCTCGGGTCCTTCATCGGCGAAGGCACACCCTGCACGTAGTAGACGGGACGCACGCAGGCGTAGAGGTCCAGCTCCTGGCGCAGCGCGACGTTCAGGCTGCGGATACCCTTGCCCACGGGGGTCGTGAGCGGGCCCTTGATGCCGACGACGTACTGGCGGAACGCCTCCAGCGTGTCGTTCGGGAGCCACTCGCCGTACGCCTTGTTCGCCTCCTCGCCCGCGTACACGCGGAACCAGACGATGCGCTTCTTGCCGCCGTACGCCTTCTTCACGGCCGCGTCGAGGACGGGCTGCGAGGCCGCCCAGATGTCCGGCCCGGTGCCATCGCCCACGATGTGCGGGAGCACGGGGTCGTCGGGGACCTGGATCGAGCCGTCGGCGCGGATGGTGATCTTGCTCCCGTCGCTCGGGGGCGTGAGGTGCTGGAAGGCCAGGGGGATCGCCTCTGTTGGCGCGCCCAACCGCGTGCCCCTTCTAAGGGTTTCGTCCCCGGATGTCGAATGGCGCCTTCCCCGGACATTCTCGTCGCTTTCGGGACAGGGATCGGGGAAGGGGCCGGGGAGGGGACGCGCGGTATCCGCGTCCTTGGCCCAGCGCCGTCCCCTATCCCCAGCCCGAACGCGACTACGATGCGCGAGCGAAAGGCCCGTAGGCCGTAACCTTCAAGACCTGGACCCGCTCATGGAGACGTGGAGACCCCCCAGGGTCACCACGTCCGAACGCGCCCCTTTGTCGGCGCCGTTCCGAGTCTCGATCCTTATGCAGGCGACCAACATCATGTCGCGCAAGATCGGCGCCGAGGAGGCCGAGGACGGCTTCCTCTTCGTCGAGAAGGCGTGGCTCCCCAAGCTGCCGGCCCCCGGCACGAACTTCCATCTCACCGTGGGCAAGAGCAACCTCAAGACCAAGATCGTGGAGAGCGCGCCGTGCAACTGCCGCGCCCCCGAGCACCGCCACTACCGCATCCCCCTCCCGCTCATGAACCCGGTCGAAGGGAAGACGGCGACGCTGCGCATCGTGAAGGACGACAAGCTCGTCCTTGAATACGCGGACTAGGGTGGCGCAGCCGTGGCCTCGTCCGACGACATCCTCGTGGAGAGGGCGGTCAAGGACTTCGAGGACGGCTTGGCCCACACGCGCGCGAACATCAAGGCGAAGCACGGCCTGATCGTCGGCACGACGCTCGACGGACTGATCATGGGCGCCGTCACCACGCTGGGCATGCGCTCGCGCATGCGGCAGGACGCGAAGGACCTCGTCGCGATCGCCCACCGCGTCGCGAAGGGCGAGGACGCGCGCGCGCTCGCCGCGCAGCACCTCGACCACATCCTGCGCCTGAAATCGAAGATGCACCTCATCGCGCGCGAGGACGACCCCGACTTCCAGGCCATCCGCACGATGGCGCTCGACCTCTTCGCGCGCCGCCTCCCCGACCTCGCCGCCATGGTGAGCGTCAAGGATCCTGCGAGCTACGAAGATCTCGTGCGCAAGGCGTTCCCCGACCGCGGTCACGTCGACGCGATCGTCGCCGACAACGCGCAGGCCGTCGAGGCGATCATCACACACCTCGAGAAGCACCCGCACGTGCTGCGCGCGCCCGCCGCGCTCGCTCCGAAGATCGCCGCGAACGCGCGCGACATGATCGCGTGGAAGCTCTCCGAAGTGCGACGCGGCGTCGACGAGATCTACTCGCAGCCATCGCCTCCGGCGAAAGCTGAGGGCTCGGGCTAGACTGGGGCAAGGATCAGAGGCCGTCCGCGACAGGCTTCTGCCCGAGCCGCACGCCGATCTCGTTCCTGAGCGCCGTCATGCCGTACGAGAAGAGCGTCATGCACCGCTCGTTCGCCTTGAGGTGCGCGATGAACGCGAGGTTGAACGGCTCCTCGATCGGGTCGACGAGCGGCGTGCCGCAGAACTCGCACGGGACCTTTCGCGGACGCGGCGCGGTGCCGCGACGTTCGAAGTGCGATTCGCTCATGATCACCGCGTCGTGAGCACGTTCAGCGCCGACCCGCGCTTGAACCAGCCCACCTGCTCCTTGTTGAACGTGTGGCTTACGAGGAATTTCTCCTCGGTGCCGTCCTTGTGGTGGAGCGCGACCGTGAGCTGCGAGCCGGGTGCGAGATCCTTGAGACCGAGGATGCTGATGCGGTCCCCTTCCTGCACCTTGTCGTAGTCCTTCTTGTCCGCGAACGTGAGCGGGAGGAGCCCCTGCTTCTTGAGGTTCGTCTCGTGGATGCGGGCGAAGCTCCGTGCGATGATGGCGACGCCGCCGAGGTATCGCGGCTCCATCGCGGCGTGCTCGCGGGAGCTTCCCTCGCCGTAATTCTCGTCGCCGACGACGACCCAGGGGAGGGCTTGCGCCTTGTACGCGCGCGCCACCATCGGGAAAGCGCCGACCTCGCCCGTGATCTGGTTCTTGCCCTTGCCGGCCTCGCCGCCGAAGGCGTTGATCGCGCCGAGGAACATGTTGTCGCTGATGTTGTTGATGTGGCCGCGGTACTTCAGCCAGGGGCCGGCCGGGCTGATGTGGTCCGTCGTGCACTTGCCCTTCGCCTTGAGGAGAAGCGCGGCGTGGTCGATGTCCTTCCCGTTCCAGGGTTGGAACGGGGAGAGCACTTGCAGGCGCTTCGACGAGCCGGAGATGTCGACCGCGAGCTTCTTCGCCTGCGCGGCGGGCGCGGGGGCCTGATAGCCCACGTCGTCGCGCACGAAGCCCTTCTCCGGAACTTCGGGCGCGGGCTTCGGGGGCGAGAGCTTGAAGCGCTTACCGTCCGCGCCGACGAGCTCGTCGGTCATCGGGTTGAAGTCGAGCCGCCCCGCGAGGCCGTACGCCATCACGATCTCGGGCGAGCCGATGAACGCCAAAGTCCCTGCGTTGCCGTCGTTCCGCTTCGGGAAATTGCGGTTGAACGACGTGACGATGACGTTCGCCTCCCCCGGCTTGAGCTCGGGGCGGTTCCACTGGCCGATGCACGGACCGCAGGCGTTCGCAAGCACGGTCGCCCCCGCGGATTCGAGCGTCTTCATCTGGCCGTCTCGCTGGAT
>DATLCC010000088.1:0-33437 GCA_035526585.1 Thermoplasmatota archaeon | reverse complement strand
GTGCGCGACGCGTACGGCAACGTGAACTCGACGGCGACCGTCTCGTGGAGCACGACCGGCGGCAGCATCTCCAGCTCGGGCGTGCTCACGGCGCAGACGACGGCGGCGACGGGCAAGTACGTGAACGCCACGAGCGGCGCGGCGTCCGCGAGCGTGCTCGTGGACATCATCGCCGCCGCGCCGGCGAGCGTCACCGTGTCGCCGGGCATCGCGGGCGTCGCCGCGGGCGGCTCGGCGAGCTTCACCGCGACGGTCCGCGACACGTATGGCAACGTGAACGCCACGGCCGGCGTCACGTGGACCACGACCGCGGGCAGCATCACGACGGGTGGCGTCCTCACGGCCCAGACGACCGCGCAGACGGGCCGCAGCGTCACGGCCACCACGACCGGCTCGGTCGCGGGCAGCGCCACGGTCGACGTGTACGCCGCCGCGCCCAGCACCGTGACGGTCTCCCCCTCGACCGCCACGCTCAACACGCTCGCGACGCAGCAGTTCACCGCGACCGTGCGCGACACCTACAGCAACGTCAACAGCACGGCGACGGTCTCCTGGAGCGCGACGCGCGGAGGCATCACGCAGGGCGGCCTCTACACGGCGCCCACGACGACGGGAGCCGACACGGTGGCGGCGCTTTCCAGCGGCGTCACCGGGACCGCGAGCGTCACGGTCCAGAAGACGATCCACATCACGACGATGGTCTCGTACAAGAGCAACGCCACGAGCGAATCGTTCGTGAAGGGCGTCGACACGGTCGAGATCCGCACGACCGTCGTCGACCACCTCGGGAACGCCGTCTCGGGCGCGAGCGTGACGATGCAGTGGCTGCGCCCCAACGGGAACCTCGACCATACGGACACGCTCACCACGGCCACGAACGGCACGGCGCGCGCCTACTACACGCTCCCCAACGGCGCCTCGCCGGGCGTGTGGTCCGGGAGCGTGACGGCGCTCTCTGGCACCAACATGGTGCGCACGACGGACACGACGACGACGGACACGTTCAGCGTCACGAGCTGAACGCCGGATCGCCGCGATAGCGCCGCAAGGGCTAAGCGCGTCGGACCGGCTCGGCGGCGCGTGTCCGCCGGCGGCAGCAAGATCGCGGTCTTCGCCGCCCTCGTCGGGAACCTGCTCATCGCGGCGCTGAAGCTCGTCGCGGGGCTCATCTCGCAGAGCGCCGCGATGCTCGCCGAGGCGGCGCATTCCTTCTCGGACGTCGGGAACCAGGTGCTTCTCCTCATCGGCCTGAAGCGCGCGAACCGGCCTCCGAGCGCGCGCCACCCGTACGGCACGGGGAAGGACGCCTACTTCTGGCCCTTCATGGTCTCGATCCTTCTCTTTGGCGTCGCTGGCGCCTACTCCGTGTTCGAAGGGATCGAGAAGATCGCCCACGCGGACGAGCACGAGCTGGGGGACGTGCGCCTCTCCCTCGCGATCCTGGCCCTGAGCTTCGTCATCGAGGCCGTGAGCATCACCTTCGGGGTCCGCGAAGCGAAGAAGAGCGCGAACGCGAGCGGCGTCGCGACGTTGCGAGAGTTCCTCGCCGAGAACCGCGACGCCTCGCTCCTCACCGTCCTCGTCGAGGACGGCCTTGCCCTCATCGCGCTCCCCATCGCCGCCGCCGCGATCATCGCGACGGAGCTTACCCACAACGCCCTGTGGGATGGGCTGGGCAGCCTCGGGATCGGCCTCATCCTCATGGGCTTCGCCGTCTTCCTCGCGAGCACCGTGCACGCGCTCCTCGTCGGCACCGGGCTCTCGAAGCGTGACCTGGCCAAGGTGCACGGGGTCCTCGCGCAGGAGCCGGCGATCGAGCGGATCCTCAGCATGCAGAGCATGTATCTGGGACCGCACGCCGTCCTCATAGGCATCGAGATGGACATCCGGGACGACATCCCCGCCTCGGACGTGGAAAAGCTCGTCGTGGACGTGGAGAAGAGGCTCGTCGACGCCCTCCCGGTGCTGCGCTACGTGTATCTCGTCCCCCGCAATTCCAGCAAGGTCCTTTGAGACGAGCGTCGGGCTTCGGATAGGCTCTTAACCGGACCCGGGATTGCCGCGCCAATGCCGTCCGTGGACGAGATGGTCCAGGCCATCAAGGCCCGCGACCTGGGGGGAGCCGAGAAGCTCCTGAGCCAGGACGCGAGCCTCGCCCACGCGAAGCTCGCCAACGGCGACTCGATGCTCCTCCTCGCGGCCTACCACCATGCGAAGCCCCTGGTCGAGCTCTTCCTCATGCGGGGCGCCCGCCCGAACCTGTGGGAGGCCGCCGCCGTGGGCCGCCTGGACCGCGTGCGCGAGCTGCTCAACGCCAACGCCGCGAGCATCAACTCCCACAGCCACGACGGGTGGACGCCGCTCCACCTCTCCGCGCACTTCGGCCAGAAGGAGGTCGCGGCGTACCTGCTCTCCAAGGGCGCCGCCATCGACGCGCGCAGCAGCAACGCGCTCGCGAACACGCCGCTCCACGCGGCCGTCGCGGGCCAGCAGCGCACGTGCGTCGCGCAGCTCCTCGCACACGGCGCCGACCCGCACGCGACCTACGAGCACGGCCTCACCGCGCTCCACGTCGCAGCGTCGAACGGCGACGACGCGAGCGCGCGGCTGCTCCTCTCGCACAAGGCGCGCCCCGACGCCCGCTCCGCGACCGGGAAGACCCCGCTCGACCTGGCCCGCGAGAAGGGGCACGAGCGCATGGTGCATCTGTTGCAGCGCGCGATGGGCTCGGCCTAACGCGCGCCGCCCGCAGGTGGACTAGGCCAGGCGCCAGCGGCCGCCCGAGACGACGATCATCTCGCGGTCGCGGAGCGTCTCGAAGAGGAGGATCCCCTCCTGCTCATCAAGCCCGTACTCCAGGATCCGATCCAGCGCCTCGATGCCCGGCACGCCTTCGGGATGCGCCTGGAGGAGGACCTCGAGACCTCCCCAGGCATGGTGGTGACGACGATCCCAGCGTGGCCTTTCCACCCGCGCATCCATGACGGGCGCGGCTCGCGCAGGCGCGGATGAGAGCTTCGGTCCCCCCATGGGGGGTGCTGGGGCTCCGAGTGCCCCTTCGCCCCGATTCAAATAGGGCCTCCTCTCGAACGAGCGCCGATGAAGGCCTCGCTCGTGGTCGCCCTGGTGAGCGCGGCCGCCGTGCCAGCGGCGATCCAGTCGGGCGTCACGCCGATCGACCCCATCTCGTTCGACGGCGATGGCGATCTTTTCGCGCGGGCGGAGAAGATGGCGCAGGAGCAGTTCGCGGCCGAGGCGAACCTTTCGGTCCTCGAAGTGCATCTGGCCGACAAGCGCATCGGGACGTTTGGCGAGACGATCAAGCCCGACCCCGGCTACGTCTTCCACGTCGCGAACGTGCGCCTTCAGAACACGGGCAAGGTCGACATCGCGGTCTCGAGCTGGCACTTCAGCGCCACCGACGAGAGCGGCAGCGACCACAGCATCGAGATGGCGAACGCGCACGAAGACTTCGACGGCGCGCGCCTGGGGAAAGGGCTCGCGCGAAACGGGCAGCTCATCTTCGAGCTTCCGCGCGGCTCGTTCATCGCGGGAATGCACTGGCAGGGCGATCTTGGATCTGCCAACGCGACCGCGCCTGCCTACGAGCACTGATCCGAGGACCTCAGACGCTGGCCTGTCGCGCCTCCGCCGAAAGCTCCTGCAGGCGCTCCTTCACGCCTTTGAGCTCGTTCTCGAGTTCCTCAGCATATCCTTCGAGCCACGCCTTCCGCTCTTCGCGAGTGAAGTAGCGCCGGCTGCCATGTCCGTTGCACATGCAAGGGGGACTACGCCGCGCTGCGGCTTGATGACTCGACGAGGCCGGCTCCGGTCCCATAGAGCTCCGCGAGCGCGGCGAGCACCGGGCGCGCCGCGGCGAACGTCTTCGCGTCGTTCCCCGGCGCATCCTCGACCTCGAGCGTCACGCTGCCGCTCGACACACGTACCGTGACCCGGGCGCGCTCCGCCATCCAGTGGAGCGTCGTCTCGCCGGGCCCCTCGGATTGCCCGTACCAGCGCAGCCCGCCGAACCAGCGACGCGACAGGTGCGCCGCCACGTCGCCAGGCGAGAGGTGCGGCGGGAGGAGCGCCTGCACCAGGGGCAGGACGGGGCGCTGCGCTGCCGCCCGCGGCACGACGCCGCGCAGCGACGAATACCCCATCTGCGTGAGCTGGTAGCCCTTCCCGTGGTGTGATATCAATCCCTGCGCCTCGAGGCGACGCAGCGTGCGCGCGAGCGCCTGCTGATGGACGCCAAGCTGCCGGCGCAGGCCCTGGAACGTGACCCAGGCATCCACTTCGCGCGCGAGCTCGGAGAGGACATCGCGCTCCCTGTCTTCGAGCGCGGGGGCCGCGGGCTGCTGCGGTGGCGGGGCGGGGAACGGAGGGGCGTCTGCTTCCGACATGCTACGACCTTGCGCTACGTCGTTCGTGGCGATAAAGAGGCGCTACGAGTGGGCGTAGTGACCGAACGCTGATGCGGTCGGTCACAACGCCGGGCTGGGGCTTGGGCTCGGGCTGGGGGCGGCGAGGGCGAGGGCGAGGGACCGGGGGGCGCGGGGGCGGGCGCGGGGGCGCGGGGGCCGCGCCGGGCGCGGCATCGAGCCACCGACGCCTCAGCGTCAGGGGCGGGACATGTCCCCCGAAGGGTTTTGCATCGCTTGGCCCTGGGCGGCGTGGGAGTCTGTCCCCATGAATACGAAGCTGATCTTCGGAGCCTTCGTCGCAGCGGTCTTCTTCTCGATCGCCCCCGCTACCAGCGCGATCGTCGCGGACCTTGGCGAATTCACGGACGTCACGGTGCGCGACGCGAACGGCGAGGTCATCCTCCTCCAGACCGTGGAGCCCTCGAACCCGCTCGTCCTCAAGACCCAGCACTTCCTTCGCCTTGGCGCCGTCCAGGACGGGACAAGCGAGGCGCGCCCCGGCGGCGGGACCGCGGACCCCGGCACGGACTGCGAGTCGGACGCGTACAAGACCGCCGGTTGGTTCTGGCCCGGTCCCTACTCGGCGTATTCGACCACCGTCGCAAGCACGGTGAGCTCCGCGCTCTCTGAGTGGGACTCGAACACGGCGAAGTCCATCTCCGGCGGCGCGTCTTCGGGCAGCCGCGGCACTGCGGGCACATACGACGGCGTCAACCAGCTTGACTGGGTCAACATCGGAGCCTCCACGACCATCGCGGTCACGACGACGTGGTCGTACCGCGGCAGCGGCGAAGCCGCCGAGTCGGACGGACAGTACAACACATACTACGCGTGGGGCTCGGGCCAGTCGAATGCGATGGACTACGAGAACATCATCCAGCACGAGACCGGCCACACGTTCGGCCTCAACCACCCGACGTCCTCCTCGACCAACTCGTGCCTGACGATGTACGCGTACTCCGACTACGGCGTCACCTCCGGCCGCACCCTTGGCGATGGAGACATCCTCGGCATCAAGGCCGTGTATGGAAGCTGAGCGAAGCGAAGGTCTCCTCCGAACCGCGCGCGAACGCGGGGCTCGCATATCATCTCACGAGACCCTTTTTGCATTCCTTTCCAGCTGGGGGCCTGTGAGCCCGCTGGCCTTCGCTTTGCTCGCCATCGCGCTTGCGATGCCAGTCGCAGCTGCGGACGTGCCGCCTGTGCACGCATGCGCAGAGCCGGGGTGCGCGCACGTCGAGGACCCGGATGGCGACGGTGATCCCGACTTCGTCAGCGTCGCCGCATCCATCGGCGTCGCATCGGCCAACGTGCTCGTGGAGGGCGAAGAGCTCTTCGCGCAGGGGGGAGCGACGGACGACGACGTCGTCGAGCCCGTGCTTGCCGCTGACGCCTTCGTGTACGTCGACACGGAGCACGGTGTGGACGAGGCTTGGGCCTCCGCGACCCTGGTCCGCATCGACGAGGACACCGGCGCCTCGCAGACGCTCGCGACCCAGACGGTCGTCCTCAGCGATACGGACGACGACGGCGTCCCCGACCACGTCACGACCATGCCATAACCTTCACCACGGGCGCCCCACCTCCCGGCCCGTGGACCGCGCCGCGCTCTGGACCCGGACCGGACCGATCCGCCCGCCCGCCTCCCCCGACCGGGAGCACGCGATCTACCCCGTCTCGCATGCGGAGATCATGGAGCTCATCGCCTGCGACACGCCCCGCTGGGGCGCGCCGCGCGGCCCCACGCTCGCGGCATTGATCGCGCGCCAGCCCCACCGCGCCTTCGCCGCGGTCAAGCGCGAGGGCGGCGCCTTCTGCGGCCACGTGATCGGCGGCGCGCAAGGCGTCGAGGTCCTCGTCGCCGACACCGCCGCCGCTGCCGCGTGGCTCCTCCACGCCGCCGAGCGCGCGGGCACGCCAGGGCGCGCGGTGGTGCCGGCAGGGAACGCGCGCGCCGCACCCGTGTTCGAGGCCGCAGGATACGCCCGCGGCGGCTTCGTGGACGGCGAGCCATCGTCGGGCCGTCCCGAGACGCACTACGCGCTCCCCGATCATGACGCGTAGGGTGTGACCCTTCGGCCGAGGGATCCACGGCACCCTGGAACGTTCGTGGCCATTCCGTTACGGATCAACGTCCCGGTCCGGCGCACCGGTCGTTTCGGCTCCCCCTCGGGTGCCCACGTAACACCCTGCGTCCCCATGTGCGGACACGTGGCGACCCTCGGCCTGCCGCCGCGCCCCGTCGATGCGGACGACGCCCGCCACAGCGTCCTCTCGAAGGCGCGCGCGCTGTCCCAGACGTCCATCGGCTCGTTCGCCGCGGGCCAGGAGGGGGCTCGCCTTCTCCCGCGCGCGGACTTCGGCACGTACGAGGTGCGCGAGGTCGACGCGCGGCAGGCGCTCACGAAGTGCGCGATGCCGGGCGAGCCGTGGTCGCTCAACCCGTACATGGGATGCTCGCACGACTGCGCCTACTGCTACGTGCCCGACGTGGCCCACGTGGAGCGTCCGAAGTGGGGCTCCTACGTCGTCGTGAAGCGCAACCTTCCGACGCTCCTCGCCCACGAGCTGAAGACGAAGGAGCCGCGCGAGGTCTTCCTCAGCAGCGCGACGGATCCCTACCAACCTGTCGAAGGAACGCACATGATCACGCAGCGCTGCCTCCAGGTGCTCCAGCGCGCCGATTGGCCGCTCTACGTGCTGACGCGCAATCCGCTGGTGAGGCGCGACGCGGCGCTCCTCAAGGGGTTCACCCATTGCAGCGCGGGGTTGAGCGTGCCGACGCTCGACGACGAGATGCGCCGCGTCATCGAGCCTGGCGCGCCCACGATCGAGGCGCGGTTGCGCACGCTGCGCGCGCTCGCGGACGAGGGGCTCGACACGTTCGCGAACATCTGCCCGACGTATCCGCTGACGGGCGGCGTCACGCCGAGCGACATCGCGAGCGCGTTCCGCGACGCGGGCGTGAAGCGCGTCTTCGCTGCGCCGTGGCGATATCTCGCGACCGTCCTACCCGTGCTTCGCGAGCGCCTGCCCGATGCCGAGGGCGAGCTCTTCACGCGCGCCGTGCAGGACGCGAGGTACTACCAGCGCCTCTTCCGCCAGCTCGCGGCGGCGTTCCGCGGGACGGGCGTCGAGTGCTCGACGATGGAGGCCGAGCCTTCCATGGGGCCCAACCGGCTGGATTGGGGCTGAATCAGGGACCACAAGGCCCGAAGCGCCCAACGCCGCCAAACGAGCGAAGCGAGCGTGGAAGGTCGGGTCAGGCGTCCGTGGATCGAGTGGCTAGAAAGGCAGCCGCCGCTGCGGCGAGCGCACGCGCGTCACGGGAGCTTCCGCGCGCTCGAGCTTCTCCTCCATCTGCTGCCCGTTGCGGAACGCCTTCCCTTCGACGTGGTTGTTGAAGTAGACGCGCACGACGTCCTTTTCCCCGGCGAGGCCGGCCAGGCGCGGCATCCACGCGTCGAGCTCGTCGTCCGAGTAGAGGTAGTCGTAGCGGTCGCCGTAATAGCGCTCCTCCTTGTCCTCAACGCGCCTGTCGGCGCGTCGGGGTCCTCGCTCGCTTCGGTACCACCGGTCCGCATTGCGCCCGTGGAAACGGACGTAGGCGTGGTCCGCGGCGCCTTCGACGATGTCCGGGAACGGGGGCCCGTCGACGACGACCGCCGCTGCGTTCGCCGCATCGAGGAGCGCTCGCGCATCGTCGCGCAGGCGGGGGCGGTCGCCCTCGTGCCACGTGCGATTGCGGAACTCGACCGCCGTGGGATGCGGCCGCATCATCGCGAGCGCCGCGTCGAGGCGATCCAGGGAGCGCGGGTGGTGGATCACCGCGGGGGAGAGCTGCAGGAGGATCGCGCCCAGGCGCGAGGCGTCCGCAAGCGGATCCGCGACGGCGACGCGCCAAGCCTCGGCGCGCCGCCGGATCGCGTCGAGGTCGCCATCGACCAGTAGCTCGTGCGTCAGGTCCTTCGGGGTCTTGACGCTGAGCTCGAACCCCGGCGCTTCTCGTGTTTTCTGGATCCACCCCTTCACGAAGCCTGGAGCGGGGTCGCGGTAGTACGTGCTATCGACCTCGACCGTCGGGAAGCGCTCCGCGTACCAGCGGAGGCGGTCGGTGGCGGTCACGCCCTTGGGGTAGACGTGACCGTCCCAGTCGTCGTACGACCAGCCCGACGTGCCGATCCTGATCGGCATGCTCACTTCGTGAACTGCGCCTCTTCCGTCGAGCCCTTGAGGGCGAGCGTGCTCGACATGCCCTTCGAAAGCACGGTCGAGACCTCGTCGAAGTAGCCCGTGCCGACCTCGCGCTGGTGCTTCGTCGCCGTGTAGCCGAGCTTCTCCAGCTCGAACTCGTGCTGCTGGAGACGCACGTACGCGGGCATTCCCTCGAGGGCGAACGCCTTGGAGAGCTCGAACATGCTCGCGTTCAGGCTGTGGAAGCCCGCGAGCGTGATGAACTGGAACTTGTAGCCAAGCTCCGCGAGGTCACGGTTGAAGCGCTGGATCTGCGTGTCGTTCAAGTGCTTCTTCCAGTTGAACGAGGGCGAGCAGTTGTACATCAGGGGCTTCCCGGGGAACTTGCTGTGGATGCCTTCCGCGAATTGGCGAGCCTCATCCACGTCCGGGTGCTTCGTCTCCATCCAGATCATGTCCGCGTACGGCGCGTACGCCTGGCCGCGCGCGATGCACGGCTCGACGCCGCCCTTCACGATGTGATAGCCTTCGACGGTGCGCTCGCCCGTCGTGAACGGGGTGTCCCGCGCGTCGATGTCGCTCGTGAGGAGCGTCGCGCTCTCGGCGTCCGTGCGGGCGACGATGAGCGTGGACGCACCGGACACGTCGGCCGCAAGACGGGCGGCCGACAGCGTGCGCACGTGCGTGCTCGTGGGGATGAGGACCTTCCCGCCCAGGTGGCCGCACTTCTTCTCCGACGCGAGCTGGTCTTCCCAGTGCACGCCCGCGGCGCCCGCCTCGATCATGCTCTTCATGAGCTCGAACGCGTTCAGCGGGCCACCGAAGCCGGCTTCCGCGTCCGCCATGATCGGCGCCATCCACCAGTGCGTGTGCTTCTTCTCCGCCCATTCGATCTGATCCGCGCGCAGCAGCGCGTTGTTGATCCGCTTCACGACGTCGGGGACGCTGTTCACGGGGTAGAGCGACTGGTCGGGGTACGTCTGGCTCGCGAGGTTGTTGTCGGCGGCCGTCTGCCATCCCGAGAGATAGATGGCCTTCATGCCCGCCTTCACGGCCTGCACGGCCTGCTGGCCCGTCATGCACCCGAGCGCGCCGACGTACGGCTCGTGCTGCAGGAGGTGCCACAGGCGCTCCGCGCCGTAGCGCGCGAGCGTGTGCTCGATCGGGATGCTGCCGCGCAGGCGCACGACGTCCATCGCCGTGTAGTCGCGCTTCGCGCCCTTCCAGCGTGGGTTCGTGTCCCAGTCGCGTTGGAGCTCGCGCGCGGCGACGTCGATCTCGGTCTTCGGGTCGAGGCCCAGGGGCTGCAGGTGCTGGTTGAACATCGATATCACAGTCTCTCGTAGGCGGGGATCGTGAGGAAATCGGTGAAGTGGGGAGGGAACGAGATCGTCCGGAGGATGTCGGCCGCCTCGTCGATCCTCGGGATGCCCTGCGTCCGGAGGCGCGCGGCCTCCTCGGCGAGGATCGCTTCGACGCGCTCGCGGGGGAAGACCCCGCGCGCGACCCACTGCCAGACCTGCGAGCGGCTGATCTCTGCCGTCGCGGCGTCCTCCATGAGGTTGTGGATGGCGACGGCGCCGGTGCCGTTGAGCCAGTGGCCCAGATACTGCAGCGCGACGTCCACGTTCGCGCGCAGACCCGCCTCGGTGGGCGTCGCGCCCGGGATGTGGAAGTCCAGCAGCTGCTTCGCCGAGACGTCGCCCTCCGGCAATGGCTTGGACACCTGGTTGGGCTTCGTGCCAAGCGCACGGTCGAACTCGGCCATCGCGACGGGAACGAGGTCAGGGTGCGCGACCCAGGTGCCATCGAAGCCGATCGTGACCTCGCGCACCTTGTCCTCGCGCACCTTGGCGAGCGCGGCCTCCGTCACGGCGGGATCCTTGCGGTTCGGGATGAACGCGCTCATGCCGCCCATCGCGTGCGCGCCGCGCTTGTGGCACGTCTTCACGAGGAGCTCGCAATACGCGCGCATGAACGGCACGCCCATCGTGATCTGGCCCCGGTCGGGGAAGACGATATCACGGCGGGCGTGGAGCTTCTTGATCGCGCTGAAGATGTAGTCCCAGCGGCCCGCGTTGAGGCCGGCCGAGTGCTCGCGCAGCTCGTAGAGGATCTCATCCATCTCGAAGGCGGCGAGGAGGGTCTCGACGAGCACGGTCGCCTTGATGGTGCCTCGCGGGACGCCGAGCTTGGCCTGCGCGAAGACGAAGACGTCGTTCCACAGACGCGCCTCGAGGTGCGACTCCATCTTCGGGAGATAGAAGTACGGCTTGCCGAAGCGCGCGTTGTGGAAGAAGTACAGGCCGAAGTCGAAGAGGGACGCGCTCATCGGCGCGCCGTCGACGTGCACGTGCTTCTCGACGAGATGCCAGCCTCGCGGGCGCACGAGGAGCGTCGCGATCCGGTCGTTGAGCTTGTAGGCCTTTCCTTCCGGGGAGACGAAGTCGATCGCGCGCTCGTGGGCCGCGATCAGGTTGGCCTGTCCTTCGACGCAGTTCTCCCAGGTCGGGGAGTTCGCGTCCTCGAAGTCGGCCATGAAGCATCTGGCGCCCGAGTTCAGGGCGTTCACGACCATCTTGCGGTCGGTCGGGCCCGTGATCTCGACGCGCCTGTCCTGCAGGTCCGCATGGACCGGCGCGACGCGCCAGGTCACGTCCTCGCGGACCGCGCGCGTCTCGGGAAGGAAGTCGGGGAGGCGCCCCGCGTCGAGGTCGCGCTGCCGGAGCTCCCTGGCGCGCAGGAGCGCCTGGCGCGTGGGCTCGAAGCGGCGGTGCAGCTCGCTGAGGAATGCGATGGCGTCGGGTGTGAGCACCTGCGCCGAGCGTGGCGTCGGCGCGCCGCGGATGACCGTCCCATGGATGGCTGACACCTGGACCCACCTTGGCCCCGACAGTCGCCGGGCAGCCGTGAAAACCCTTCTCCTCCCGAATCACGACGAAGGTTAGCCGATGTGACGTGCGATGTCACGTCACACGAGGGCGACTTCGCGCTGGCAGTCGAGGCAGTTCTGGACGTGCTGCCGGACGACGGGGTCGATCGTCTTGCCCAGGGGGAGGTACTCGATACCGAACTTGCACGAAGGCTCCATGGTGCCTGCTTCGCGTTAGCATGCCTCATAGCATTTCTGGTCCAGGACTGTTGCAGTGTGACATGCTGAGCCACAACCCGGTGGGGTCAAGCCTTATCGTCGTGGGTCCGAGTCCGCGCGCGTTGGCCGACCCCGCCATCGTCACGCGAGGCCTCACGAAGGTGTTCCCCCCGAAACGGCGTGGCCTGTTCCAGATGCTCCGCCGCGAGAGGCCCAAGCCCGCGCGCGCCGCGCTCGTCGGGGTCGACCTCGAGGTCCGGCGCGGCGAGCTCTTCGGTCTCCTGGGGCCCAACGGAGCCGGCAAGACCACGCTCGTGAAGATCCTGAGCACCCTGCTGCTCCCGACCGAAGGGGAAGCCACGATCGCCGGACTCGACGTGCGCAAGGACGCCACGGCCGTGCGCAAGCGCGTGGGCGTCGTGCTGGGGGGCGACCGGGCCCTCTACTGGCGGCTCACCGGGCGCGAGAACCTCTGGTACTTCTCGCAGCTCTACGACATGCCCTCGGACCACGCGCGCAAGCGCATCGACGAGGTCCTCCAGCAGGTCGACCTCTTGGATCGCGCGGACGATCGCGTCGAGAACTACTCGAAAGGAATGAAACAGCGGCTGCACATCGCCCGCGGCCTCCTCACGGACCCTGATATCCTTCTCCTCGACGAGCCCACGATCGGCCTCGATCCTCACGCTGCGCGGAGCCTGCGCGCCCTCGTGCGCAAGCTCGTGGACGAGCTGGGGCGCACCGTCGTGCTCACCACGCACTATCTGTACGAGGCGGACGAGCTCAGCGACCGCGTCGGCATCCTGCACCAGGGGAAGCTCATCGCGCTCGGGACGCCGGCGCAGCTGAAGGCGACGCATGCGTCCGACAAGTCCGTCGTGGTGCGGGTGCGCGGCTCCGTCGAAGGCCTCGGGCCGGGCAAGACCGACCCCTCGACGCGCATCACGACGTACCGCGCGCCTGGCGAGCTCGACCCCGCGCGCGTGCCGCAGCTCGTCGCAAAGAGCGGCGCCGAGCTCGTCGGCCTCGCGGTCGAGGAGCCCTCCCTCGAGGACGTCTTCGTCGCGCTCACGGGCGAGGGGATCTCATCGTCGGCCAAGCACGAAGGGGATGACGATTGATCGCGCTCCGAAAACGAAGCCACGGAGGGCCACGGGCATGGGATGAGCCTGCCTTCTTCTCCTCTCCGTGGCCCTCCTCGGCTTCGTCGACGAGGGCCGGAGCGGCAACGGTCGGAGCGACATGAGCGCGGCGAGCTGGGGCCGCGTCATCCGCGCGGGCGTCAAGAAGAACTGGGTCCTCAGCGTCACCTACCCGAGCTGGGTCTTGAACCGCATCTTCGGGCCGATCGTCTGGGTCGGCATCAGTGTCTTCAGCTACACGGCGCTCGTCCCCGCGAGCGACGTCCGCGACGCGTTCGTGCGCAGCGGGCAGGGGCCCGACTTCGTCACGTTCCTGATCCTCGGCCAGACGATCTTCTCGCTCTTCACGAACCTGAACTGGCGCGGCGGCATGGCGATCCAGCGCGAGCGGTGGCAGGGCACGCTCGAGATCATCATGCTCGCGCCCACCTCGCGCGTCGCCTACATCCTGGGCGAGTCGCTCTTCGGGCTGATCGACGGCGGCTGGACCGTGCTCCTCGCGCTCGTCGTCACGGGCATCGCGTTCGGCGCGGGCTTCCACGTCGCCGACCCTGCGCTCGCGCTCGCCGTGCTCGCGCTCACGCTCTCGGCGATGGTCGCGCTCTCGCTCTTCTTCGCCGCGTTCTACGTGCTCACGCGCAGCGCGGGGCCGTTGAGCTTCGCGATCCAGACGCCCGTGCGCTTCTTCACGGGCACGAACTTCCCTGTGAGCGCGCTGCCTGTGCTCCTCCAGACCGTGAGCTACGCGCTCCCGATGACGTACGGCATGATCGCGGTGCGCCAGGTGTTCACGGGTGCGGGCACGTGGGCGAGCCTGTCGCCCACGCTCCTCGCGCTCACTGGATTCACGGTGTTCTTCTGGACATTGGGGGTCATACTCATCCGCCGCATGGAGACGCTCGCGAAGGAAAGGGGGACGCTGCATCACTACTGAGGCGAGCAAAAGGGCAAGCGCATGGGCAAGGACGTTCGGCGCGACGTTCAAGACGTCCCTCACCCAGCAGATCCGCGCATACACGCTGTCGGGCTGGACCGTCTCCGCGATCCTCATGCCCGTCTTCCTCTTCGCGGGCGCGTGGGTCGCCCTGCGCTTCCTGGGCCAAGGCGACGCGCCCTCGCGCTTCTTCGACCTCACGGGGTACCCGAGCTATCTCGCGTTCGTAGTGCTCGGGGTCGCGTTCAACGGGCTTGCGATGGGCGCGCTGGAGGACGGCGGGAACGCCGTGTACGAGGAGGAATCGAACGGCACGTGGGACCTCCTCTCGCTCGCGCCGTTCAACCGCTTCGTGTGGATGTTCGCGAAGACGCTCGCGAGCCTTCTCACCGGCTTCGTCGACTTCTTCGCGGTCCTCCTCCTGGGCGCGCTCGTCTTCCGCGTGCGCCCGACGATCGGAGGGCTCGCGATCGCGATCCTCGGCATCCTCCTCACTGTGCTCGCGCTGCAGGGGCTCGGTTTCCTCATGGCCGCGCTCGGCCTCCTGTGGAAGCAGCCCTACGCGATCGCCTTCCTTCTCTCGCCCGCGGTCATCCTGCTCTCCGGCATGATGTTCCCCGTGAAGGCGCTCCCCGGGTGGGTCCAGCCGCTCTCCAGCGCGATCCCGCTCACGCACGGCCTCCACATCGTCCGCGACGCGATCCTCCTCGACCGCGGCCTCGTGGACCTCCTCCCGGCCTTCGGCTGGCTCCTCCTCACCGGGGCGATCCTCATGGCGATCGGGTTCGCCGCGTTCCAGCTCATGGAGACGCGCGCGCGGCAACTGGGCGTATTAGGCCGCTATTAGCATGGAAAGGGCTATCATCCGCGCGCGCCGAGACCTACCTATGCGATGGTGGCTCGGCGCCGCCACGGTGGCGGCGATCGCGTTCGTCGAGGCGCTCGCGGCGCTCATCGCGTCGCTCTGGCTGCCCGTGCTGCGTGAGCCCGCGCGCGCGTTCGTCGTGGGATCGGGCTCCATGCTCGCCGCCTTCACGGTCGTCGCGCTCTACACCGCGCTCCTGCGCCAGGTCGAGGCGCCGCTGCGCGACACCCGGCCGCTCGTCTCGATGCACCCGCGCCGGCGATGATCCGGGGATCCAACGCGAAACATCTCACAACAGCTAAGACCATGACACGCCCACGCACGGTCGTGGATCGGATCCCCCTGTTCCCCCTCGACGTCGTGCTCTTCCCAGGAGAGCTCTTCGGCGTGCACGTCTTCGAGGAGCGCTACCTCCTCATGACGGAGGAGCTCCTCGTCGACGACGGCCCACTGGGCATCGTCCTCGCGCGGCAAGACCGCGACGAGGAGGCGATCGAGTTCGAACCCGAGGGGATCGGCACCGCGGCGAAGGTCATCCGCGCGGAGAAGACGGAGGAAGGGTACGACCTGGAGACCGTGGGCGTCCGCCGATTCCGCATCGTCGAGCTCATCTCCGAAAAGCCCTACCAGGAGGCGCTCGTCGAATGGCTCGACGAGGAGCCCGGGAACGAAGAGGACGCCCAACAGCTCGTGGGCGAGGTCCTCGAATCTGTCGAAGCCATCGGCGGCAAGGTCGACCGCGACTCCGACGCGATCGACGACCCCATCACCGTGTCCCACGCGGTCGCGGCCGCGCTGCCCGTCGACCTCGAGACGAAGCAACGACTGTTGGAGGCCATGGACGCACAGGCGCGCCTCGAGGCCGAGATCGACATCTTGCGCGCTGTCGCCTGAGCCAAAAGGACCGGACGACCGGATCGGGCCTGGTCTTCCGGGCGCCAATTGGGAATAACCTCAAAAGCGCACTGCTGCGGTAGCGAAGCGTGGTGAAGCTCGAGCGCAGCTTCGAGAACGGCGCCGTCCTCGGCAGCCTGACGCTTCTCCTTGCCGCGACGGGCGTCCTCCTCTCGCCGACACTTGGCTTTGCGCAGAGCAACCTCCTCTACGCCGCGCACGTCGCGCTGGGGCTCCTCCTCATCGGCGCGCTGCTGTGGCACGTGGTCCCGCTCGCGCGCCGCATCCTGCAGCGCCTGGACAGCGCGGCGCTCGTCGTCCTCCTCGCGGTCGAGGTGGTGAGCGGCATCGAGATCTGGCGGCATCTCTACGTCCCGCTACCCAAGGCGATCGCGGTCATCACGCACCTCGTGCTGACGTTCGTCCTTCTCGTGCCGCTCGTGACGCACGTGATCAAGGGCACGCGGCTGTGGTGGCTGCAACGCGAGCGCAAGCCAGCCGCGGTCTCGACGGGCCGCCGCGTCGCGCTGCGGCTCGCGGCCTACAGCGCGGCGGCGCTCGCGCTCGCGTGGGCCTTCGGCAGCGCCGCGAAGAGCGAGGTCGAGTACTGGCGACTCAACAGCATCGGCCGCACGCCCGCCCTCACTAAGGAAAGTTATCAGCTCAAGATCACGGGCCTCGTGAACAAGCCCATCACGCTCTCGTGGGACGACCTCATGCGGATGCGGCAGATCGAGAAGAAGTTCACGCACCACTGCGTCGAGGGTTGGACCTACACCGATACGTTCGTCGGGATCCCGCTTCCTGATATCATGAAGGCCGCCGGGGGCGTGAAGGGCGGCGCGAAGATGCTCATCTTCAAATCGCCCGAGATCTCGACGCACATGCTGACCTCCGGCCAGCAGTACACGTCGAGCTTCCCCGTCGAGGACGGCATGCACGACGACGTCCTCCTCGTGCACAAGGCGCACGGCGAGGACCTCCCCGCGAAGCACGGCTTCCCGCTGCGCATGATGACGCCGCGCAAATGGGGCTTCAAGGCCTGCAAGTGGCTCACCGAGATCGAGGTCTCCTCGAACGAGAACTATCGCGGCTACTGGGAGCGCGCGGGCTATCATCCGGACGGGGATTATCCGGGGCCGATCTTCGGTTGAGACGCGAAGGGCGCCAAGAAAGCCAAGGGCGCCAAGGGCGGCAGGGGGGCCAAGGGCGCCAGGCGCGGCAGGCTGTCTCTATCCTACTTCGATCGCTTGATGTCCTTCGTGCGGCGCGCGTATTCCGCCGGCCCATCGTCCACGTACTCCCGATTCGCGTCCTCCCCCTTGGCGCCCTCGCTCTCCTTCGCGCGGTCGACCGTCGCTTGCGCGCGCTTCTGAGCTTCTTCGTCGAACCCGGTGTACTTCGGCTTGTAGGGCGCGCCGGCGCCCTTGTCCTCGTCCATGTCCTTGTCCTTGTCCCGCGAGTGGAAGATGCTTGTGGCTGGCAGGCCTACGTCCGGTCCGACTTAGGGGCTCCGCCCCCGAACCCCCGCTGGGGGCAGAGCCCCCAGATCCCTTGCGCGCCCGCGCGCGCCGGCTGGCCAGCCTTTAAGGACCCTGCCGCCCGCTCGCGCCTGAGGCTTGGCATGCGCACCGCATTCGTTCTGGTCGTGGCCCTGGCGGCGGGCTGCGTCACGGTCCCCACATCGACGAACGAGCAGGCGCCCGACGCTGTGGCTGCCTTCGCGCCCTTCGTCCCTCCCGCGCCCGACTTCGATTTCAGCACGGTCATCGTGCCCGATCACCCAAGCCACCAGCTCCCCGACCTGCACATGGCCGGCCACGGGCTCGAGCTCGTGGGGCACGCGGCCATCTCCGACATCGCGCCGCCCGAGTCGCGCGCCAGCATCACGCAGATCGACCTCTGGCAGAACTATGCGGTCGTCTCCGGCATGGAGGGCGGCCTCGCCTTCGCGATCGTCGACCTTGCCGACCCCGCGTCGCCCAAGGCCGTGTCCTGGTACCCGAGCGCCGCGGACGGCTGGACGGCGCGCTTCAGCGACGACGGCAACTACGTCTTCTACGGCTGCCAGCTCTTCAGCGCGCCCCCCTTCGGCCTCGTGTACAACCCGACATCGAACGTGAAGGGCACGTGCGAGGACGCGGACGCGCCGCACGCGCCGCCGGCAGCCGAAGCGGGCGTGGTCGCGGTCGACGTGAGCGACAAGGCGAACCCGACGTTCGCGGCCTTCCTCCCCGTGGGCGGCAGCCACAACATCTTCGTCACGTCCATCAACGGGACGGACTACATCTTCACCGCGAGCACGGCGATCCTCAAGTTCGACCGCGCGGCGGGCAAACTCGAGCAGGTGGCCGAGGTGCCGGGCGTGCACGACGCGACCGTCGCGCGCCACCCGGTGACGGGGAAGCTCCTCCTCTTCACGGGAGCGGCCGAGGGGAGCTTCGCCATCTACGACGTGAGCGACCCGGCGGCGCCCGAGGTCGTGTACGAGGGCGGGCTCGAAGGCGCCGTGGGCTGGCACGAGCAGACGCTCGTCCCCGGCCTCGTCGACGGGCGCGCCGTCCTCGCGCTCGGCGGCGAGCACGGCACCTCGACCGAGGGCGTGATGGATGCGGTGTCGTTCGTCGACGTCACCGACCCTGTCCATCCGACGCTCCTCTCCACGTGGATGCCGCCCTTCGACGGCGTCGTCCCCTGGCAGGGCTATCTCTTCAGCATCCACGAGATGGCCGCGACGCCCACCGGGCAGGTCGCGATCTCGTGGTACCACGCGGGCGTGTGGGTCCTCGACGTCTCCACGAAGGAGCGCCAGGCGGAGCCCGTGACGCTCGCCGCGTACCAGCCGCACGAGCTCCCCAACGTCGTCCCGAGCACGTTCGCCCAGACGCCCGTCCCCGTCGTGCCTTTCGTCTGGGGCGCCGGCTGGGACGCGCGTGGTTACCTCGTCATCCCGGACATGCAGACCGGCGTGTACGTGCTGGAGCCCGAGTGGGGCCTGCATCCGGCGCTCGACGGCGGGCAGTGATATCATGCGGCTGCCCCTCGTCCTTGCGGCGCTCCTCTTTGCCGGATGCCTCCAGCAGGCCGCCGTCCCGGAGCCCGAGCCGACGCCGGCGGCGGCTGCGCTCTCCGCGTCGGTGCCCGAGATGCTGCGCGAGAAGTTCATGACGACGACCGCGCTCCCGCTCCCGGAGCCGCTCGCGATGCCGGCGACCACCACGCATGACGTCACGGTCCCGGCCGGCCTCTCGTTCTTCCAGCTCGCGATCGACCTCGCGCCGAGCCTCACCGGCACCGCGCCCGCGGAGACGGCGAGCGTGCGCGTGCTCGGGCCCGGCGGCGATGCCGTGTTCGAGCTGCCTCCCACGACCGCGCCCACGAAGGGCATCGCGTGGCTCGACCCGCCGACCGCGGGCGCGTACACCGTCGAGGTCGTGTCGAAGGGCGTCTGGAACGTCGGGCTCGTCACGGTCGCGTTCCCTGCGGACTACACGCCCGGGCGCTTCGTGAACGTCTCGTACCCCGAGCAGCGCGAGATCGACCACTCCTTCACCCCGAAGAGCGTCACCGCGACGCCCGGGGAGGCGATGCGCTTCACGACCTTCGACTACGACCCGCACGAGGGGATCGACAACCTGCAGCACAACGTGTTCTTCCCCGACCTCGGCGTGAAGACGAAGGGGCAGACCACGTGGGGCGAGGTTCGTACTCTCGACTTCACGGCTCCCATGAAGCCCGGGAAGTATGAGTTCTATTGTGAGTTCCATGAGCGCGCGCTGCGTGGGACGCTCGTTGTCTCTTGAGGAAGCGAAGGCACGCCTGTGCCCTTTCCTACCACGACATGACCAGAGGGAGCCCAGGCACGTGAGGGACCCGAGATCGAGAACAGCTCGGGTCCCTAAGGTCCCTCGGGTCACTCGGGTTTGTAGTGGCGCCGCATCAGGAACGCGATCGCAAGCCCAGACCCGATCAAAGACCCAGCCGCGATCGCCCAGTTCAGCGCGCTCCCTCCGTGCATGCGCACGATCGAGACGGCCAGGATCAGCCCGTAGAGCGCGGTCCCGATGGCGCCGAACGTCGGGAACCACCACAGCATCGCCGCGCCGAAGATCCACACCGCGTTGAAGAGGGCGAAGAGCGCGAAGGGCATGTGCGGCAGCGGCGCGACCTGCACGAAGATGAGAAGGCCCGCCATGAGCAGGCACCATGCCGCCGCGATGCGCTGGAGGTTCGTCCGCACGGGCGGCCATCGCGCGTGTCCCATTTCAACATCGCGCAGTTGAAGTAGGGTCGCACGACCTGAAGCGGCCATGATGCCGGCATGGGCCTCGATGGCCCTGGACAGGATCGCGGTCTGGCGCGGCTACGAGGCGGAGCTCACGTCGCTCACGATCCTCATCGTGGGGATCGCGCTCTACACGATCCTCGTCTTCACCTTCTACCAGAACCTCTCGCTGCGCGATGCGTTCCACACGCGATGGGGCGCCGGCCGCTGGTGGGGGCGCGCGGTGCACGCGATCGAGGACACGTTCGTCTTTCCCGTGATGAGCTTCCTCTACTTCGCCGTCCTCGCGGGCGTCCTGTTCTTCCTCGCGAAGTCGCAGAGCACGTACCAGATCTTCCTCCTCTCCATGGCCGTCGTGGGCAGCGTGCGGCTCACCTCGTTCCTCTCCGAGATCGCCTCGGCCGACCTGGCCAAGCTCCTGCCGCTCTCCCTCCTGGGCGTGCTCGTCGTCGACCCCCAGTACAGCACGTGGACGGCCGTCTGGGCGCGCTATCAGGAGATCCCCGGCCTCCTCCCGATCCTGGGGCGCTTCTTCCTGCTGTTCCTCGTCGTCGAGACGGGGCTGCGCCTCGTCCGATACGGCGCGCGCAGGATGGGCGCAGCGCTCGGGCGCCGGCCGAAGCGCGCGCCCGTTCCCGTGGCCTCCCCGGGCGAAGCGCTGGACACCATCCACGATGGAGGGCCCACGACGACGCTCGAGATCGTCGCGCCGGGGAAGCCCGCGCGCTGAGTTCGAGTTCGCACAGTTCAAGTAGCCTACGGCCATCCTCGCACGTATGGTCTTGAGCGACTGGGTGGACCGCTTTGCGGTCTGGGAGGGCTTCCACCCGGACCTGCAGACGCTCCTCATCTACGGCATCGGCATCGCCGTGTACACGGCGCTCGTGTTCACGTTCTACCAGGCGATCTCCCGGCGCGATCCGCTCCACACGGCGAGCGGCAAGGGATGGTGGGGGCGCGCCCTCCACGCGGGCGAGACGATCCTCACGTTCCCGATCCTGAGCTTCTGCTACTTCGCCGTCCTCGCCGCCTCGCTCTTCGTCATGGCGAAGCCCGAGCGCGCGACCTCCGACATCCTGCTCCTCTCCATGGCGGCCGTCATGGGCGTGCGCGTCACGGCGCACGTGTCCGAAGGCATGTCCAACGATCTCGCGAAGCTCCTCCCGCTCGGTCTCCTCGGCGTCGTCCTCGTGGACCCCGGCCACCTGACGCTCACTGGCACGCTGGGCCGCCTCGAGGAGGCCGCGCTCATGATGCCGGTCCTCGTCCAGTACTTCGCGCTCTTCATCCTCTCCGAGGCGGCGATGCGCGGCCTGCGCGCCCTCTTCCCCGGCATCAACCGCCTCGCCCACAAGATGGAGCACAAGCGCCACCTCAGCAAGCGCGCGATGCTGCGCGACGTCGAGCACGAGCACGGCGGCGCGCCCTTGTTCTCCCGCACGCGCTTCCACGAGCACGGCCCGCGCGACCGCTCGCACGACTTCCTCGCGCTCGACGAAGGGAGCGGCGGAAAGCCAGGATCGAGACAGGGCGTCGGGCCCGCGCTGCCGCAGGAAGGGAGGCACGCCTCCGCGCATGGGAAGCCCGCCGCGCCGAAGGCTGGCCCTGGCGGCAGCGGCGGCCGGCTGCGAGCTGCGTAGCGAATGCCGTCAGTAGACGTACGGCAGGAGTCGCCACGACTCGCCGCGATAGCGATCATATTCCGCGCCGAAGCCTTCCTCCAGGACGCGCTCCTCGTCGCGGATGCGCAGCGCGATCAGGGGCAGCAGGATCGCGAGGCTTACGAGCGCGCCGATCCAGCTCGCGAGCGTGAGCGGCGCGCCGACGGCGATGAGGAGGAGGCCCAGATAGCTCGGGTGGCGTACGCGTGCGTACAGGCCTGTGCGCACGAGTCGCTGGCCTTCCTCGACGCGCAGCTCGTAGCGAAAGTGCTGCGCGAGCGTGCGGATCGCCAGGACGCGGATGGCGCCGCCCGCGAGCAGGATGGCGAACCCTGATGCCGTGAGCCAGGACGGGTGTGCGGGCGGAAGGTGGAACAGGTCGAGGACGCCCACGAGGATCCCGATCATGACCCCGGCCTGCAGCAGGCGCGTGTTGCGCTTGCCATGGTAGTCCTGCGGCTCGTCCTGCCGGAGCGCGAGATTCTCCACGACGGTCCACGCCGCCATCCCGAGGGTCATCAGCAGGAACGCGGGCGTCCGCAGGGCCCGCAGGGGATCCAGGCTCGCGACAAGCCCGGCCGCGGTGCCGATCCCCATGAGCGCGATGGCGCGGAGCGTGCGTTGGCGGCGCGTCGCGTCCACGCAGACGGGACGCCCGTCCCGACGGAAAGAGCCGCCGCTGTGACCAAACGGTTACGAACGACGGAAGGCGGAGACCCGAAGGACGCCGGAGGAAAGTGTCGCTCCCCGTCTGTATGCGCGCTCCATGTGCGTAAGTCGGCGCGCGAACCAAATCAGGGGAGCCTACGTCGAGCCGTTCGCATCACCAAAGCCTTTGCGTCCGCCGGGAGCTGGGGTGGCCGATGGACCCGGACGCCTTCGCGACGAGCTGGCTCGCTGCGTTCAACGCGCAGGATCTGGAGGCGATCATGGGGCACTACGCTGAGGACGTCGAGCACAGCTCGCCCACCGTCGCGCGCCTGTTGGGCGAGCCCTCGGGTGTCGTGCGCGGCAAGGAGGCCCTGCGCGCGTACTTCGCGAAGGCGCTCGCCTCCGCCGGCCCGGGCCTGCGCTACGAGCGCACCCGGCTCTACGTGGGCGCGCATGGCGTCACGTTGCTCTACGATCGCAGCGGAGGGAAGCTTGTCGCGGAGACGTTCCAGCTCGACGCGCGCGGGCTCGTCGTGCGCGCGTTCGTCGCCCACGCGGAACGCGTGCAGCCGAGGACGGACCGCAGCCCGTCGAGCCAGGAGCATGCGGAGCGCTCGACGTTGCGGGAAACGCATACGGCGGCACGAGAAGGTCGATGACGGGCTCGCGGCTTTGTCCACCCGGGAGGATCATCCAGTTGTCCCTTCGTACCCTCAGCGTGTTCCTCGCGGCGCTCCTCGTCGCCGCGGGCCCCCTTGCGAGCGCCACCGGCCCTCCGACGCAGACGGCCCGCTATCTTTCGGGCACGGTCCAGGCCGAAGCGCCCGCTGGCGGCAACAACGCGTGGGGCTTCGTCGACTGCAGCGGCTCGGTGCCGCTGGGCGAGGGCGAGGGCGGGAGCTGCTTCCGGATCCCTCCGATCCCGCCCGGCAGCGAGGTGCGCGTGACGGTCGTCGATGATATCACGGGCTCCGACGTCGGCATCTTCGCCGGCTTCGACCGCGACGGCGACGGGTGCGTCGGCTGCACGTCCCCCGACGATGCGTGGCAGGGCACGGGCTCGCTCGCGTCCATCACGAGCGGCGGCGCGATCCTCCTGGTCTTCATCCGCACCGCGGCCGTCGATGCGGCGGACGTCGGCGCCGCGCACGCGACGGCCGGCACGATGGGCACGATCACCGTGAGCTTCTTCTTCCCCGGCGAGACGCCGTGCTCGGGCGAGCGCGGGCCCATCGAGCCGCACCCCGAGTGCGGCGAGCGCTTCCGCGGCGGGCCGCTGCCCTACCCGTACCAGACGTTGTGAGGTCGGGCCAGTCGGCACGCCGAGTCGCGATCAGCCGCGCTTGCGCGTCAGCTCCGCCGTGCTCGCGCTGTGGCGCGGAAAGCGCTTGAGGATCTCCTTGTCTTCGGTCCAGAGAGTGCTCCCAGTCTCTTCGGCAAGGGCGACGTAGGCCGCATCGTAGAAGGATAACTTGCCTTCGATCGCGATCGCAAGCGCTCGATGAAGCGTGGGCTGCGTGAGTTCGGCGGGGACAGCGAGCGCCCTGGCCTCGTCGAAACGCTCGCGAACGAGGTCCTTGGGCTTGGCCCGCGTCAGGGCGTTCCCGACCTCGAACGTGTAGAAAGGCGTCGTGAGAAAGCTCGCGCCGCCCGAGAGGAGCGCCGCGTAGCGCTCGGTGGCGGCGGTGTGCGTGACCTCGCTTGCCGTCACGAGCGCCACGCCGACGCTCGCATCAAGGACGAAGGTCTCGACCATGATCCGTGTCCCGGTCCTTGCGAATGAACTCGGTCGCGTCGAAACCGAGCGCGAACTTGTCCTTTCCGGCGCGCGCCTGGATCTTGCGGATGGTGGCGAGCTGTTTCGCGCGGACGGCCTCCCGCTCAAGCGCCGCTCGCGCGACGTCGCCGGGCGCGATCCCGGCGGCCTCCAAGGCCGCGAGGATGTCGGTGCGGACGCGAAGGGTGATAGCCTTCGTGGCCGCTGTTGACTCTGACATCAGGAGTGATGTCAGTGGCGATGCTGATAAGTGTTTCGCCGCAAGCGTCCCTGCGCTCGCTGCGGGCGAGGGAAAAGAAGAAGCCGGGCGCGAAGCGCCTTCTAAAACTTGGAAAAGGCCCTCAGGCCTTTTCCAAGTTCTTCGCATCGTGGATCCTTCGCATCGCCCATTGGTAAAGGTCCACGCTCATGCGGAACGATCCGCCCGCCAGCTTTCGGATGACCTCTTCAGCACGCTCCGGCGGAATGATCCCCTCCTCCGCGCCGGCAACAAGGAGGCCGAGGAGCCCGATCCGCTGCAACCCACGCGCTTCGGCAAGGCGACGCGCGTTGCGATCGTCCAGGATCAACGGGTCGTTGGGGTCGGCCGCCAGCATGAGACTCGCCTCGCCGATGTCGACCCCGTAGCGGCCGAGCTTCTCCGGCTTGCCTTGGTGAGGAATGAGCTTGAGCCATCCCGCGTCTCGTGCGGCAAGGAGCGCCTCGTGTTCGGGGAACGACGGGTGCGCCGCTTCGGCGAAGACGAGGCTCGTGACGTGGATGTCGGCGACGAGGGCGCGCAACACATCAAGCTCGCCGCACTGCGCGAGCGCGATGAGGCTCGAAGCGTCTGCAAGGACGCGCATCATCGGTCCCTTCGACCTCGGAGGGCCTTCGCGGCGGTCCGGGCGTCGTCGGCGGCTTCCGCCGGTTCATAGCGGATGTAGGCGAGACCTTGATCGCGCGCGCGTCGGGCCATCTGGTCGAGGCTCACACCCGCGAACTCCGCGGCGCGAGCGAGGGAGAACTCTCCCGACGCGAACCGTTCGAGCGCGAAGGAGGCGCGCAGGGATCGAAGCCCTTCATCGAGCGCGCGGCGCGCCGCTTCCGAGCGCGAGGAGTGCAGGAGAACGGCGAGCGCATCGAGCGCGGCCACGTCTTCGTCCGGCAGGCGGACCTGGAGGTTCTCCATGACGCATGCATTGTCATGATTTGTAATGAATGTTTGGGGCGTTTCGACGCGTGTGCTCATGCTGGCACGGGAGAGTGGAAAAAAAGCGGGCGCGAAGCGCCCTCTATGACTTGGAAAAGGCCCTCAGGCCTTTTCCAAGTTCGCCATGATGCGCTGGTACGTGCGCTCGATGCTCTCACCGGGCGCGCCCGTGTTGAGGATGACCACACGGGCGGAGCGCATCTCGTCGCGGAAGAACTTCTCCTGGCGATCGTGGTCGGCCACGAGAAGGTACGGGTTGTACCACGGCTCGTAGCCGTACGTGCCCCACTTCTCGCGCGGGCCCGCGCCGGGGCGGATGAGCGTCTTTCCTTCCTTGAGGATCTTGATCGCTTCGTCCGCGTTCACGCTGACCTCGGCGGGCGACTCCTTGTCGCGGCGCAGGAGGACGATGAGCTTGAGGTTCGCCTTGTCGCCGACCTTCTCCTTGCCGGCCATCCACTCGCGCGGGATGAGGGCGCGGCTGTTGCCGAAGCCCCAGTAGCACTTCGTGTCGCCCTCGTCCTTGATGGCGCACTTCTCGCCGGGCTGGTGCTCGCACTTCGACGCGTCCGTGATCACGTTCTCGAGCATGCAGCGGTCGAAGATCGCGCGCAGCCACTGCTCTTCCTTCGCGTTCTCCGTGCGCACGTAGAGGGAGCGCTCCGGTTGCGTGACCTCCAGGATCGGCGAGTCGATGTTGTCGATGTTCTCGGGGTGCTTGATGTAGATCCAGTCGTCGCCCACGACGCGGCCGCGCGCGTGCTTGAAGAGCTTGTTGACCTGCGTCGTCTTGCCCGTCCCGGTCGGGGCGATGATGACGACGCCCTTGCCGTCGATCTCGGCGCACGCGCCATGGATCGAGTGCGTGTGGTACTTCTGCTCGAGGATGTGGCACGCGAGCCCCAGCGCCCAGCTCTTGCACTGGCCGTAGTACTCGGTGTTCACGAAGACCGCGGTCTGGCGGTCGGGGCAGTAGTAGGCGTGCGTCTCCATGTTGGGGACGTTGTGCACGCTGTAGATCTTGCCGTGGGGCAGGACCGAGTCGTTGTTCGGGCCCGGCCACCAGTTCTGGCTCCAGAACTCGTACTGGTGGAGCGAGTTCGTGACGAGCTTGACGATGATGCCGTTGATGTTGGCGTCCCACTCGTACGTGTTGTCCTTCGTGAGATGCGGCTTGACCTTGGCCAGGAGAGCGTCCAGCGCCTGGGGGGTGAGATCCTTCGTGGAGGCCACGCGGCCCTGGCTCGCGGTGATGTAATTGTTCAGCTGGCTGGCGGGCACGATGAAGCGACTCCGAGGCCGTTCATAACGATTTCCTCCACACGGTCTCGGCATCGGCGCCCGTCGAAGAGTGGAGCATAGAGATTCGCGAGACCGGCGCCTCGCGGGGGTCGTTGCCTACCCGTGGCGACAGAAGCCGCCTCCCGTCGTGCGCATTCGACATCCTGAAGACCCCCTTCCACCCGAGGTTCACGCAGATGCCGCGGCCCCTGGACCGCCGGGGGCCGCGGCATCGTCACCTTCTGCGCGCGAGAGCCCCTTTCGGGGCAGAGCTTTTCTGACCCGTGGCCACTCGCCGCCCGTGCGTGCGCCCATCGAGCACTCCACCTTCGTGCGCGCACCGCCCGACAAGGTCTTCCGCGCGCTCTCCACCGCCGAGGGACTCAACTCGTGGTGGACCCAGGGGACGACGATGGAGCGACGCGTCGGCGGACGCATCCTCTTCTCCTGGCGCGAATGGGGCCCTGAGCGCGTGACGATCGATGGCGCCGCCCGGATCCTGCAGCTGCGCGAGAACGAGGTGTTCGCGTGGCGCTGGGACGACGCGGAGGGCTACCCCTCGCGGACCTCCGAGCTGGAGGTCGAGGGGCGGGACAACGGGACGATCGTGCGCGTGACGGACACGGCCACCGACCCCGACGCGCCCCACGGCGAGGTCATCCCGCTCGCGGTCGCCGCCGGCTGGGGCGAGGCGCTGACACTCCTCAAGATGTGGGTCGAGCACGGCGTGCGCTATTGAGCGCATGCCGTCGCCGCAGGAGCGAAGCGCGCGGCGCGCTTCCTTGACGCGTCCTTGAGGAGCTCTCGTTTTCCATCCCCATCCAACAAGCACTGGATGGCCCACGCGCAAGTAGGGCCGATGACAACCCTTCGTACCCTCCTCATCGGCATGATGATCGCCATGCTCGCGATCGCGGGCACCGCCTCCGCCGGGATCGCCGGCGCGGCCGGTGCTGGCGCGACCGCGACCGCCGGCACTGACCATCTCTCCGCGCAGGCCGGCGCCGCCGGCTCCGCGGCCGCCTCCGTCGACGACGGCCTCGACGCCAACGTGGACGGCTCGGCGTCCGCCTCGGTCTCGGCCGACACGGACGGCGCGAGCGCGGACCTCTCCGGCGGCCTCGCCGGCGAGCTCTCGGGCGACGCGGGCGCGTCCGTCACCTCGGATGGCGACGTCGGCGCCACCGTCTCCTCGGACGACGCGAGCGCGTCGGTCGATGCAAGCGCGGACGGCCACGTGGGCGCGGATGCGGACGCCACGGCGAACGCCGCGGTGGACGCGACCGCCGACGCGAGCGCGGACGCCGAGGCCACGGTCGACGGCGCCACGGGCGGCGACGTCTCGTTCATCGCCTGGCTCAAGGCGCACCTTGCGATCGTCGTCGAAGCCGTGGGCGACGTGGCCGCGAAGGTCACGGGCCACGCGGACGTCGGCGCCGACCTCGGCACGGACGTGAGCACGGACGGCTTCTCCGCGACGGCGGGCGGCGCGCTCGATGGCGCGGTCGACGTCGGCGAGAGCGGCCTCGACGCGACGGGCGACGTCGCGAGCGAGCTTGGCGCGACGACCGGCGGCGCCAACGCCGCGGTCGGCACCGCGGCCGGCCTCGTGGGCAGCGTGGCGTAAGCCAGTTCCCGGTTCCCTCGTCCCACGTTCCCTGGTTCCCTCGGATCGGGGTCGCCGGCCGGTCACCCCGGCGGCCCGCTTTCCTTTTCCCTCATCCCTTTTCTCCGGGCGTATGCCTGCGCACATCCTCGCCATCGACCAAGGCACGACCGGCACGGCCGCGTTCGTGTTCGCCGCGGGGACGCGGCGCGGACGCGGCCCGAAGGACGCATCCAGCGACGAGGCGCTGCGGATCCGCGGCCACGCGGACCAGGAGTTCCCGCAGCGCTTCCCCAAGCCTGGCTGGGTCGAGCACGATGCGGACGACATCTGGAAGTGCACGGAGGCGGTCGTCAGGAAAGCGCTCCGCGCAGCGAAGCTCACTCCCGACCGCCTTCAGGCGGTCGGGATCACGAACCAGCGCGAGACCGTCGTCGCATGGGACGCGCGCACCGGGAAGCCCCTCACGCGCGCGATCGTCTGGCAGGACCGGCGCACGAGCTCCCGCTGCGACGAGCTGCGCAAGGAGGGGCTCGAGACGTTCCTGCGGGAGCGCACGGGGCTCGTGACGGACCCGTACTTCTCGGCGACGAAGATGGAGTGGATGCTCCAGAACGTGCCCGCCGTGCAGCGCGCCGCAGCGAAGGGCACGCTGCGCTTCGGGACGATCGACAGCTTCCTCGTCAGCCGACTCACGGGGGGCGCGGCGCACGTCACCGACCCCTCGAACGCGTCACGCACGATGCTCTACGACCTCGACCGCCGCGGGTGGAGCGACGAGCTCGCGAAGCTCTTCCACGTCCCGATGCAGGCGCTGCCCTCGCTCGCGACCTCCTCCGGGGAGATCGCCTTCACCGACGAGAAGGCGTTCGGCGCGCGCGTGCCGATCTCGGGCATCGCGGGCGACCAGCAGGCAGCGCTGTTCGGCCAGGCTTGCTATCAGCCGGGCGAGGCGAAGAACACGTACGGGACGGGAAGCTTCCTCCTCATGAACACCGGCGCGAAGCGGCCCTCTTCAAAGCGCCTGCTCTCGAGCGTGGCTTGGGACGTCGGGGGGAAGGTCGAATACGCGCTCGAAGGGTCGATCTTCACGACCGGGGCGTCCGTGCAATGGCTTCGCGACGGGCTGGGCCTCGTGAAGAAGGCGGCGGAATCCGAGAAGCTCGCGCGCTCGGTGAAGGACACGGGAGGCGTCCGATTCCTCCCCGCGCTCGCGGGGCTCGCCGCGCCGCACTGGGACGCGGAAGCGCGCGGCACGCTCACGGGCCTCACGCGCGGGACCACGCGCGGGCACCTCGTGCGCGCCGTGCTCGAGGCGACGGCCTACCGCAGCGCGGAGGTGCTCGCCGCGATGCGCGAGGACAGCGGCGTGGACGTGCGCACGCTCCGCGTGGATGGCGGCGGCAGCGAGAACGGGTTCCTGATGCAGTTCCAGGCGGACATCCTCGGAGTGCCCGTCGAGCGCCCGCGCGTGAGCGAGACCACCGCGCTTGGCGCCGCCGCCCTCGCGGCGCTGGGCGCAGGCGTGTTCGCCTCCCGCGCGGAGGTGGCGAATGCCTGGCGGCTCGCGAAGCGCTTCGAGCCGAAGCTCGACGAGCGCGAGCGCACGCGCCGGCTGGACGACTGGCGCGCGTTCGTCCAAGGCGCGCGCGCTCTGTACCGCTGAGCGGCACGAATGCAAACCGTGAAGCGCCGCGCCGCCCGCTCGGCCGCGTGGCGACGAGCTGGGCGGTCGGGAGCGCGACGATGCTGGGGCTCACGGCAGCCGCGCTCGTGCTTGGCGCGGGCGTGCACGGCAGCGAGGTCTGGTTCCTCTTCTTCGGCGTGATCCCGCTCGTCGCCGTCTGGGCCTACGCGATCTCCATGGCGGCGCACGGCTCGCGCACGGCGCTCGTCGCGCTCGCCTTGTACGCGCTCGCGGGCTCGATCGCCGCGCTTTACCTCGAATGGCGCGTCGAAGCCGTCACGTCGGGCGCGCGCCTGGGCGCCGCGCTCGCGGTCGCAACCGCGATCCTCGGCGCGCTCGCCCTGTGGGCCATCCTCGACGAGGCGCGCATCCGCGGCGGGCCCGTCCACGTGATGACCGTCCTCGCGCTGCTGCTGCCGATCGCGCCGACCGCGTACTGCCTCTGGGCGGCGCGGCTCCTGACGGCGTTGTCCGGCGCTTGACGCCGCTTAGCGCAGCTCGTGAAGCCACGCAAGGAGCGCCGCGTTCACGGCCTCGGGCTGCTCAACGGGCGACAGGTGCGCTGCGCCGGGGATCACCTGCAGGCGCGCGCCGGGGATCGCGGCCGCCATCGCCTTCGAGGCCTCCGGCGGCGTGATCGGATCGTGCTCCCCCACGACAAGGAGCGTCGGAACGCGGAGTTGCGGGAGGCCCGAGCGCGGATCCGGGCGCGCGCCCATCGCGTGGAGCGCAGCGACGATCCCCTCGATCGGCTGCGCGAGCATCATGTCGCGCACCTCCGCGTGCAGGCGCTCCGGCGCGCCGGCCGTCAGCATCTTCGGGACCATCGCGTCCGCGACGACCTGCGCTCCCTGCGCGCGGACGGCGTCCGCGGTCTTGACGCGCCCGGCGCGCGCCTCGTCGCTGTCGGGCTCGGCGCGCGAGTCGACGAGGGCGAGCCCCTGGAGCCTGTCCGGAGCCTGGCGCGCCACCTCGAGGGCGACGTAGCCGCCCATGCTGAAGCCGACGAGCACGAAGCGCGAGAGGCCGGCGCGGTCGGCGAGCCGCAGCACGTCGCCGGCGTACTCCTTCATGCCCGGTGCGCCCCTGCCCGGCGGCGCCTTGCCGAAGCCCCGCAGGTCGGGCACGATCACGCGCCAGCCCGCGTGCTCCAGCGCCTCCTTCTGCGCGCGCCACATGCGGTGGTCGAGCGGGAAGCCGTGGAGGAGGATGACGGCGGTCGCGCCGCGCGGGCCGTGGTCGGAGTGCGGGAGGTCGACGAGGTCCATGCGGCGCGAAAGGCGTCGCGAAGGAAAAGCGTCTCGAACGTATGCCGGAGCGCGCCGCAAAGCCGCGCGGGGCGCTCGCGGAGGGTCGTCGGAGCACGGATGAGGCCACTCTGGAGCCGCGAGCGCGCCGTCGAAGATATCATACGCGTGCACCCCGGCGGCGCGGCGACGATGGTCCTCCTGCACCGCCTCGAGCGCATCGGCCTGCGCGACGAGGGGGCGATCGCCCTCCTGCGCGAGCTCGAGGCGGGCGGACTCATCGCGACGCGGCACGGATTCTGGGTGCTGCCAGACGATTAAATCAGCTGATGTCTACGTCCACCCATGCAGTTCGCAGCGATCTGAAAGTCTCCGCTGTTGCACCTGTGACAGTGAGGTGATAGGTGCCTGGCCCGAGTGACCCATCACGAAGATCACAAGGACAATTCAGAGATCCGACAGGAGTATCCAGGGTGATGGTTCCGACATGCGCCTGCCCTGTCACCGGGTTTAGCCCAAACCAACCGACCAATGCATGATGAACTTCGATAGTCGCAGCTTGGGATAGGGGTGCCACGAGCCCGAAACCTTCGGCATGCGCACCTACGCCCACTGCAAGGTCTCCTTTCTCATTGAGCCAATGTGCGTCTACTTGAGCCAATGCCACAAGAGAAACAGGCGGGGCGGAGCTCGGTACCCAGTAACTCCAATTGGTCACTTCTCCGAATGCAACCAAAACGACTTTGAAAGTTCCGGCGGCAGGGATGATCGCCGCGGTGACGATCGGCGGAGAGTTCCCTTCGATGATGGTCTCTTCCGACGCCTCGCCATTTACTTCCCAGGACAGGCTTGAATCGGTATCATCAGCGAGAAAGACGGCAGAGGAGACCACGTTGGCTTCCGAGAAAACGATTGCCATGATCCCCCCCGGCCCCGAAAACTCCGCCTGCATCAAGATGCGTGATGCCTCAGATGTTGTGGCTTCGAAGACCCAACCTTCCGAATTGCTTTCCAGAACTCCCGCGGACATCCCGTTCGTCGCGGCAAGGAGAATCGCAACAAAGGTCCAGATAGGCAGGGTTCGAGTGCATCCTGGCAGGAACTCCCTGCGTGAGGAATCTATTTGCACGCCGCAGGACCTCTTGTTTCGGGGAACGTATTGAGGACTATTATTCTTACCGCCATCCTTGGGGCTATCGCTTTCTCCATGGTCATGCCGGTGCAGGCTGTCGTCGTGCCTACACCCGGCTGGATGCAGATCCACAACGGGATGGCTCTTACCAGCGGTGAATGTGTTGGGCGCCAGGAGATCGTATACAACCCACTCCCCCTCGACAATGGCTTCAGCTACTACACACAGACCACGTCGACTTGTACGCTCAAAGTCTACAAACTCGCTGACACGGATGCAAGCATAACTTCTGGCGGTGAGTCGACGATTGGCGCGACGTACGACGGCCCTGCGTTCGGTACGCTTTTCGTGGGCAACGTCGAGCATGTGCTACAGCACACAGCGCCGAGTTGCACGCCGGGTTCGGTTTTCTACGATGCAGCGTGGGGGGATACTCATCCGACGAGCGTTTATGACGTCAGTTCCTGGTATGGTGACTGCGCCACAGCCTACCACTTCACCCCGGCAACTTTCTGGTCGTGGTGGGTTCAGACGGGTGCCTATGGCAGTGGTGCCGTGATTTGTACCCCAAGCAGTGGTTGGGTATGCCATCTCGGCGGCCTCGCAACGCCCGAACACCCGTTGCCCACTGGGGGTACGCTCATCGCAACGGTGACGCCAAGCACAACCCCCACGGTTGTCCACATCCACTAGATGGGCAGGCTCGCGATGCGCGGATGCCCGTCGGGCCCGACGATGGCCACGTGGCCGTCCGGGACGACGTGCCAGGGCGTGCCGCCAAGCCCGAGGAACTCGTGCTCCTGGCTCACCACGGTCTGCTCGCCGATGCGCGCGATGCCCAGCGTGTAGTGGTCGGGGGCGCAGGCGTCTTCCCGGCATTCCTCATCGACGTTCCCGACCTTCCGGAGCCCCCACAGCGTCTCGCCGTCCGTGAGGAGGAACGTGAGCGACGTGTGCTTCAGGCACGACACCTCGTCCACGAGCCGCCGGATCGCGCCGAGGACGTCTTGGCGCTTCGTGATGTCCTCGTGGAGCGACGCGAAGAGCGCCTTGGAATCGTTCTGCCCCTCGGGCGCGAACCCCCAGACCGTCCCGTTGTGGCAGAAGCTCCAGCGCCCGAGGATGAACGGGTGCGCGTTGTCGACGCTCGCGGCGCCCGCGCTCGCCTTCCGCATGTGCGCGAGGACCACGCCCGCAGGCGCGCGCTTGCGCAGCTCCTCCACCGCCGCGGGGTAGAGCGGATCCACGAAGGCGTCGCCCGCGCTGCGGCCCGCATACTGCGGACGATCCCGGTCATAGTGGACGATCCCCCAGCCGTCCCCGTGCCCGGGCGACTCCCCAGGCGCGACGTGGCCGCGCGCCTGCTGGCGA
>DATLCC010000087.1:0-65380 GCA_035526585.1 Thermoplasmatota archaeon | reverse complement strand
GCGGAGTACACCGCGCCCACCCTCGTCGGCCAGGTCAGCGTGACCTACGCCGAGCAGGGCGTCAGCGCGTCGAAGGCCGTGTCCATCGTGCACGGCGCCCTCGCCACGATCAGCGTGACGGGGCCGGCGAACCTCATCGCGGGCACGGCGGCGACCTTCCAGGTGGCGGGTCTCGATGCGTACGCGAACGCGGTGCCCCTCGCGCGCTCGAGCGTCGACTTCACGGCGCCGACCCTTGCGGGCGCGACGCAGGTCTGCTACTCGGAGCAGGGCGTGACGGGCTGCAAGGCCCTCCAGGTCCTGCCCGGTGCGCTCGACCACATCGTGATCGACCCCGCGAGCACCAACCTCGAGGTCACGACGACGAAGGACTTCACGAGCGGCGGCTTCGACCGGTTCAACAACCTGATCGACGTCGTCGCGGAGTACACCGCGCAGCGCGGCGTCTTCGAGGGCGCGACCTACACCGCGCCGACCCAGAGCGGCACCGCGCTCGTGACGGCCGTCACGAACGGCGTCGCCGGCAGCGCGACCGTGCAGGTGACGCCGGGCGCGCTCGAGCGCCTCGTCATCACCGGCCCGGCGAGTGTCAAGGCGGGCACGACGGCGCAGTACGCCGTCTCCGGCTTCGACCACTTCGGCAACCCCGTCGCCGTCAACGCGGCGTGGGGGTCGAGCGTCGGCTCGATGGCGAGCGGCGCCTTTGGCGCGCCGACCACCGCGGGCAACGCGGTGCTCACCGTGACGCAGGGGCTCGTGACGGGCACGCTGACCATCGCGATCACTCCCGACGCGCTGCACCACATCACGGTGACGGCGCCGGTGGGCGCGCTGAACGTCGGACGCGAGTCCGCGTTCTCCGCCGCCGGCTACGACCGCTACGGCAACGTCGTGAACGCGCCCATCCAATGGAGCGCGAGCTCGGGCAGCATCGGCCAGACCGGCCTCCTCGTGCCCGACGCGCCTGGTGAAACGACCGTGACGGCGAAGAGCGGCGCCATCCAAGGCGCTGCAAGCGTCGTCGTCCTCGGCCGCCTCCTCGCCACGGTCGGCATGGATCAGGAAAGCTACCTGCCCACCGACGCGCTCGTCGCGGGCGTCCGCGGCTCCGTGCGCGCCACCTTCCTCGACGGCACCCCCGTCGCGGGAGGCAGCGTCACGGCGATCGTGACGCACGTGAGCCCCATCGGCACGCTGCGACAGACGACGATCACCGGCGTCACGGACGCGCTGGGCGACTTCGCGTTCACCGTCCCGCAGACCTTCGCGCTCGTCGGCGACTACCACGTCGTCGTCACGATCGCGAAGCTTGGCAACAACGGCGACGCCGCGACGAACTACCACGTGGGCGCCTGAGGCGCGTCGAGCCAATCGGGCCGCGCATGACGCGCGGCCCGACCCTTCTTCTCACCTTTTCTTGGGCCAGCGTGAGCACGATCGGTCCTTGCGACCAGCAGGCGCCATCAGGATCCAGCTGGATCCATCTGGACGATACATTCGGCGACCCCCCCATGACGTGACGCGCCGAGAACCATGATATCCCACCGACCACTCTCTACCGCCGATGCATGCTGGCGGCGACATCGCACGCTCCTTCCGACGAAGCGACGACCGTGAGATCCTGTACGACGAGATCCGCGCACGAGGGCGCGCACGCGTAGGCGAGCTCGCCGACGCGACCGGGATCCGTCCCACTCGGATCAGAGGCATGGTACGAGGGGACCCACCCGACTACTCGATCGAGCTCTCGCTTGCAGGCCAAGGTCTTGTCCGCGAAGGAAGAGACCCGATCGGCGAATACTTCGAACCGACATGGTTCGGGCGCGAATTGCAGATGCCGGGGTGAGCGCGGGGCCATTGGCGATCGATCGGGGTCAGCGGCCTCCAGGTGGATCCAGGTGGTGCCAGGTGGATCCAGGTGGATCCAGGTGGATCCAACTGACTCCAGGTGCCGCACGGGCACGAACCGCCCGATCCGCGGTGCTCCCCCCTCGTGCGCGGCAAACGCCGCGCTTCGGCCCTTCACCATGAGGCTCAGAAAAGACAGTACGCCGCTGCAGTCACGACGCCGCGCTCGCCACACGGGCGCGCGACAGCGCGGACGACCCTTCTTGAATGGACGCTGCGAGATTCGAACTCGCGGCCTCTCCCATGCCAAGGGAGTGATCTACCAACTGATCTAAGCGCCCGGTGTGTCGATCGGTTCCGTCCGGCCGATCTCCGGTGGGCTCTCGCGAGATTCGAACTCGCGGCCTCTCCGCACAGCAGTGCGGCAGAGACGCGTGCCGCAGCACGCGTCGACTGCCGATGCCAAGGGAGTGATCTACCAACTGATCTAAGCGCCCGGTGCGTATGATGGGCCCCGCAGGGCCCTCCTTCACGAGCCCGCCCGAAGGGCGGGCGAGTGGGCTCACCCAGATTCGAACTGGGGATCTTCCCCATGTCAAGGGGATGTCATAACCAACTAGACCATGAGCCCTTTCTCGCCCCAAGGAACGACCCCTGGAACGCGCCGATGAACCCCGTCCCCCTATAAGACGATTCTCAGCCAGCGCCGAAGACGCGTCACAGCTGGACCACGCGGCCAACGCTTATCTGGGGGACCCTCCTTCGCGCGCCCATGCCCGCCAAGGCGACCTGCCCCAACTGTGGCCACAAGATGCGCGGCCCCAGCCACCTCTGCGACCCCACCAAACTCACCCGCGAAAAGATCCGCGTCGCAGCCCTCGCCAAGCTCACCCAGAAGTGAACACTCTCCGCTCGCGTGGCCTGCGGGCCGCGCTCGCTGATGATCTCTACACGACCTTCACGCCGAAGCGCACGCCCTCGGCCTTGATCTGCACGAGGCCCAGCTTCAGCTGCCCGATCTGCCACGTGTGATCGCACAAGGGCGCGTCGCATGGCAGAAGGCTCCGCTTCCCGCATTGCACCAGGCGCAACGTGGGCTCACCTGGCATCACCTGTTCGAAGGGCACCGGCGCGTGGCTTGCGAGCTTCACCGCGTCGTCGCGCGGCGCCCATTTCACCGCGATGTCCTCGCGCGCGTCGGCGAGCTGCTGCGCGCGCGCGATGACCTTCGGGAGGATGACGCGCGGGTCGTCGCGGAAGCGGCACGTGAGGCGCGCCTCGCCACCGCCCACGAGGAAAGGAGGCTCCGTGAACGTCGCATAGTTTTCGCTCGCGGCGGTGATCGTGAGGTGAAGCGCCGCGTGCGCCCGGGCCCGCAGCTCGCGCTTGTCTTGGTCCACGTGGAGCTGCGCCTTTTCTCCGATCGGCGGCAACGGCCCCGAGGTGCGATGCACGAGGCGGCCGCGCTGGTCCCAGAACACCTTGACGATCTTCAGCTTGTGGCCGGCCGCGAGCACGTGCCCGAGGTCGCACGGCTGGCGATGGTGATATCCTTCCACGGAGGCGTGGAAGACCGAGCGGTCGAGGGTGAAGCCGCCCGCCGCGTGGCCCGTGACGGTCGCGAGAGCCGTCTTCGCGCGCGGGTTGGTCCAGAAGAGGTATTCCGTCAGGCGCTCAAGCCGCCAGCTTCAGCTCGGCCTTGAGCTTCTCTTCCTCGGCCTGGAGCGTCTTGATCTCGCGCGTGAGCTTCTCGCGCTCCTCGTGGAGCTTGCGCTCCTTGGCCTCGAGCTCGGTCGAGGGCGCGCCGGCCTTGCGCTGGTTCACGACGTCGGCCTCCTGGTCACGCAGGCGCGACTGGAACGCGCGCAGGTGCTTGAGCTTCCGGTGCGTGCGCTCGAGACGGCGTTCCTTGAGCCAGGTGGCGATGCCCATGCGGGAGGCATGCGGCTCCCGCCGCATAAGGCCGAGGCCCAGGCTTAGGCCGAGGGAGGACGAGGACGAGGACGCGGACGAAGAGGAGGCGCAGGTGCTGCCACGTGGACCCCACGTGGAAGCCAGGCGGTACGACGCGTGGCGCGAGACCTCGGCCTCGTTCTCGTCCCTTCCTCGTCCTCGGCCTAAGCCTCGGCCTCAACATTAGAACAGCGTCGACTGCTTGCGGCGGATCTCGCCCGGGATGTCCACGGGGTACTGGCCCGTGAGACACCCGGTGCAGAGCGACCGCGGGTCGTGCCCGATGCTCGTCTGCAGCCCTTCGAGCGAGATGTAGGCGAGCGAGTCGGCGCCGATCATCGTGCCGATCTCGTCGACAGTGTGGTTGGCGGCGACGAGCTGCGTGCGCGTGTTCATGTCGATGCCCAGGTAGCACGGGCTCGTGATGGGCGGCGAGCCGATGCGCACGTGCACTTCGACGGCGCCAGCGTCGCGCAGCATGTGCACGATGCGTTTCATCGTCGTGCCGCGCACGATGCTATCATCGACGAGGACGACACGCTTGCCTTTCACGACCGCCTCGACAGGATTGAGCTTCATGCGCACGCCCAGGTCCCGCGCGCTTTGGCTGGGCATGATGAACGTGCGGTGCACGTAGCGGTTCTTCATCAGGCCTTCCGCGAAGGGGATGCCGCTCGCGGCCGCAAATCCGAGCGCGTGCGTGCGCCCGCTGTCGGGCACGGGGATCACGCCGTCGGCCTGCACGGGCGCTTCCTTCGCGAGCCGCTCGCCGATCTTGGTGCGCACGTCGTGCACGGGGCGCGTGTCGATGACGCTGTCCGCGCGCGCGAAGTACACGTACTCGAACATGCAGTGCGCGACCTCGCTCACCTGGAGCGCGGGGTAGCTCTTCACGCCGTCCTTCGTGAGCTCGAGGATCTCGCCCGGGGACACGTCGCGCACGAGGCGCGCGTCGAGGATGTTGAGCGCCGTGGATTCGGACGCGACGACCCATCCCTTGCCGTCCTTGAGCTCGCCGTAGCAGAGCGGCTTGATGCCGAGGGGATCGCGGATGGCGTAGATCGTCTCTCCGAGGAGGAGGACGAAGCAGTACGATCCCGTGAGGCGCTTCATGACGCTGCGGATCGCCTTGATGCGGTTGTCCTGCGTCGCGAGCTCGGTCGCAAGGAGCCGGACCGCGACCTCGGTGTCGTTCGTGGTGAGGAAGCCCCAGCCCTTCGCCATGAGCTCGTCACGGAGCGTCGCGCTGTTCACGACGTCGCCGTTGTGCGCGAGGGCGAGCGTGCCCTGCTGTGCCTCGATGACCACAGGCTGCGCGTTCTCGATGTGGCTGCCGCCGGTCGTGGCGTACCGGACGTGCCCGATGCCGACGTGGCCGGGCATCTGGGCGAGCGTCTCAGGCGTGAACACCGTGTCCACGAGCCCCATGGCCTTGTGGGTCCGGGTGGCGCCTGTGTTGAACACAGAAATGCCGCCCGACTCCTGGCCGCGATGCTGGAGGGCGTGGAGGCCGTAATAGAGGAGCGGCGCGACTTCAACGGTCCCCGCGATGCCCACGACGCCGCATTTGTCCCGGAAGACCTCCTCTTCATCGGCGACATCGGGGTCCAAGGGCACGTCCTCCGACTGCTTCGCCCATCAGGCCTCTCATATAAAAGCGTCGGCTCCCCGCGCGGGGCATGACCGTCCTTCGCACGGCTGCCGATGCGTCTCATGGACTTGACCCGGGAGGGCGATAGCTCCTTATAGAAGTCCTCGTTTAGGGGCGCTTGGAGGAACCGCACATGGCACCCGAAGACCCCTTCGATCTGTGGCGGAAGCGCGGCTTTGGCGCAGGCATCCCCCCCGAATTCTTCGCGGACTTCGAGAAGGAGTTCGCCCGCATGCAGGGCATGATCTCCAAGATCATGGAGGATGCCATGCGGCACGCCGAATCCCCCCAGCGCGAGCAGCCCTTCGTCTATGGCTTCTCCATGCGCGTCGGGAAGGACGGCCAGCCCCATCTGACCCCCTTCGGGTCCTCGGCCCCCGGCTTCACGGGCGACCCCTCCGCGCCCACCATCGACGCGGGCGCGGCCGCCGTCGACGACCTCGTCCGCGAGCCCCTCTCCGACGTCATCGAGGGGGAGAAGGACATCGCCGTCACGGTCGAGCTCCCGGGCGTCGAGAAGGGCGACCTGAGCCTCAAGGTCGCGGAGGAATCCCTCACGGTGCGCGTCGAGAAGGGCGCGCGCCGCTACCACAAGCAGGTCAGGCTCCCGTCGAAGGTCGTGCCGCAGAGCGCGAAGGCGACCTTCAAGAACGGCATCCTCGACGTCACTCTCCAGCGGGCCACCCCCGCGGATCCCGGACACTCCGTGTCCATCGATTGAATTCCACCAGGTGAAACCATGCAGGGCAACCAGCCGATCATCATCATGAAGGAAGGCACGTCGCGCACCAAGGGCCGCAACGCCCAGTCGAACAACATCCTCGCGGCCAAGGCCGTCGCGGAAGCGGTGCGCTCGACGCTCGGACCGAAGGGCATGGACAAGATGCTCGTCGACAGCATGGGCGACGTCGTCATCACGAACGACGGCGCGACCATCCTCAAGGAGATCGACGTCGCGCACCCCGCGGCGAAGATGATCATCGAGGTCGCAAAGACGCAGGAAGCCGAGGTCGGCGACGGCACGACCTCCAGCGTCGTCCTCGCGGGCGAGCTCCTCCGCCAGGCCGAGGACCTCGTCGAGGACCTCCACCCGACCATCATCACCCAGGGCTACCGCATGGCCGTCGAGAAGGCGCTCGAAGTGCTCCGCAGCATCGCGAAGCCCGTCCGCCCCGAGGACCGCGAGACGATGCTCCGCATCGCCCGCACCTCCATGGCGTCCAAGGGCGCCTCGGCCTACAGCGACATCCTCGCCGACATCACCGTCCGCGCCGTCGCCGCCGTTTCCGAGAAGGACGCGAACGGCAAGTGGAGCGTCGAGAAGGACAACATCAAGATCGAGAAGAAGACCGGCGGCAGCGTCCAGGACAGCGAGCTCGTCCTCGGCGTCATCCTCGACAAGGAGCGCGCCCACAGCCGCATGCCCAAGAACGTCCGCAACGCGAAGATCGCGCTCGTGAACGCCGCCCTCGAGATCAAGAAGACCGAGGTCGACGCGAACATCGAGATCACGGCCCCGGACCAGTTCCAGGCCTTCCTCGACGAGGAAGAGAAGACGCTCCGCCGCATGGTCGAGACCGTGAAGAACAGCGGCGCGACCGTGCTCTTCACGCAGAAGGGCATCGACGACCTCGCCCAGCACTTCCTCGCCAAGGAGAACGTCTTCGCCGTGAAGAGCGTCTCCGAGAAGGACATGAAGAAGCTCGCGCGCGCCACGGGCGCCAAGATCGTCTCGAACCTCAAGGAGCTCACGAAGGACGACCTCGGCAACGCCGGCAGCGTCGAGCAGCGCAAGATCGGCAACGACGAGCTCACGTTCGTCACCGAGTGCCCCTCCGCGAAGGCCGTGAGCATCATGGTCCGCGGCGGCACCGAGCACGTGATCGACGAGGTCGAGCGCACGCTCGACGACGCGATCGGCGTGGTCGGCACCGCCCTCAAGGACGGCCAGCTCGTCGCCGGCGGCGGCGCGCCCGAGATCGAGGTCGCGCTCCACCTCCGCAAGTACGCGGCGTCCGTGGGCGGCCGCGAGCAGCTCGCCATCGAGGCGTTCGCGGACGCGGTCGAGATCATCCCCCGCACCCTCGCCGAGAACGCGGGCCTTGACGCGATCAACGTGCTCGTCGACCTGCGCAGCGCGCACGAGAAAGGCCACACGACCTACGGAATCAACCTCGACACCGGCAAGGTCGAGGACAGCTTCGCCAACAACGTCGTCGAGCCCCTCCGCGTGAAGACGCAGGCCATCCAGAGCGCGACCGAGGTCGCCACGATGATCCTGCGCATCGACGACGTCATCGCCGCCAAGGAGTTCGAAGCCCCGAAGGGCGGCGCGCCCGGCGGCGAGGACTTCTGAGCGCGTAAGCGCGAAGAAGCCGCAGCCGCCGGCACGGACGCGAGGCCATCCAGTGCCGGCGGGGACGACGTCCGGGACTGCGAACGACGCCGCCTTCGGGCGGCGTCATTTTTTCTTTCTTGATCCACCAGCGCCAGCCCTGGGGCTAGGTACCCGTCACCTAGCCGCAGGCGGTCTCCGTTACCGCTTGCGCTTCATGACGGCCAGCGCCGCCTCGGCGAGCGCCTTGCCCGTGAACCCGGTCCTCTCGTAGAGCTCGGTCGGGAGCCCGCTTTCCACGTAGCGATCGGGAACGCCCACGCGCGCGATGGGCACGGGGTACGTGTCGGCGGCGCCCTCGGCGACGGCGCTTCCGAGACCGCCGATCACGCTGTGGTCCTCGGCCGTGACGAGCGCGCCCGTGTCGCGCGCCGCGCGCTCGAGCGTCACCATGTCGACCGGCTTCACCGTGTGCGCGTTCACGACGCGCGCGGAGACGCCGATCGCCTTCAGCAGGTCCGCGGCCACGAGCGCCTCCGAGACGAGGGCGCCGTTCGCGAGCAGCGTGACGTCGGCGCCGTCGCGCAGGGTCGTCCATTGGCCGACGCGGAACGTCGCGTCGGGCGCCGTGAGCACGGGGACCTTCTGGCGCGTGAGCTTGAGGTACGCGGGACCGTCCGTCTCGTTGAGCGCGATCGTGGCGTTCATCGCCTCGTTCGCGTCGCCGGGGACGACGACGCGGAAGTTCGGGAGCGCGCGGTAGATGGCGACGTCCTCGATAGCGTGCGCGGAGGCGCCGTCCTCGCCGGTCATGATGCCGCCGTGGGAGCCCACGATCTTGACGTTGAGGTTCGGGCGCGCGACGGCGTTGCGGGTGATCTCGAACGCGCGCTCCGTGAAGATGGCGAACGTGCTCGCGTACGGACGCAGCCCGGTCGACGCGAGGCCCGCGGCGGTGAGGACCATGTCCTGCTCGGCGATGCCCATCTGGAAGAAGCGGTCCGGCCAGCTCTCCTGGAACCACTTGCTGCGCGTGCTCTCGGCGAGGTCGGCGTCGAGCGCGACCACGCGCGCGTCCATCGCGCCCAGCTTGTGGAGGCCCGCGCCGTAGCCGTCGCGCGTGGCGGTGGGCTTCTCGAACTTCGTGGGGACGGACATCAGATCGCCCCCGTGAAGCTCTGGCCGGATCCTGCGGATCCGGCCGCGCGCGTAGGGCCCTCCCGCGTCGCCTGCGGCGCCGTGGGCCCTTCCCACGCGCTCTCGCCGAGCTCGGCGAACGCGCGCCTCATCTCGTCGTCGGTGAGGGCGCGGCCGTGGTAGTCGGACTTGAGCTCCATGAAGGAGACGCCGGCGCCCTTCTTCGTGCGCGCGAGGATGCACACGGGCTTGCCGCTGCCGACGCGCGAGTCGGCGTACTCGTATGCCGAAAGGATCTGGCGGAAGTCGTGCCCGTCGATGTCCACGACGTCCCAGCCGAAGGCGCGCCATTTGTCGGCGAGCGGCTCGACGTCCTTCACGTCCTTCGTGAAGCCGTCGATCTGGATCTGGTTCACGTCCACGATCGCGGTGACCCTGTCCAGCTTGCGGAAGGGAGTCGTCATCGCGCTCTCCCAGACGCTGCCCTCCTGGCATTCGCCATCGCCCATCATGACCCAGACGCGGGTGTCGGCGTGCCCCTGGAGCTTCTGGCCCAGCGCGACCCCGTTCGCGAATCCGAGGCCCATGCCAAGCGATCCCGCGCTCATGTCGACGCCGGGGATCTTGTGGTCCGAGTGCCCCTGGAGGAGGTGGCCCGCGCGGCGGAGCCCCTTGAACTCGTCGCGCGAGAAGAATCCGCGCTCGGCAAGGACGGCGTAGAGCGCGGGGCACGTGTGCCCCTTGCTGAGGATGAAGCGGTCGCGCGCGGGGGCCTTGGGCGCCTTCGGGTCCACGCGGAGGCGCGTCGCGTACAGGGCGACGACGAGCTCGGCCATGCTGAAGCTGCCGCCAGGGTGGCCGCTCTGCGCCTTGTGCGTCATGCGGAGGACGTCGAGGCGCACCTGGCGGGCGGCCTCCTTGAGATCCGCGAGGTCGGGCCTCGCCGGAGCCAGCGCGAGCGGGAACATGGTGTCGCCGAGGCGGGTCTTCCAGATAAAAGGTGTCCCCGCGCGTGGACGGCGAGCTCCGCTTCGCGAGACCGCATCGGGGGCTTCCGATGCGACCGGAGCGCGGGATGCGTAACCGGGGGGTGACATGTGGCTAGGTACCCCTCACCTAGCCGGAACCGCGCCCACGAGGAAAGCGCCTGATCGCGTACCGCGAGGGCTAGGTACCCGTCACCTAGCACCCGCGATCGTGGAAGCGCCGAGGACAGGACGTGACCCTGCGAGGACTTGCCACCAGTTTTCAACGCGGCGTACCCGCGGGCGCGCCGCACGCCGCAGCAAGCTGCGGGACGGGCGCATTGGGCCGCCCCACCGGCAGGGGCGTCAACGATCCTTGCTAGCGCCGAGGACAGGATTTGAACCTGCGAGGACTTGCGCCCACCAGTTTTCAAGACTGGCGCATTGGGCCGCTCTGCCACCTCGGCAATGGGATATCCTTGGCAAAGGGTCCCCGCTGAAAAAGGCTCGGCTCCGGGGCGGGCGAGAGACATTCCCGTCACCCCCATCCTTGCCGCTGCGGGGACCCGAAATTTTTCCGCAGAAAAATTTCGGCCCTGGTCATCGTTGCTCGGGCTCGAGATCCACAGCCACGCCCTCATGGCATGGGTCAAGAGGCGTCGCCAGGCACCCCTCGGCTTCCGCGTCCCCGGCCGCCGAGGCGGCGATGAACCCCCTCGCCTCGCCCGCCCCGACGGCGACGATCCCATGCGCCTGGCCCGTCGACACCGCGATCGTCCCATCGGCGTCGCCTCCGACGGCGAGGAGGCTCCCGCGGGCGCCATCGCGTCCGACGGCGACGAGGGAGCCGTTGGCGCGGCCCGTGGGGGCGAGGCTTGCCGCGCCTCCTTCCGCGTGGCCCTCGAGGCTCGCGCTCGCGACCTCCTGGTCGTCGTCGCCGTTCACGAGGCAGTGCGGCGTGCCGAAGCCGTTCGTCGGGCAGACGAGGAGATGCGCTCCCTCCACGCGCGAGGAGCCGCTTGCGTTCCCCGTGCCGCTCACGGCAGCGCAGGGGATCGTGCCGAAGGCGCTGCAGCTGCTGTGCGCGTCTTTCGTGCCGCTCACGGCGACGGCGTCGGCTTCCGCGTCGCCCGTGGGTTCGATCGCGACCGGGGCGGCCGCTGCCGCCGGCGCGAGAAGGAGGATGGCGAGCAGGAGGCGGCCCACGCGCTTCGAGGGCCCTCGTGGCTTTTCCCGCTTTCGGCCGCCCTCCGCGAAGCTTCATCCCGGAGCGCGGCCTCGTTCGGGGCAGTGGCCCCGAGATCCGCGTCCGTCGCGAAGTCCCCCTTCGACCTGCGGGCGCCCTACGCGCCGGCGGGCGACCAGCCCGAGGCGATCAAGACGCTCGTGGAGGGGATCCGGAAGGGGCAGCGCGACCAGACGCTCCTGGGCGTCACGGGCTCGGGCAAGACGTACACGATGGCGAACGTCATCCAGCAGATCGGCCGGCCGACGCTCATCGTGTCGCACAACAAGACACTCGCCGCGCAACTCTACGAGGAGATGAAGGAGTTCTTCCCCGACAACGCGGTCTCCTACTGGGTCAGCTACTTCGACTACTACCAGCCCGAGGCGTACGTCCCGTCGAAGGACCTCTACATCGCGAAGGAGTCGGACAGGAACGAGGAGATCGAGAAGATGCGCCACGCCACGACCGCGGCGCTCATGACGCGGCCCGACGTCATCGTCGTCGCGTCCGTCTCCTGCATCTATGGCCTGGGCGACCCCAAGGAGTACCACGACCAGCACCTTGTGCTGAAGGTCGGTGACAAGCTCGACCGGGAGGTCCTGCTCCGCCGGCTCATCGACATCTACTACAAGCGCAACGACCAGGCGCCCGACTGGGGCCAGTTCCGCGCCCGCGGCGACGTCGTCGAGGTGCGCTCGCCCGACGGCGAGAACGTGCACCGGATCGAGCTTTTCGGCGACGAGCTGGAGAGCATCTCGCTCGTGGATCCGATCACGGGCGTCGTGCGGAGGAAGCTGAACGAAGCCGTCATCCACCCCGCGGAGCATTTCGTCTCCTCTCCAAGCGAGATCGAGCGGGTCGCGAAGAGCATCACCGTCGAGCTGGAGGCGCGGCTCGCCGAGTTCCAGCGGCAGGGGAAGCTCCTCGAAGCTCAGCGGCTGGAGCAGCGCACGAAGTACGACCTCGAGATGCTGCGCGAGATCGGCTACATGAACGGCATCGAGAACTACTCACGCCACTTCACCGGCAAGAAGGCCGGCGAGCCGCCCTACACGCTCCTCGACTACTTCCCAGAGGGTTTCCTCACGATCATCGACGAGTCGCACGTCACCGTGCCGCAGGTGCGCGGCATGTACCATGGCGATCGCAGCCGCAAGCAGGTCCTCGTCGACTTCGGCTTCCGCCTGCCGAGCGCGGTCGACAATCGTCCCCTCACCTTCGACGAGTTCCGCGGCCGCACCACCGAGACCGTGCACGTGAGCGCGACTCCGGGCCCGTACGAGCTCGAGGTGAGCGAGACGATCGCCGAGCAGGTCGTCCGCCCGACCGGCCTCCTGGATCCCGTGATCGAGATCCGCCCGTCCTCGGGCCAGGTCGACGATCTCCTGGGCGAGATCCGCGCTCGCGCCGCGAAGAACGAGCGCGTCCTCGTGACGACGCTCACGAAGCGCATGGCGGAGGACCTCACCGACTACTACGCGAGCCACGGCGTCCGCGTGCGCTACCTGCACAGCGACGTGACGACGCTCGACCGCGTGGACCTGCTCGAGGATCTGCGCAGTGGCCAGTTCGACGTGCTCGTGGGCATCAATCTCCTGCGCGAAGGCCTCGATCTTCCCGAGGTCTCCCTCGTCGCGATCTTCGACGCGGACAAGGAAGGCTTCCTCAGGAGCGAGACCTCCCTGATCCAGACGTTCGGTCGCGCGGCGCGCAACGTGAACGGCAAGGTGCTCTGCTATGCGGATCAGATCACGGGCTCCATGCAGCGCGCGATCGACGAGACGCGACGCCGCCGCGCGAAGCAGGAGGAGCACAATGAGCTTCGCGGCATCACGCCGCAGACGATCGTGAAGGCGCTCCGCAAGATGCGGGAGAGGAAGGAGCAGGAAGTGGAGATCAAGCTCGCCGAGGCGGACACGGATTCCCTGCTCGTCCTCGCCGACGAGCTGGAGGCGAAGATGCGTGCCGCGGCCAAGCGGCTCGACTTCGAGACGGCCGCGATGTACAGGGACAAGCTCCGGGAGATACGGATGCGTCTGGAAGCGGAGAAGCCACCCGCGTGAGCCCGCGCTCACGCGAGGGAGCGAAATTCTTCTGCGGAAAATTTCGCACGACGGCTGGCGGGGATGGGTGTGAGGTGCTATCTTGCTCTTGACGCCGGCCCCTCATGGTGCAGGCTTAGGCGAAATAGAAGAGCACCACGTCCGCAATGATCATACCCGCTCCGATGAGCGGCGTGAACCGGCCTCCGCGCCGTGGACCGGCAACGGTAACAACAACGCCTCCGACGACCACTAGCGTCGCCAGGGCGTATGTGGGGTTCGTCGTGATCCACTCTTTGATAGCCATCACGGCCGCCCATCCCAAAAGTAGGGCCAAGATGGCAATTGCGCTCGCAGCAATGACTTTCACGTTGACCGGCATGTGCGATCCCTGTGTAGTATGATGCGCGATGCTATCATTAGTCTTTCATCGTCCGATCCGGCGCCCGTCGACAACGATAGTCCGATCTTGTGGGAAGCAGGGGGTGGCAGTCCTCGGTGACAAGTGGAAGCCGATGGTAGGCTTTGCCGAGATCAGGCTACACCGCCACTCCCGTCCTTGCCGAATGGGGGACCCGAAATTTTTCCGCAGAAAAATTTCGGCCCAGGCAAGGATGTGCTCGGAGCGTCGCAGAAAGCGCCAAGAGGAAGCGCAGCGACACTGGCACTGTGACGGACGCGACGGCCACCGCAGCACCCACACGGGAGAAGCCCACGACATCCAGCTTCCTCCCGCGCGTCGCCCTCGTCTTCACCGGTTGGACCACGCTCCACCTCGCGGTCGTGGCGGCACTCCTGCACGGCCTTGCGCCCGGCGGCTGGTGGCCTTTCGTCGCCATCTACGCCTACCTCCTCCTTGCGATCGTCCTCCTCATCCGCAGCTTCCGTCCGGACGCATACCCCACGAAAGCCACACGACTCTTCGTGATGCGCCCCTTCTGGTACGCGCAGATCGTGCTTCTTCCTGCAAGTCTTGCCGGCGCGTTCGGCTTCGTGCTGGGCCTCCCTTTCCACGCGCCGCTCGCGGCGGGACGCACGGGCGCGCTCCTCGCGGGCGCGGCGGCGCTCCTCCTCATCGTCGTGGGCTACGTCGGCTCCAAGGCGCTCGTCGTCCGACGGCTCACGTTCACGTTCGCCGATCTTCCCGAGGCGTTCGATGGCGTGCGCATCGCGCAGCTCTCCGACCTCCACGTGGGGCCGCACACGAGCGCCCGCTTCCTCCGCCGCATCGTGCGCGCGGTCGAGCGCGAGAAGCCCGACCTCGTCGCGCACACCGGCGACCAGGTGGACGACTACGACGTGGACGTCGCGCGCTTCGCCGCGTTCTTCGGGCCGCTTCGCGCGCCGTTGGGCGTCTATGCGATCGCCGGCAACCACGACGTGTATGCGGGTTGGCCGGGCGTGCGCGACGGGATGCAGGCGGCCGGGATGCGCGTCCTCGTGAACGAAGCGACGCCCATCGAGCGCCAAGGCGCGCGGCTTTGGATCGCCGGCACGGGCGACCCGGCTGGGCTGCGCACGTTCGGCGACGCGCAGCCCGAGGTGGCGCCCGACATCCCGAAGACGCTCGCCGACGTGCCGCCGGGCGCCTTCGTCCTCGCCCTCGCGCACAACCCCGCCCTCTGGCCCGCGCTCCAGGCGCGCGGAGTGCACCTCACGCTCTCCGGGCACACGCACCACGGACAGCTCTCGGTCCCATGGCTGAAGTGGAGCCTCGCGAGCCCGTTCCTCGAGCTTGCCATGGGAAGCTATCAGCGCGACGCGTCCTCGCTCTACATCCATCCGGGCACGAACTACTGGGCGGTCCCGCTGCGCGTGGGCGCCTGGCCCGAGGTCGCGATCGTCACGCTGCGGCGCGCAACGCAAGCTTGATGCGTAACCGAACGGTTACACAATGCGATGGCCGCCCCCAAGACCCGCGCGCGCCGCAAGGCCCCCGCCCAGCAGGAGCTCGTCTACCGCGCGCTCGCCGACGACACGCGCCGCCAGATCCTCGCGCTCCTCGCGCGCGGCTCCCGACCCGCGGGCGAGATCGCGTCCGAATTCTCCCGCATCAGCCGCCCCGCCGTGTCGAAGCACCTCGCTCTCCTGCGCGAAGCCGGCCTCGTCGCCGATCGCGCCGCCGGCCGCGGCCGCGTGTACGCGCTCGAGCTCGCCCCGCTTGCCGCCGTCACGGCCTTCGTCGCGCAGCTCGAAGCAGGCGCGGCCCCGGATGCGCTCCGCCGGCAGCCGGGCGCCGTGGGCGGCGGGTGAGGAAAGGCTCTTTCGTCGGAGGGGCTTGGCTCCCGCGTGAAGCCGGCCCCCGTGGGTGTCGAGATCGTGCGTGGCGACGTCGTGGAAAGCGTGCATCGCGTCCACGTGGTCGTCGTGGACGGGGCAGGCAGCGTCGTGCACGAGGCGGGCGACGCATCGTTCGTCACGTATCTGCGCAGCGCGGCGAAGCCCTTCCAGGCCGTCCCGCTCGTGACGTCGGGGGCCGCGGATGCCTTCGGGCTCACCAAGCAGGAGCTCGCGCTCTGCTGCGGAAGCCACAGCGGCGAGCCCCTGCACGTCGAGACCGCGGCCCGCATGCTCGAGAAGGGCGGCGTATCGGCGGCACTCCTCCAGTGCGGGACGCACGCGCCGCGCTCGAAGCTCGCGAAAGATGCGCTGAAGGGCGGCCGCACGACGCCCCTGCACCACAACTGCAGCGGGAAGCACGCGGGCATGATGCTCCTGCAGAAGCATCTGGGGGGCGACCCCGCGGACTACTGGCAACGCGACTCGGCTGCGCAGCAAGCGATCCTTCGCAGCGTGGCCGAGGTCGCCGGCATGCCGCAGGGCGACGTGCGCGTCGGCACGGACGGATGCAGCGCGCCCAACTTCGCGCTCCCGCTGTCGAACGCGGCGCTCCTCTTCGCGCGGCTCGCCATGCCGCAGGGCGTCGCGCCGCCGTCCGCCGCCGCGCTCGCGCGCCTGCGCGACGCGATGGTGCACCATCCCGAGATGGTGGGCGGCGGGGAAAGCTTCGACACGGACCTCATGGGCGCGAGCGACGATCGGCTCGTCGCCAAAGCCGGCGCGGAAGGGTGCGAAGGCGTCGGCGACCTGCGGACCGGCATGGGCCTCTTCCTCAAGGCGGAGGACGGCGCAGGTCGACCGGTCCCGCCCGCCACGATCGAGGCGCTCCGCCAGCTCGCCTGGTTGGAAGGTCGCGCGTTCGAGGTGCTGGGCACCTGGTGGATGCCGACGCTCACGAACTGGAGCGGGCGCGTCGTGGGGCGCGTGAAGCCGGTCCTGACGCTGGGCCCTTAGCCACCTGGATCCACCTGGATCCACCTGGATCCACCTGGCGCCCGGTGGATCCAGCCGCCCCACCGCCGCCGCCGGATCTGGGGTCGGACGAAGAACTGGTCTCTCGCTGCGATTCGTCCTCTCTCGGGCCTTCGGCCCTCGATCCGGACGGGTCCGGATGGGCCCCTTCCCCGAGGCGAGTCCCGTCCATTCGGTCGCCACCGACAAACCGCTAAATACGATACGGAGGGATGGGCGGCCGATTCTAGGTGAGAGACGAGATCATCGTAAGGGGTGCGCGCGAGCACAACCTCAAGAACGTGGACGTGACGCTCCCCCGAGACAAGCTCGTGGTCATCACCGGCCTCTCGGGGTCGGGCAAGTCGAGCCTGGCCTTCGATACGCTCTACGCGGAAGGCCAGCGGCGTTACGTCGAGTCGCTCTCTGCCTACGCGCGCCAGTTCCTCGGCCAGATGGAGAAGCCCGACTGCGACAGCATCGAAGGCCTCTCCCCCGCGATCTCGATCGACCAGAAGACGACGTCGAAGAATCCTCGCTCCACCGTCGGCACGATCACGGAGATCTTCGACTACCTTCGCGTCCTCTACGCGAACCTCGGCCAGCCGCACTGTCCGAAGGATGGCACGCCGATCAAGGGGCAGACGCCCGACGGGATCGTCGAGCGGCTGCTCGCCTACCCCGAGGGGACGAAGCTGCATCTCCTCGCGCCGGTCGTGAAGGACCGCAAGGGCGAGTACAAGAAGAATTTCGCCGAGTACAAGTCGCAAGGGTTCGAGCGCGTGCGGGTGAACGGCGCGCTGGGCACCGTGGACGACGACTGGAAGCTCGCGCGCTACGAGAAGCACACGATCGAGATCGTCGTCGACCGCATCGTGGTCCGCAAGGCGGACCGGTCGGCGGACGCGCGCCAGCGCCTCACCGATTCCGTCGAGCAGTGCCTGAAGCTGGGCGAGGGCGAGATGCGGGTCTTGAAGGACGTCGAGCCGCAGCTGGACGTCTACAGCGAGAAGTTCGCGTGCACGAAATGCGGATTCTCGATGGCTGAGCTCGCTCCGCGATCGTTCTCGTTCAACGCGCCGCACGGGGCGTGTCCGGATTGCGTGGGCCTGGGCTTCTCGCTCGAGGTCGATCCCGACGTGATCATCGCCGACGCGGAGGCGTCGCTCCACGATGGCTGCCTGCATGGGACGGTGAAGCGCTCGATGCCGTGGGTACTCTACGAGCTGGAGCAGCTGGCGCGCGCGTTCAAGTTCAGCATGGCCACGCCGTGGAAGTCGCTCAGCGACAGCGCGAAGGAGGTCATCCTCTACGGGACGGATCGCCGCATCAAGGTGAAGTACGAGATGTCGAGCGGCCGCATCTGGGAGGGGTACGACATGTTCGAAGGCATCGTGCCTCGCCTCCAGCGCTACTTCAAGGAGACGGAGAGCGAGTCGAAGCGCGAGTCGATCCAGGGGCTCATGGCATCGAAGCCTTGCAAGGCGTGCAAGGGGCAGCGGTTGAAGCCTGAGATCCTGCATGTCCTCGTGGCCGGGAAGAGCATCGCCGACGTCTCGTCCATGCCCGTCGGGCGTCTCTACGGGTGGTTCCTCGAGTACGAGCAGTCGCTCGACGACCGCTCGAAGCACATCGCGCACGAGGTCGTGAAGGAGATCCGCGAGCGGCTCAAGTTCATGATCGACGTCGGGCTGGACTACCTGACGCTGGATCGCAGCAGCGCGACGCTCTCGGGCGGCGAAGGGCAGCGCATCCGCCTCGCCACGCAGATAGGCTCCGGGCTCGTCGGCGTGCTCTACATCCTGGACGAGCCCTCGATCGGCCTTCACCAGCGCGACAACCAGCGTCTCATCGAGTCGCTGAAGGGGCTGCGCGAGCTTGGCAACACGCTCCTTGTCGTCGAGCACGACGAGGAGATGATCCGCGCGGCGGACTGGGTCGTGGACCTGGGGCCCGGTGCCGGGGAGCACGGCGGGCAGATCATCGCCGAAGGGACGCCCGCGCAGATCCTGCGCAACCCGAAGAGCATCACGGGGCAGTTCATGAGCGGCAAGCGCCAGATCTCGATCCCCTCGGTTCGGCGCGAAGGCACCGGCAAGGCGCTCGTCGTGAAGAACGCTCGCGAGAACAACCTCAAGAACGTCGACGCGCGCTTTCCGCTCGGCAAGTTCGTCTGCGTCACCGGCGTGTCGGGATCCGGAAAGTCCACGCTCATCAACGACGTGCTCTACAAGGCGCTCGCTCGCAAGCTCAACGGCGCGATGGAGCAGCCCGGGAAGCACGCGAAGCTCGAGGGGATCGAGCAGATCGACAAGGTCATCATCATCGACCAGTCGCCCATCGGCCGCACGCCGCGCTCGAACCCGGCGACCTACACGGGCCTCTTCACGAACATCCGCGACCTCTACGCCCAGACGCCCGACGCGAAGTCGCGCGGCTACCAGCCGGGGAGGTTCAGCTTCAACGTGAAAGGCGGCCGCTGCGAGGCGTGCGAGGGCGACGGCACCGTGAAGATCGAGATGCACTTCCTCGCCGACGTGTACGTCCCCTGCGAAGAATGCAAAGGCGCGCGCTACAACCGCGAGACCCTCCAGGTGCGCTACAAGGGCAAGACGATCAAGGAGGTCCTCGACATGACGGTCGAGGAAGCGCACACGTTCTTCGAGGCCGTGCCCGCGATGAAGCGCGCCCTCCAGACGCTTCTCGACGTCGGCCTCGGCTACATGCGCCTGGGGCAGAGCAGCACCACCCTTTCCGGCGGCGAAGCCCAGCGCGTGAAGCTCGCGACCGAGCTCCAGAAGCGCGCCACCGGAAAGACGCTCTACATCCTCGACGAGCCCACGACAGGGCTGCACTTCGCCGACATCGAGCGCCTCCTCGGCGTCCTCGACCGCCTTGCGGACACCGGCAACACGGTCCTCGTCATCGAGCACAACCTCGACGTCATCAAACACGCCGACTGGCTCGTCGACCTCGGTCCCGAAGGCGGCGAAAAAGGGGGCCGCATCGTCGCCGAAGGCACGCCCGAACAAGTCGCCGCGGTCCCAGAAAGCTACACCGGCCAGTTCCTCAAACCGCTCCTCGCTCGCGAAGTCGGCGCTGCCGCGCCGACTTCGAGCGGAAAGAAGGCGCCCACGGCCCGGGCTCGGTGAAGAGGCAGCCGCCAACCTCTTGGCACGAGGGGCCCACCGCAAGCCATGCGGCTCGTGGAGGCAGCAGCGCGCCTGAGGGACGCGCTGGACGAGGTGGAGCTCCCCGGCGTCGCGCACGCCTACCACCCGCTCCGCTACGCCTGGGATCCGCACGAGAAGTACCTCCGCGCCTACGGCGACGCCCGCGGGCGCGCCTTGTTCGTCGGCATGAACCCGGGTCCGTGGGGCATGGCGCAGACGGGCGTCCCCTTCGCGGACGTCGCGTGGGCGCACGGGTGGATGGGCATCGGGGGCCACGTGGCGCCACCTCTGAGGACGCATCCGAAGCGGCCGATCCTCGGCTTCGATTCCACCCGCAGCGATCCCAGCGGCGGCAAATTCTACGGCTGGGCCAAGCGGCGATTCGGCACCGCGAAGGCGTTCTTCGAGCGCTGCTTCGTGACCAATTATTGCCCGCTCCTTCTCCTCGATGCACAGGGGCGCAACATTCCGCTGCCGTCGCTCGCGAAGCACGCGCTCGCGCGCCTGCAGCCGGCGTGCGACGCCTGGCTCGAGGATGCGTTGGACGCGCTCGCGCCCTGCGTCCTCGTCCCGATGGGCCAGTTCGTCGAGGCGCAGGTGCGGCGCATCGCGCCCTCTGCCGCGATCCATGCCGTCCGTCACCCGTCGCCCGCGAACCCGGCCAACAACGCCGGATGGGGCGAGGATCTCGACGCCATCCTTTAGAGCGGTCAGGCGCTTGCCCGTCGCATGTCCGTGCTCGAGGCGGCGAAGACGCTTCGCGACCGTTGCGACGCGCTCGACCATCTCGCGCCCTACGTCTACAACCCGCTGCGCTACGCCTGGGGCGCGCACGCGAAGTATGCCGAGACGTTCGGGAAGGGGAAGCGCCGCGCGCTCCTCGTCGGCATGAACCCGGGTCCGTGGGGCATGGGCCAGACGGGAGTCCCCTTCGGCGACGTCGTCTACGTGCGCGACTGGATGGGGATCTCCGGCGAGCACGCGCAGCCCGCCCGAGCGCACCCCAAGCGCCCCGTCACCGGCTTCGCCTGCGCGCGCCGCGAGCCCTCCGGTTCGCGCCTCTATGGCTGGGCGCAAGGGCGCTACGGCGCCGCGCCCGCGTTCTTCGAGCGCTTCTTCATCGTCAACTACTGCCCGCTCCTTTTCTTCGACGAGGCCGGCAAGAACCTGACGCCGCCGCAGCTGGGCGCGAAAGCGGTCGAAGCGCTCGAGACCGCGTGCGACGCGCACCTCGACGCCGTCGTGCGCGCGCTCGCGCCGGAGATCGTCGTGGGCGTCGGCCGGTTCGCCGAGGAGCGGGCACGCCGCGTGGTCGGGGACCGCGCGAGGATCGGCCGCGTGCTCCATCCGAGCCCCGCGTCCCCCGTCGCCAACAAGGGGTGGGCCAGGCAGGCAGAGGAGCAGCTCGGGGGCCTTGGCGCGCTTTGAAGGCGAGGACGCGCGAAGAGTGCTCGTGGGCTACGACGCGACGAAAGTCTTCGACGGTCGGACCTACACGGGCATGCCCGTCGGCGGCGCCCACGACTGGGGCTATCCCGAGGGCCGCTGGCGCGAGCGCAAGGTCGCCCCCGACCGCTGGGACTTCAGCTTCCGCGCGACCAAGCGCCGCCGCACGAGCGCTCCCGCCGGCAGCGGTGCGCCCGAAGGGACGATGTTCCACTGGTACGTCCTCGCCCACCAGCGCGTGCGCAAGCTCGACTCGAACAGCTATCAGACCGTGATGGAAGGAACGAAGTGGAAGCTCGCGCACCGGCGCCCGGCCTGGCGCAAGTGGTCGAGCGAGTACGGACACGAGCCCACCGCGCGTCGCAAGCTGATCCTCCTGCTGCGCGAGACGCTCGCCGGGCTCGAGGCGGAGGAGCGCCGCGGGGCGCAGCGCCTCGAGATGCTCCTCGACCCCACGATCCTGGCCGAGCCCAACCGGCTCCTCGACGAGTGGGACACGGGCGCGCTGGAAGCCGGGGAGCTGGACGAGCCCGTCGAATAGAAATGCCGCCCCCCGCATGCGCGGCGCGTGCCCCTCGCGGACGAGCTGCGCGCGCGCATCGAGAAGGACGGGCCGATGACGGTGCGCGACTTCATGGCCGCCGCGGCGCAGGCGTACTACGCGAGGGGGCCCGACATCGGCGCGGAGGGCGACTTCTACACCGCCTCGAACGTCTCGCTCTTCCCGCTCGCCTTGTCGCGCTTCGTGAAAGGCGCACTCGCGCGCATGGACGGCATCGCGCGCGTCGTCGAGCTCGGAGGCGGCCGCGGCGACCTCGCCTCGCAGCTGGGAGTCGACATCACGGTGGTCGAGCCCTCGGTGGGCCTTGCGAAGAAGCAGGAGGCGCGCGGCCTCCAGGTCGCGTCATCGCTCGGGGAGCTGCGCCCCCGGCCCACGATCTTCGTCGCGAACGAGCTCCTCGACGCGCTGCCCGTCCACCGGATCCACATGACCCCCGAGGGCGCGCGCGAAGGCTACGTCGTGTGGCGGGACGAAGAGTTCGTCGAGACGACCGGGCCCCTCACGCTGGGACCCGCCAGCGTCCCTTCGGACCTGCAGGAGGGCGACGTCGCCGAGGTGTGCGTCGAGGCGGGCGCGCTCCTCGACGCGATGGCGGTCGCCGCGCCGCGCTGCATCGCGCTCTTCCTCGACTACGCGGCCGGCCCGCCTCGCCCCGGCGGCACGCTGCGCGGCTTCTCGAAGCACCAGGTGACCTCGCCGCTTCGGGCGCCCGGAGAGCAGGACATCACGGCCGACGTGGACTTCGCCGCGATCGAACGGCTCGCGCTCGCCCGCGGCTTCGAGGTCCTGGGCGCCCGCAGCCAAGGCGAGTTCCTCGCGGACCTCGGCCTCGTCGAGGACATGATGAGCGCGATGGGGCGAGGCGACCACGACGCGTACGCCGCGGGCAAGAGCCTTCTCATGCCCACCGCGATGGGCGAGCGCTTCCGCGTGCTCTGCCTCGGACGCGGCGTCGCGAAGGAACCGCCCCTGCCAGGGTTCCGTGCCGATCTCTATCCCGGGGCGAGCCGTCGTTGACCGGGCTCGTGGAGGAGATCAAGGCCGAGATCCGCCGCGAGGGCCCCATGCGTTTCGACCGCTACATGGCGCGCTGCCTGGACGCGTACTACGGACGCGGCCCCGCCATCGGGCCCGACGGCGACTTCTCCACGAGCGTGCGGTACCCTGCGTTCCGCGATGCCATCGCGCGCCTCGTGGCCGCCTCGGGCATGCCGCGCGTGGTCGAGATCGGGGCCGGCACCGGCGCGCTCGCGCGCCACGTGATCGAGGCTCTCCCCGACGTCGAATATTGGACGGTCGACGCGAGCGCGGGGCTGCGCGCGCAGCAGGCGAGCGCGGGCGCGCGCGCGGTGGCGCGCATCGAGGAGATCCCAACGGGCGCGCCGACGCTCGTGTTCGGCAACGAGGTCCTCGATGCGCTGCCGGTCCGGCGCATCGTCGGCGGGCCGCGCTCGGACTTCGAGGTGTACGTCGACCTCGATGCGTCGGGCCACCTGCGCGACCGGCTGCTCCCGTGCGACGACCGGTTCCCTGGCGTCGCGCCCGCCCGCGGACAGATCTGCGACGTCGCGCCCGACCTCCCCGCGTTCGTGCGAGCCGCCGCGCGCCTCGCGGACCCTGGGTTCCTCCTCTTCATCGACTACGGCGACCCCGCTCCCGCGCTCTACGCGCAGACGCGTCCCAACGGTACGCTCGCCGCGTACCGCGCGCACGGCCAGAACCACGACTGGTACGCGAGCGTGGGCGAGCAGGACATGACGGCCGACGTCGATTGGAGCGCGGTCGCGCGCGCCGCCACCGACGCCGGCTTGGAGGAGCTGGGGCTCGTGACGCAGGAGGATCTCCTCACCGCGCTCGACGTGGACGACCACGAGCTCACGAGCCCCGCGCGCCTCGGAAGCGCGTTCCAGGCCGTCGCGTTCCGACGCGGGACCACGCGCGCGCTCCCAGGATTCTAGGGTGCGTAGGACGTGATCTTCAGCGCGAACGTCGCGCCCGACGGGTTCGACGAGCTCGTGACGCGCGCGACGAGGTCGCGCCCGTACGCCGCAAGGTTCCCCGGGCCGAGCACGACCATCTCCGTCGCCTCGGGGCTCGAGCCCGAGGCGATGACGTCGCCGCCTGCCGTGCGCGCGCCCACATCCAGGTCGACCCGCGTCCCGGCCTTCGGCGCGCCCGTGATCTCGAGCACGACGAAGAGCGCGTCCGGCGGCACCTTGAACGGCACGTCGACCGGGGTCTGCTGCATGTCGCCCGTGAAGCCGGGGTTGGGCCCCACCTCGCCGCTCTTGTCGTAGAGCACGGTCGCGGTGGGCGCCGTGAGGTTGAAGTGCTCGTGGACGAGCGCGAAGCCCGCGGGCTCGTCGCCGCCCACGACGTACATGGGCGCGCTCCCATCCGCGACCTGGTAGGAGAGGAAGGTCGTGAGCGCGAGATGCTCTCCCTCCCGCAGGAAGAATCCGCCCTTCGGCGGCGTCGCGACGAGATGCACCGTGTAGACCTTGTTGGCTTCGAGCGTCTGCGGCGCGTCCGTCGCAAGGACGAAGAACGCCGCGCGCTCGGTCGTGCCGAACCAGCCGCCGACGGCCGGAAAGCCCGCCGGGCTCGGGTTCGTTCCGACGGCAGGAGCGTTCGTCTTGAACTTCACGGTGATGTCGAGGTCCGCGGTCGTCTCCCACGCGCTGCGCGAGGGGGGACCCGTCCACGGCGTGAGCTCGAGCCCGCTCGCGAACGATTCGTAGAAGGCCGTCGCGCGCGCCGTCTCGGCGACCGTCGCCTCCGGGATCGGCTGCGCGTCGCGCGGCACGACCGTCATCGTGTGGTCGCTCATGAGCAGGAACGGCTCCGTCGCGACCGCCATGCGCTCCCCCATCGGGGGCATCGACATCGTTCCGTTCGGCATGCTCGCGTCGCCCGTGGGGCTCGTGACGTTCGTCTCGGGGGTGGGCGAGTGCGCGTCGGGCGTGACGCAGCCGGCTACGAGGGCAAGGACCAGCAGCAGCCGGATGCGCATGGACGGGTCAACGCGGGCGCTGCGCTTCAGCCTTGGCCTCGGGGTCGAGGAGGCGCTCCCAGAAGTCCGCGCCCACCTCGCTCACGAGCCCGAACGCTCCCGTGCGCACGAGCGCCTCGGCGCGCGGGTGACGCAGGGAGAGCCACACCGCATCGAGGAACCGCGAGCGCGCCTCCTCCACTTCCTCAGGCACGCCGGCGAGCTGGAGCTCCACGTGCATCCGCTCGTGCGAGTCCACCATCGCGAGCGCCTCCTCGGGCGCAAGGCCCAGCCGCCCGCCCAGGCGCACCGCCGCGGCCGGGTCGAGCGCGGTGACGAACAGATGGCCGCCGCGAGCCCGTTCGCGCAGGCGGAACGTGATCGCGACGATGCCGGGCATGTCGTAGCCGGGCGGGAACGCGGGCGCGAGGGAGACGTGGTAGAGGAGGTCGAAGTCGTCGTGCGCGCTGCGGATCGCCTCGGCGCGCAGGCGGTCGCGCCAGTCCGTCTCCCTTTTGCGCCCCAGCGCGCCTGACCCCGCCATGCCCGACGCGTGGAACCAGGCGGATGCGTATGAGGCCTATGTCGGCCGGTGGTCGCGCCGGATCGCGCCCGCGTTCCTCGCATGGGCGCAGCTCCCGACGGGGGCGCGCGTGCTCGACGTGGGGTGCGGCAGCGGCGCCCTCTCGGAGGCCGCGCTCGCCGCGGGCGCCGCGCGCGTGACGGGGGTCGACCTCTCGCCCGCCTACGTGGAGAGCACGCGCGCGCTACTCGGCGGCGAGCGCGCCCGCTTCGAGGTCGCGGACGCCCAGGCGCTCCCGTTCCCCGACGCGTCCTTCGACGCCGCCGCCTCCGGGCTCGTCGCGAACTTCCTCCCGGAGCCCTTGCGCATGGCGCGCGAGATGCGCCGCGTGGTGCGGCCCGGCGGCGTCGTCGCGCTCTACGTGTGGGACTACGCCGGGAAGATGGAGATGCTGCGCCGCTTCTGGGATGCCGCGGGCGTCCTCGACGCGCGCGCGAAGGCGCTGGATGAGGGCGCGCGCTTCCCGCTCTGCCAGCCGGAGGCCCTCCACGCGCTCTTCTGCGACGCGGGCTTCGCGGGCGTGGAGACGCGCGCCATCGACGTGCCGACGGTCTTCGCGGACTTCGAGGATCTCTGGCGCCCGTTCCTTGGAGGACAGGGGCCCGCGCCGGGCTACCTCGCGTCGCTGGAGCCCAAGGCGCACGACGCGCTGCGCGAGGAGATGCGGCGCCGCGTGCCGGCGCGCGGGGACGGCTCGATCGCGCTCGTGGCGCGCGCGTGGGCCGTCAAGGGCCGCTCCTGAGGTGCCAGGCCTTGGGCTGCGTCATCGCGAGGATGCCGTCGCGTCCGAGCGTCGCGCCATACCCCGAGGCGCCGCGCCCCGACCAGGGAAGACGCGGGGAGACGCGGTCGCAGCAGTTCCAGTAGGCCGAGCCCGCGCGCGCGCGGCGCAGGATCGCCGCCGCGCGCGCCTCGTCCCGCGAATAGACGGCGGCGGTGAGCCCGAACTCGTTGTCGTTCATCAGCCGCAGGGCCTCCGCGTCGTCGCGCACGCGCTGGATGCCGATGATCGGACCGAAGCTCTCCTCGCGCATGGCGAGCATCGTGTGGTCGACGTCGGTGAGGACCGTGGGCGCGTAGTACCAGCCCGGTCCATCGATGCGCGCCCCGTCGCAGCGCAGCCGGGCGCCCTTGGCCTTCGCGTCGGAGACCTGCGCATCGAGCACGTCGAGCTGCTGCCGGCGAGCGAGCGGGCCGATGTACGTGCGCTCGTCCATCGGGTCGCCCACCTGGAACGTCTTCACCTCTGCGAGGAACGCGTCGACGAACGCGTCGTGGATGCGCTCGTGCACGTAGATGCGCTCGACGCTGCAGCACGATTGGCCTGCGTTGTAGAACGCGCCGTCCGCGAGCGAGGCGGCGGCGGCGCCCACGTCGACGTCGTCCGCGACGTAGGCGGGGTCCTTGCCGCCCAGCTCGAGCTGCGCGCGGATCATGCGCTCCCCCGCGGCGGCGGCGATGCGGCGGCCCGTGGCGTTGGAGCCCGTGAAGAAGACCGCGTCGATGTCCTCGGCGAGGAGCGAGGCGCCGACGTCGCCGCCGCCGACGACCGGGGCGAAGACGTCCGGCGGTACACCCGCGGCATGCATCATCTCGGCGATGGCGAGGCCGGTGAGCGTGGCGTATTCGCTGGGCTTGTAGAGGACGGCATTCCCCATGAGGAGCGCGGGGAGGAAGACGTTCGATCCGACGAAGTAGGGGTAGTTCCACGCGCTGATGTTGGCGATGACGCCCAGCGGTTCGCGCTCGACGAGCTCTTTCATCGAGCCATCCTCGTACACCACAGACTCCGCCGCAGCAGCGGCGGAGTCTGCGAGGAAGTGGTCGAGGCGGGTGAGGGTGCCGTCGAGCTCGCGGCGGCTTTGGGTGATGGGTTTGCCGACCTCGGTGGTGAGGGTGCGGGCGAGGTCTTCTTTGCGGCCTCGGAGCTGTTGGCCCAGCGTGCGGAGGATCTCGCTTCGTGCTGCGAGGCCGATCTCTTGCCAGGATGGCTGGGCGGCGCGGGTGGCGCGCGCTTTGCGGGCGACGTCGTTGCGCGTGTCGGCGTCGATGCGGGCGATGCGTTCGCCTGTGGCGGGGTTGTGGACGTCGAGCATCTCAGGCGGCCTCGTGGAAGATGCGCTGGAGATCCTGCGTCGTCACGGGCACTGGGTTGTTTTGGTGGCAGCTGTCCGCGAAGGCTGCGTCGGGCAGTCGGATGAGGTGCTCTGGTGTGACGCCGGCTTGCGTGAGCCTGGCGGGGATGCCGATCTCGGCCTTGAGGTCGGCGAGCCAGCGCAGGAAGCTGGCCGCGGTCTGCTCCTTGGCGCCGACGACGCGGGCCATCTCCCGGAAGCGCTCCTCGCGCGCGGGGACGTTCATGGCGATGGCGTGGTCGATCATCATGGCGCAGGCGAGGCCGTGGTGGAGGTCCGCGACGGCGCTCAGGGCGTGGGCGCAGCTGTGGGCGACGCCGAGCCCTTTTTGGAAGGCGATGGCGCCCATCATGCTCGCCATCATCATGTCCCGCCTCGCGTCCATGTCGCTTCCGTGCGCCACGGCTCGGGGAAGCGCCCTGGACGCAAGACGCAGGCCTTCGAGCGCGATGCCGTCGCAGATCGGGTGGTGGTCCTTGGCGAGATAGCTTTCTACGCAGTGCGTGATCGCGTCCATCCCGGTGGCGGCGGTGATCTTCGGCGGGAGGTCGAGCGTGAGCGCGGGGTCGGCGAAGACCGCGCGCGCGAGGAGCCGCGGGTGGAAGATGATGCGCTTCACGTGATGCGCGTCGGAGATGACGGTGCTGCGGCCGACCTCGCTTCCAGTGCCGGAGGTCGTGGGGAGCGCGACCCAGTAGGGGATCTCCTTGTCGACGGGGCGCGCGTCCGGCTTTCTCCAGCCGTCCCCTGCGGGGGACGGCGGACTCGCAGCGCTCTGCGGAGCGCTGCTCGCGTCCTCGTAGTCGAGGATCGCGCCGGGATGGTGGACCATGAGGGCGATGGCCTTCGCGACGTCGAGCGCGGCGCCGCCCCCGATGCCGACGATGCAGTCGGCGCGGTGCGCGCGGTACGCGTCGACGCCGCTCGCGACGTGGCCCTCGCCCGGGTTGCCGGCGATGTCGCTGAAGACGGCCGCGCCGGAGAGCGCCTTCGCGAAGTCGGTGAGGAGGGGGAGCTTCGCGAGCCCGGCATCGGTGACGACGAGCGGGCGATGCAGGCCTTGCGCGGCGAGATGCGAGGCGACCTCTCGCGACGCGCCAGGGCCGAATCGGATGGTCGTTGGGAAGCTGAATTGCACGACGGTCATGATATCACGTGGAGAGGGTTGTGGTCGACAGCGAGCGCCGCAGCGCGAGCGGTGAGGATCATATGATCTCGAAGTAGCGTTGGGTCTCCCAGTCGGTGACGGCGTCTTGGTATTGGCGCCATTCCCATTCGCGTGTGGCGACGAAGTGGTCGACGAATCCTTGGCCGAAGAGTTCGCGGGCGAGCTTGCTGTCTTTCATGCGTGCGGTCGCTTCTTGGAGGTTGCGGGGGAGGCGTTCGCTGTGCTTGTCGAGGTAGGCGCTGCCTTCGATAGGTCTCTCGTGGAGCTCGAGTTTTTTCTCGATGCCGTAGAGGCCGCTCGCGAGGCATGCGGCGATGGCGAGGTGGGGGTGGACGTCGCTGCCGGGGACGCGCGTCTCGAGCCTCGTCGCCTTGGGGGAGGCGGGGATGGCGCGGAAGGCGGTGGTGCGGTTGTCGATGCCCCAGGTGACCTTCGTGGGGGCCCAGTAGCCGTCGACGAGGCGCTTGTAGGAGTTGATGGTGGGTGCGAACATGGGGAGGATCTCGGGGAGGCATCTCATCTGGCCTGCGAGATAGCTTTTGTAGGTCGCGCTCATCTTGTGCGGGTCGCCTTCCTCGTGGAAGAGGTTCTTCTTGCCCGCGATGTCGGAGAGGCTCTGGTGGACGTGGCCGCTGCAGCCGGGGAGCTTCTGGTCCCATTTCGCCATGAAGCTCGGCATGATGCCGAAGCGTTGGGCGATGTGTTTGACGCCGGTCTTGAAGAGGAGCGCGCGGTCGGCTGCTTCGAGTGCGTCCGCGGGGCCGAGGGCGACTTCGAGGACGCCTGGGCCCGTCTCGGTGTGGAGCCCTTCGATCGGGATGCCGTAGCGCGCCATCTCGTCCATGATCGCGGCGAAGAAGGGCTCGTTCTGGCCGGCGCGCAGGATCGAGTAGCCGAACATGCCGGGGGTGATGGGCTCGGGTCGGCGATATCCTTTCGCGGCGAGCGATTGGGGCGTCTCGCGGAAGTTGAACCATTCGAACTCCATGCCGAAGACGGGCGCGAACCCCATGCCGCGCGCCCTGTCGACGGTGCGCTTGAGGAGCGTGCGCGGGCACACGTCGTTCGCGAAGTCGGCGAGGAAGAAGGGGACGTCGTTCTCCCACGGCACGCGGCGCATCGTGGCGAGGTCGACGCGCGCGGTGTCGTCGGGGTACCCGGAGTGCCAGCCCGTGTAGGTGGCGTTGTCGTAGCAGACGTCGCCGGCGTCCCAGCCGAAGACGACGTTGCAGAAGCCGAAGCCGGACTCGGCGGCGGAGAGGAACTTCGCCTTGTCCATGTATTTGCCGCGTAGGATCCCGTCGACGTCGGAGACCGCGACCTTGACGCGCGTGTCCTTCGAGGCGCGCAGCTCGTCGAGGAGCTTTGCGGGCGGCGCGGGGAGGCTGGGCATGCGTCTGGAGCGGGTCACGCGGGGGATGACCCTTTCGGCTTTTCGAGCGCCAGGCGCGTCCGGATGCGCCCATGTGGGTCCACGTGGACGAGCGCGCCGTCCGCGATGGGCGTCCAGCCGGCAAGCCCGAGCACCTCGTGCTCCTGGCTCAGGACGACGCTTCCGTCGGCGAGCGTGGCGTGGCCCAGCGTGTAGTAGTCGGAGGCGCATGCCTCGGGCGCGCAGGCGACGGGGTCGTTCCCGACGAGGCGCAGCCCCCAGAGGCTTGCGCCGTCGGTGACGAGGAGCGTGAGCGAGGTGAAGGTCGAGCGCGCCTCCACGTCGCGGGCCAGTGCCACGAGCGCGTCCCCGACGCTGGCGCCCCTGCGGCGCTCGTCGAGGAGGCGCGCGAACAGCGCGCGCGTGTCGTTCTGGCCCGGAGCCGCGAAGCCGTGCACCGTGCCGTTGTGGGCCAGCGCGAGCCCTTCTGCGAGGAAGGGGTGCGTGTTCTCGATCGCTTTGGCGCCCAGCGTCATCTTGCGCACGTGCGCCAGCATCACGATGCGCGAGCTGCGCGCGGCTTGGTCCTCGCTCGCTCCGGCGACCCCGCGCGCGCCAGCCCCTGCGGCCAGCGTGTCGAGCGCCTCGGTGTAGGCCGGGTCCGTCGCGGCGTCGGCGGTCGATCGGCCCGCGTATCGGAGCGCGCCGTTCGCGTCGGCGTAGGCGATCCCCCAGCCGTCCCTGTGGCCGGGAGCGGCCCCGCGCGCGACCCGCCCCTCGTGCGCCTCGCGGCGGAAGCGGCGCGCGATGTCGACGCCCGCAGCGCGGGTGCCCACGACGGCCACCATGCGGCACATGCACCGCTGATCGGCGAGGACGCAGCATGAAGGTTGTTCCCTCCCGCAACCCTCAAGCGCGCCCCTCGGCCTGCGCGCGCTGCATGCGCCGGCTCCTTGTCCTGGGCCTCGTCCTCCTTCTCGCAGGATGCGTCGAGAAGACGTCGCCCGTCGACGTCGAGCCCTATTATGTGATCAACGACGCGCAGCCGGGGCGCGCGACGGAGTTCGCCTTCTTCCTGCGGAGCACCTCCCCCTTCAAGCAGACGCTGGACGTCTCCTTCGACGGACCCGATGGCTGGACCTTCGAGGCGGAGAACGACAGCGTCGAGCTGCGCGGGAAGGACACGTCGAGCCTCGTCGTGCGCGTGACGCCCGACGCGAACGCGACGCACGAGCCGCGCGAGGTGACGCTGCACGTGGGCGACACGAAGTCGCGCGTCATCGTGAACGTGCGCGACCTCGGGCGCGAGCCGCTGCGCGCAGGCATCGGGACGCAGGTGTACTACGTCCTCTGGTATGCGAACGGCACGCTCGCGTCCACGAACGATCCTGCCCTGCGCGCCCGCGCGACGCTGGGCAACGCGATCCTCGATGACGCCAACGACACGTCCGGCGACGTGCCCCTCAAGGTCTACGTCGGCGGAGAGCGTGGCACGCCGCCGCCCGAGCCCTACAACTCCACGGGCTATCACCCCGTCATCGAAGGCTTCGACGCGCGCCTGCAGGATGCCGGCGACGGCTCCGGCATGGTCGCCGGAGAGACGCTCGCCGTCCGTGTGCCCAAAGACAAGGCGTACACGATCGCGGGGAACGAGGATCACGTGCTGTATGGCGAAGACCTGACCTTCCTCGTCCGCGTCGTGACGGTCGATATCCTCGTCGCGCGCTCGTGCGATCTGCCTGTGTGTCCCGTCACGGGGTGATCTCTCTGTTCCTCTGGACCGTCGGCGCCATGTGGTCGGTGGCCCTATGCGCGGGAGGTGTCGCGTGATGTTCGAGCAGATATCGCCCTCGGTACGCGTGGCCAAGGCAGGGACGGGCATTGGCGTCGTCACGCATGGAGCAAGTGCGCTGCTCGTGGACAGCGGCCTCGACGAGAATCTCGTCCGGAAGGTGACGAACTCCCTGCAGAACGAGGGCGTGTCCGTGGCCGCGGTCGTGAACACCCACGCGCACGCCGACCACATAGGCGGGAACGCATGGGTCGCGAAGCGGACGGGGTGCCTGATCGCGGCGCCGCATTACGAGCACTATTTCGTCGAGCACCCCGACCTCGAGCCGTACACGCTCTTTGGCGCAGGCGCGCCCAAGGCCCTGCAGGGCAAGTTCCTGCAGGCGCAGCCCTCCACCGTGGGGCAGCAGCTGCACGAGGGGGAGCAGGACGTCGCCGGCTTCCGGATCCGCGCGCATGCCCTCGGCGGCCACAGCGTCGGGCAGATGGGGATCGAGGTCGACGGCACGATCTTCGTGGGCGACGCCCTGCTGCCGGAGGCGACGCTCTCGAAGTACGGGCTCGTGTTCGCGGTGGATCCGGTGGCAGCCCGCGCGAGCACCGAGCGGCTGCGGACGCTTGCGGACAGGACGATCGTCAGCTATCACGGCGGCGTGGTCGGCGACGTGGACGCCGCCGTGCGCGCGAACGCGGACGCGATGCACGCGGCGGAGGAGGCCGCGCTCGCGTTCCTGGGGCGGGCGCCGGCGAGCGCGGAGGACGTGCTCGTGGCTCTCCTCGACCGTTTCCCGCCCGCGCAGCTCACGGTGGAGCTGTACGCGCTCCAGGCGGCGACGGTGCGCGGCTATCTCGCGGCGCTGGAGCGCGCGGGGCGCGTCGAGGCCTATATCGAGGGAGCTCGGCTCCTGTGGCGAGCGAGATAACAAAAGAGGCAAGGTTTATCCATCGTATCCCGGGTCTCGCATCACCTTCCGAATGGGGGAAGCCACGACCATGACGCACAAGATGCTCCTTCTCGCCGCCGTCTCGCTCCTTGCTGCCCCGATGCTGGCCGGCTGCGCGCAGAACGGCACCAACACTGGCAACGACAAGACGCTGGAATTCAAGCTCGGCTCGATGATGCCGCTCACCGGTGCCCTCAACTCGCTGGGCCCCGACATGGAGAACGGCGCGAAGCTCGCCGTCGAGCAGGTGAACGACGCCAACGTCGGCATCAAGATCACCGCGACCTACAAGGACGACAAGACGACCGACAGCGCCGCCATCACGGGGACGTTCAACCAGCTCGCCTCGGCCGGCGTCACCGGCATCGTCGGCCCCTGCTGCTCCGGCGTCACGGCGGCGGTCCTCGACCTCGCGAAGCAGGAGCAGATCGTCGTCGCCTCCCCCTCCGCCACGAGCCCCACGCTCACGGAGAAGGACAACGGCGGCTACTTCCTGCGCATCTCGCCCTCGGACGCCGTCCAGGGCAAGGTCCTCGCGAAGCTCATCGCGGACGACGGCGTGAAGACCGTCGGCATCATCATCGTCAACAACGCGTACGGCAACGGCCTCACGGCCGTCATGAAGCAGGCGCTCACGACGAGCGTCCCGCCCGTCGCGGTCGTCCCCGGCCACGAGGCCAAGTACGAAGAGAACGCGGCCGGCGACATGTCGAGCCAGGTCACGACCGTGTGCGCGGCCCCCAAGCCCGACGCGATCGTCCTCGTCGCGTACGTCGACGACGGCGCCGCGGCCCTCAAGGCCATGCAGACGCAGGGCTGCCTCGCGGGCACGAAGGTGTACGGCTCCGAAGGCGTGTACAACGAGCAGCTCGCCACGAAGGCCGGCAAGGGCCCGGACGACAAGTTCCTCGCCGCCGGCGTCAAGGGCACGAACCCCGAGACGGCGAACCTCTCGCGCTTCAACGCGGTCTTCAACGCGAGCTACGGCCATACGCCCGCGCTCTATGCCGCCGAGAGCTACGACGGCGTCATGTACCTCGCCCTTGCCGCGCTCGCCGCGAAGAGCGTCGAAGGCAAGGACATCGCCGCGAAGCTCCCCGACATCCTGAACGCGCCGGGCACGAAGTACACGGCCGACCGGTTCAAGGACGCGGCCGAGGCCGTGAAGAAGGGCGACGACATCGACTTCGACGGCTACGCCCACGCCTTCGCCTTCGATCCCGCGAAGCGCGAGCCCACCACGGGCATCTACTCGTACTGGCAGGTCCAGGACGACGGCACGATGAAGATCATCGCGACCGGAAAGTCGGCCTGAGGGCGAACTTTCCGTGGGCGGGGCCGCTTCGCGGCCCGCTCCTTTTCTTCTACTTCCGACGCGACGAGCGGAGGCGCTCGCGCGCATCGACCGCGATGGCGCACGGCCTAAGCAGAGACAAGGTCGCCGGGGGCGACATTTTTCTGATGAAAAGTTTCGCGTCCCCCACGAAGCGAGGAGGGGAGTGACGGGGAGATCCGGCTCGCCAAGCGAACAACGGAGCCTTCGATGCGGCCCGCATCGGTGAAGGCGGTGATGTCGCGCGCGCTGCGTGACGCCCGGAGGGAAGTCCGCTGGGGGCGCAACAAAGAGACCCCCCGTGTCGTGGCATGAGCAGGGGCAACCTCCGTCACCCACATCCTCGCTTGTCAGGCATCCCGAACTTGATCATCAGAGACATTTCGGCCTGACAGGAATGCCGCGCCGGCAGGCACGCGGCATTGTTGGAAACTGGCCGCTATTGCCCACATGTGGTCATTCTTGAGCTGGGCCATGCGACTCGCATCGGCGCGCTTATACCCGAAGCCGACGCAAAAAGTCGCATAGGTTGGGTGACGCACTGAACGACGCATTTTCCTGCAACGGCCCGCGCGCCCCCCTCGACGTCTGTGCGTGATGGGTCCCGGGCTGCCTCGGCGGCCCGACGAGCGCCACGCCCGCAGCGGTCCCCCACCGCCCGCGTGCCTCGCGCTCCTTTCCTCGCCTACGCTCGAACACCACGACCCATCACCTGATACCCATGTCCGCTCCCATCTCCCACTATTCGCCCGCCCCCCAGACCCGCACCGAGATCACCTGCACGAAGTGCGGCAAGGCCGCCTCCGTCCCCTTCGCCCCGACACCCGGGCGCCCGGTCTTCTGCCGTGACTGCTTCGTCCGCCCCACCGGTGGCAGCACCGGTTTCCAGGGCAACCGCTCGTCGGGCTTCGCGAGCAACGCGGACCGCCCCGCGCGCGTGCCCGTGCCCGGCGCAAGGAAGCGCATGATGGCGCAGGGCCGCAAGGGCCACTTCATGTACGACGCGAAGGAAGCGCTCGGCATGCGCGAAGGCGGCATGGACGACAAGGACGTCCGCGCCTTCCTCGAAGGCCTCTTCGCGCGCGGCGCGCGCCAGAGCACCGAGGACGCCCAGGTCTTCCTCGACGAGAAGGAGACGGAAGGGAAGATCATCACGGCTGACCAGCGCGATGCGCTCGGAAGGCTCCTCGAGCGCTACTCCTTCTGGCGCTGAGACGGTCGAGCCGGAAGGGCTCAGAGCCGCTTCTGCGCCACGAAGAGCTCCGCTCCCAGCACGTTGGAGCCCGCCGCCCCGCGGATCGTGTTCGACGCCAACGAGATCCACCGAAGGTGGAACGCATTGTCCCGCCGGATGCGACCCACGCTCGCGGCCATCCCCCGCTCCGCGCCCGCGTCCTTGCGCGGCTGCGGGCGATCGGGCTCGCCGCGCACGTGCACCGGGCGCAGCGGCGCGCTCGGGAGCTTGAGCTGCTGCGGGACGCCGCGCCAATCGGCAAGCACGCGCGCCGCGTCCTCCGGGCTCGGAGGGCGCTCGAACTCGGCCGCGACGGCGCACGTGTGGCCATCGGCGACCGCGACGCGGACGCACGTCGCGGAGACCTTGAGGTCCGCGAGGCTCACGCCTTCGGGCGTGAGCTTGCCGAGGAACTTGGTGCTCTCCTTCTCCATCTTCTCCTCCTCGCCGCCGATGTAGGGGACGATGTTGCCGTGGATCTGGAGCGACGGGACGCCCGGATAGCCCGCGCCCGAGAGCGCCTGGTAGGTCGTGACGAACACGCGCTTGGCGCCGAACGCGCGGTGGAGCGGCGCGAGGGACATCATGAGCGCGATGGTGCTGCAGTTGCCGTTCGTCACGATCTTGCCGGGCGTCTTCTGCCGATCCACGAGCGCGAGGTGGTCCGGGTTCACCTCGGGCAGCAGGAGCGGCACGTCCGGGTCCCAGCGGTGATCCCTCGCGTTCGTGAAGACGTGGATCCCGCGCGCCGCGAGCGCGCTCTCGATCGGGCCGGCCTGGCCCGCGGGGATCGCGCTGAAGACAAGATCCACGTCGAGGTCGTCCGTCGGGAGCTTGAGCGCCTTGTCCGCGGCCCACGCGGGCGGGTCGCCATCAAGCACCCACGGCGCGGCTTCGGCGTAGCGCTTGCCGACGCTGCGCTCGCTCGCGACGAGCTCGGTCACCTTGAACCACGGGTGCTCGTCGAGGAGCGCCATGAAGCGCTGGCCGACCATGCCGGTGGCGCCGAGGATGCCGACCTTGTACGTGCGGGTCATGGTGACTTCTCCACGAGGAACTCCGAATGGATCGCCTGGATGCAGGCGTTGCGGTCCTTGCGCGTGACGACGAAGTTGAGCGCGATGTCGCTCGCGCCCACCGAGATCATCTCGACGTTCACGCCCGCCCGACCGACGGCGGTGAAGATCTTGCCGGCCGTCCCGTGCGTGCTGCCGATGCCGACGCCGACGACGCACACGAGGCACTGGTCGGTGATGCCTTCGACGCTCTGGATGATCGGGTCGTTCAGGCCCTGGATGGACTTCATCGCGCGATCGAGGTCCACCTGGTCGATGAGGAGCGCGAAGCTCGCCTGCGAGGCGGCCATGTTGTACACGTTGACCTTGCTGCGGCCCAATGCCGTGAAGACCTTCTCGCCGACACCCGGCGTGTAGCCCATGCCGGGGCCCGAGATGCGCACGATCGCGAGGTTCTCCTTGACGGCCGCGCTGCGCAGGTTGCGGCGGGACACGGGCGCGTTGTTCGTGATGACCGTCCCCTGCAGCTCCGGCGAGCCGGTGTTGCGCACGACGATCGGGATGTCGACCTCCTTCAACGGCTCGACCGTCCGCGGGTGCAGCACCTTCGCCCCCGTGTAGGCGAGCTCCGCCGCCTCGTCGTACGTCATCGCATCGATCGGTTGCGCGTCCTTGATGATGCGAGGGTCGGCGGTGAGGAAGCCGTCCACGTCCTTCCAGATCTCCAGCCGCTCCGCGCGCAGCGCCGCCGCGACGATGCTCGCCGCGTAGTCGCTCCCGCCGCGGCCGAACGTCGTCACCCGACCCACGTTGTCGCAGCCGAAGAAGCCCGTCATGACGGGGGTCACGCCCCCTTGGATGCGTCCGACGATGCTGCGCTCGAGGTTCTTCGCGATCGCCGGCATGACGGGGCTCGCGTTGCCGAAGACGCCGTCCGTGAGCATGCCCGCCTCGTCCGCGTCCACCGCCTCGGCCTCCACGCGCCGCGAGCGCAGCAGGCCGGCGAGGACGCGCACCGAGAGGCGCTCGCCGAACGAGACGGCCATGTCCTTCGTCTTCGCCGTGAGCTCCTCGGTGTACGCGATCCCATACAGGAGGCGCTCGAAGCGTTGGAGGAGCGTGTCGATCTCCCGCGTCACGCGCGTGAGCTCCGCGTCGCTCACGCCGGCCTCGCGCAGCGTCGAGAGATGACGCTCGAGGAGGGAGCGCAGGAACGGCTCGATCGCCCCCTCGTCGCGCTGGATGCGGGGCAGCGCCTCGATGATCGAGTCCGTGACGCCGCTCATCGCGCTGATGACGACGACGCGCTCGCGCGGCGCGCGCTCCACGATCTCGCACGCGCGCTGGAGCATGGGGCCGCTCCCGACGCTCGTCCCCCCGAACTTCATCACGATCAGCGGGACCCCTCCTCGAACCAGCGCTGCGAGCGGGACATGTACGCGCGGAACTCCTCGTTGCTCGCGAGACTTGCCTCCAGCTCATCAAGGCTTCGCCGTAGCCTGGCCAGCACGTTCGCCGTATGGGGATTGAGCTTCTGGATCTCGAAATACAGGTCCTTGTTCTCCGCGGCGACTTCGGCGCTCACGCGGACCTGCTTCTGGAAGGTCGGGCCCCCCAGGTTCGACACCTCCGCGAAAGGCGTCCCCATCCCCGCGAGAGCCGCGCCAAAGACGAGGCTCACGGCGTGCGGCAGCCCGAGGACGAGCCCCATGAAGCGATCGTGCTCTTCGAGCCCCATCGAGACGAGGTTCGCGGCCGTGTCCTCGAAGAGCTTCCTCGCGGCGAGCGCGGAGTCGGGGGCTCCAAAGTCGCAGACCACGACGTTGCGCCCCGCGAGGATCTCCGCGCCGGGGCCCCACATCGGGTGGATGCTCGCCACGTTCGCGCCGCTCGCCGCGAGCTCGCGCAGCGCCGCCGCCACCGGCGCCTTGAGGCTCGCGATGTCGAGGATGAGCGCAGACGTGCGCCCCTTGAGCGAGCGCAGCACGTCGCTCGTCGCGCTTGGCGGCGTCGCAAGAAGGACGATATCGAACGCCCCGGCCTCAGCCACGAGGTCGGTGACGTGCGGCCGGCCCGGCGGGGGACCTCGCACGTCGAGGATCGACGTCTGATATCCTTTGCTCTCCAGGAACTCGACGAACCAGCGCCCCATGTTGCCCGCGCCGCCCACGACGAGCGCCTTCCCCGCCGTTCCCTGGGGACGGCTGCGGCCCACGCGGTCCTTCTCCTGGACGCGCAGGCTCTCCTGGATCTCGAGCTTCAGCAGCTCCTCAGCGATCTCCGGACGCACGCCCAGCTCACGAGCCGCGTCGCGCACGAGCCGGATCGCCTCCGCCTCCACCACATAGTTGCGGATCGGCTGACGCGCATGCTGCTTCAGCTCCCCGACCCGCTTCGCGAGTCGGAGCCGGAGAGCGGTCAGCTCCACCAGTCGCCGATCGACCGCGCGGATCTCGTCGCGCAGGCGGGCGATCTCCTCCTCTGTCATCGCGCCTCCTGGAAGGGCGCCGCCACGCCAAGCACTCCGTGACGCTCGAGCAGGAGGTCGAGGAGCACGCACGCGGCGACGGCCTCGACGACCGGGACGGCGCGCGGCACGATGCACGGATCGTGGCGCCCCTTGACGCGCAGCTCCGCCGGCTCGCCGGTGCGCAGGTCGACGGTCTGCTGCGAGAGCGGGATGCTGCTCGTGGGCTTGAACGCGACGCGGAAGCGCACCGGCATCCCGGTGGTGATGCCCCCCAGGATGCCGCCGTTGTGGTTCGCGCGCGTGCGGAGCGCGCCCTCCTCCATCACGAACTCGTCGCGCGCCTCCGAGCCGCGCATCGCCGCGAGCGCGAAGCCGCTGCCGAACTCGACCCCCTTCACGGCCGGGATGCCGAAGAGCGCGTGCGTGAGGAGCGCCTCGGCGCTGTCGAGGATCGGGTCGCCCAGCCCTTCGGGCAGGCCCTCGTAGACGCACTCGACGATCCCGCCCACGCTGTCGCCCGCCTTGCGGGCCTGCTCGATCGCGGCGATCATCGCGTCGGCCTGCGCAAGGTCGGCGCAGCGCACGGGCGTCTTCTCGACGGCCTCGCGGATCGGGCGCACCGCGAGCTGGGACGTCGTCTCGACGCCGCCGATGCGCACGGCGTGCGCTGCGCCCTGGATGCCGTGCGCCGCGAGCACCTTCTGCGCGAGCGCGCCCGCCATCACCCACGCGGCCGTCATGCGGCCGCTGAAATGCCCCGAGCCGCGCGGGTCGTTGTGCCCAAGGTAATGCACGCTCGCCGTGTGGTCCGCGTGGCCAGGGCGCGGCTTGTGACGAAGCTCGGCGTAGTCCTGCGAGCGCTTGTCCTCGTTGAGGATCTCGAGGAGGAGCGGCGCGCCCGTCGTCCTGCCCTCGTGCACGCCGCTCCGGATGCGCACGCGATCGGCCTCGGCGCGCTGCGTCGTGAGGAGCGACTGGCCGGGGCGGCGACGATCCAGCGCGGGCTGCACGTCCGCCTCGCCGAAGGGGACGCCAGGTGGTACGCCGTCGAGGACGACGCCCACGAGCTCGCCATGGCTCTCGCCGACGATGGTCAGGCGGAAGCGGCGCCCGATCGTGTTCACGCGACGACCTCCATCTTCGCGCCAAGCTTCCGCATGTCGTCCAGGAACCCGGGGTACGAGACGCTGAAGCACTCGTGGTCGTCGAGCTCGATCGGCCCCTCCGCCCTGAGCGCGCACACGGCGAGCGCCATCAGGATCCGGTGATCGCCCTCCGTCACGAGCCCCTTGGCGCGTCGCACGATGCCGCCGCGGATCACGGCGCCATCCTCGCGCTCGGTCGCGTCGATGCCCATCTTCTGCAAGTTCGAGACCATGGCGTGGATGCGATCGCTCTCCTTGAAGCGCAGGTGCGCCGCGCCGGAGAGGATCGTCTCGCCTTGCGCGTGCGCGGCGAGCGCGCAGAGCGCGGGGAACGCGTCGGGAGTGTCGCTGAGGTCGATCTGAGCCCCTCGGAGCGGGGCTGCGGCGACGCGGGCGGAGCGGGGGTCGCGGACGACCTTCGCGCCGAAGAGCTCGAGGTGGTCGAGGATCGCCTTGTCGCCCTGCGCGGTCTTCGCGGGGAGGTTGTCGACGCGCACGTCGCCTGCGATCGCCGCGGCCACGAGCGGGAACGCCGCGGTGCTGAAGTCGCCCGGCACGCGGTAGTCGCGCGCCCTGTAGCTCTGTCCGCCCGCGACGACGAACCCTTCGCCGCGGCGTTGCACCCGCGCGCCGAAGTCCTCCATCATCTCGATCGTGATGTCGACATAGGGGCGGCTCTTGAGCGTCCCCTGGATCGCGACCTCCACCCCGTCCTTGGTCCGCGCGCCCGCGAGGAGCAGCGCCGAGACGAACTGGCTGCTGATATCTCCGGGAAGCTCGGTGCGCCCGCCATTCATCGGACCGCTCACGGTGATGGGCGCCTTGCCCTCCGTCAGCGACACCTCCACCCCCAGCCGCCGCAGCGACTCGGCGAGCGGTCGCATGGGGCGCTTGCGGAGACTTGCGTCGCCGGTGAGCGTGGTCGTACCGGAGGCGAGGCTCGCGATCGCGGTGAGGAGGCGCAGCGTCGTGCCGCTGTTGAGGCAGTCGATCGTGGCCTTGGCGGGGCGGAGCCTGCCGTCGCTCTCGATGAGCGTGGGCGCGCCGCGCGTGACGAGCGCGCCGAGCTCCTCGATCCCCTGGAGGGTGGCGCGTGGATCTTCGCTCGCGAGGCCGTCTCGCACCGTCGTCGTGCCTTCGGCGAGGAGCCCGAGGAGGTACGCGCGGTGCGTGTAGGATTTCGAGGGGGGCGCGGAGACCGCGCCTTTCACCGTGCCAGGATGGATGCGGAGGCTCATGGGATCACGTCCGCGCGTCGGTTGGTGAGCGAGACGGTGCGGATCTCGGTGGAGGGCGCCGCGTCGCGCAGCGCCTTTCCCACGGCGCCCGCGTCCTCCGCGCGGCACACGGCGGCGAACGCCGGGCCCGTGCCGCTCAGGCCCGCGGCGAGCGCGCCGGCTCCCAGCGCGTCGCGCGTCCACGAGGAGGGCGCGCCGTAGAGGGCCGCGGCGTAGAGGCCGTTCAAGGTCATGGCTCGGTACCAGTCTCCCTTGCGGGCGAGGGCGTGCGCGTGGAGCGCGAGCGTGGCGAAGGCGCCGTAGGGGAGGTCGCGCACGCTCGCGGTCGGCGTCTTCGAGGCGGGAACGACGAGCACGACGCGGAGCGCTTCATCGACGGCTTCGCGGTGAAGGACCAGGCGCGCGAGGTTGTCCGTGACGACGACGCCGCCGTCGAGGCTCGCGCTCGCGTCGTCGAAGGCGCCGGTGATGGTGACACCTGCGTCGAGCGCGGCCTCGATCGCGGCTGCCAGGCACTCGCCGCGCGAGAGCGCCTTCCCCTCGTAGAGATGGAACGCCTGGTTCGCCGCGAGCGTCACCGCGTTCGCCGCCGCGCTCGACGACTTGAGGCCGCGGGAGGACGGGATGTCGCTTGTCGTCTCGACGCGGCCGCCCCACTCGGGCTCGCCCAGGCGCGCGACGACCGCCTTCAGGCACAGGCGTGCGAGGATCCCCTCCTCTCCGGCCTCCTTTCCATCGATCAGCACCTCGACCTCCGGCGCGTCCTCGAGGAGCGTGACCTTCGCCTGCGTGTGCAGGTCGATCGCCGCGCTGCCGCCGGCGTGCCCGGTCACGATCGCGTTCACGATGCTGATCGCGCCGTTCGCGCGCGCCCGGCCGACGCTCACGCGAGCGCCTCCCGCATGTCGTCGATCGGTGCCTCGCGGCCGGTCCATAGCGCGAACGCGCGCGCGCCCTGGTGCAGCAGCATCGCCTCGCCGGGGATGGCTCGGACGCCGCGCGCGTGCGCGCGGCGCACGAGGGCGGTCCCCCCCGCGCGGTACACGCAGTCGAGGAGCGTCGCGTCGCGTGCGAGCAGGCGGTGGTCGAAGGGCGTCGCGTCGTCCACGAGGCCGACCGACGTGGCGTGGATCACGACTGGGAACGTAGGCAACCTCGCGACGGCCTCGCTCCACGGAAACACGGCCGCGCCGATCTCGCGCGCCAGCCTCTCCGCGCGTGCGTGCGTGCGGTTCGCGACCGTGACGCGGCGGCCGGCGCGGCGGAGCGCGGCGGCGATGGCGCGCGCGGTGCCGCCCGCGCCCAGGAGGAGCACGGCCCCTTCGGCTGGCGCTCCCGCCTCCGCGAGGGCATCCAGCGCGCCGGCGCCGTCCGTGTTGTGCCCGACGAGCTTGCCGGCGCGGACGACGACCGTGTTCACTGCGCCCGCGGCTCGCGCGTCCTCGTCCAGCGCATCCATGAGCGGCACGGCGGCCTCCTTGTGCGGGATCGTGAGATTGCAGCCCAGCGCGCCGCTCTCGCGCAGGCCGGCCAGCGCGCCCGCGAGCTGCTCGGGAGCGACGTCGAACGCCGCGTATCGCTCGTCCATGGCGAGGGCGACGAACGCCATGTTCTGCATCGGCGGGCTCTTCGAATGAGAGACCGGGTGGCCAAGGAGGCACGCGAAGCGCCGCGCGTCCCCCAGCTGCGCGTGCGCGGCGCGCAAGGCGTCGGCCGCGGGCTGCCCGGGGGCGGCGGCAGGCGCGCCAGGCGCGTGCGCGTACGCGAGGCGCATCCCGAATGCCGGCGCGGCGTAGCGCAGGAACGGATCCTCCACCGCCATGAGGGCGAACGGGAGCCCCTCGTCGCGGGCGAGCTGCGCAGCGCGCGCGAGCGTCGCGACGTCGTGGGGCGCGCCCGCGCGCGTCGCGAGCTTCGCGACGTCGGCGCCCAGCGCGCGCATGCCCCGGAGCGCTTCGAGGAGCGCCTTGTCGCTGGGCGTGTCGGGCATGTGCTCGCTCACGATCGTCGTCACGCCGTGGCCGCGCGCTTCCTTGACGAGGCGCGGAGCCTCGTCGCTCCACGCTTCCACGTCGATGGCCGTCGCGCCCGCAAGCACCGCGCGGCGTAGGAGCGCCGCGCGCGTGGCGTCGTCGGCGCCGCTGCGGCCACCATCCAGCGTGTGGCGCACGGTCGCGATGCAGGGCTTCGCGAAGGAGAAGAACGAGCGCAGGTCCCACGGGAGCCCGCTCGGGCCGTCCAGGCGGATCTCGATCCAGTCGGCGTGGGGCTCGGCCTTGCGCGCCGCGTCGTAGAGCGCGTCGGGCGTGTCGCCGAAGGCCGTCACGACGATCCGGGTCATGCTATCGCTCCACCACGGTCTCGTCGACCGCCATGCCGAAATGGCGCCCGCCCTCGTCGAGGCGCACGAGCACCTTGTCCCCGGGCGCAAGGTCCACGACGCTGATCGTGCCGCGGGATCCCACGAGGCGGATGGTCTCGGCGTTCTGGAGGAGCGTCTTCACGATGCGCCCGTCGAGCTCCGCCTCGACGAGAAGGAGCGGGCGGCGTTCGATCTTCACGCGGCCAAGGACGACCGGGCGCGCGGTCCCGTCCTTGCCGCAGACGAGCACCTCGTCGCCCGCGTGGAGCTCGCTGAGGTAACGCGTGCGGCCGCCCGGGACCAAGACGTACGCGTGCACGGCGCCCGCGTTCACGCGGAAGGGACGGCTCGCGACATAGCCGGACTCACGCGCTTCGCTCGCGACGAGGAAGAGGCCGCCGCTCGCGCTGCCGGTGAGGACGCCTTCGTCCTCGGCGAGGAGGCTCGCGGTGTCGAGGCACGCGCGGTCCCCGACGCCCACCGGCTTCACCTTGGTGACAGCAGCTTCGCGCAGCGATTCTGTTCCTGCCATGGAGAACCGCTTGGCAGCCGCTGCCGCGGCGGCCGCGGGGAGGAGAACGATATCCACGCCGCGTTCCAGCGTGGAGAGGAGAAGGGCGGCCTCGTCGACGCCCTTGGCTTCGACGAGGAGGCGCGTGCCGCGGCCGCGGTAGGCGGCGATGAGGTTCTCGTGCGGGATGATCTTCCACGCCTTGGCGTCGACGAGGACGGCGTCGTGCTTGCCGGCGAGGGCAAGGGCGGTCTCCTGGTCCTTCGGGCTCGAGATGACGACGCGCGGGGCGACGATCTCTTCTCCTTCGCGGATCCCGTGCTCGTCGATCGTGAGCACGCGCGCGCGGGCGAGGCCGAGGAACGGCGCGGCGTCTCCGTCGATGACGAACGTACGGAAGCCGGCTTCCAAGGCAGCCGTCATGTCGTTGTTGGCGCCCTTGGCCTGCTTGGCGCCCTTGGCGTCGATGAGGATCCACACGCGGTCGGTGCTCATCGCTGCGCCTTGCCCAGCTCGTGCAGCGCGTCGTCGAGGCTCACGCGGTCGTGGACGAGGCGCGCGACGGCGCGCGTGATCGCGGCGGGGTCCTTGTGCTGCCAGAGGTTGCGCCCGACGCTCACGCCCGCGCCGCCTGCCGCGAGGGAGCCGTGCACGGCGCCGAGGAAGGCGCGGTCGCTCTCGGCCTTCGGGCCCCCGCTGATGAGGACGGGGACGTCGACCGCGCGCACGACCTGCGCGAAGGTGTCGGGAGATCCCGTGTAGGGGACCTTCAGGACGTCCGCGCCAAGCTCGTAGCCCAGGCGCGCGACCTTCGCCACGAGCGCGAGGTCGTGCGGGTCGCTGATGGAGTGACCGCGCGGGTACATCATGGCGAGGACCGGGAGGCCGACCTTGTCGCATTCGGTGACGATCCGACCCATGTCCTCCACCATGCGGGACTCCTCCTTCGCGCCCACGTTCACGTGGAGGCTGATGCCGTCCGCGCCCAGCCGCAGCGCCTCTTCGACGCTCGCGACGAGGCGCTTGTCGTTGGGATCGGGGTTGAGCGCCGTCCCCGCCGAAACGTGGAGCCAGAAGCCCAGCGCGCCCAGCTGCGGAACGAGCGTGCGCACGAGCCCCTTGTGGACGATGACGCTGTCCGCGCCCCCCTCGCGCACACGTGCGAGCGTCTCCGCGGGGCGCTCGAGGCCCGCGACCGGACCGTCGCTCACGCCGTGGTCCATGGGCACGACGACGCCCCTGCCGTCGGCCCCGAGGAGGCGGCGGAGGCGCAGCCGCTTGCCAAGGCTTGTCATGGTCGTCGAGTCCAAGTGAGCGGAGCGCGGATAAAGACATTCCTCGCCACAAACGGACGTTGGGAATGTCGGTTCTTGTCCAATGATGCAAAGATTCATGTTGCACTGCACAAGCTTGAGGTTTGGCATGTGGGAGCTTCTCACGCGCTACTTCCAGCGCTTCCCAGCCCAGAGCCGCGTCGCGCAGACGCTCCTCGTCCACGGGTTCTCGGTGCGGGAGGACGGCGTCTACTCCGGCAACGTCGCCATCAGCGACACGGCGCTCGCGCGCGCGTGCGAGGTCGATCGCCGGATCATCAGCGCGACGGTGGAGACGATCCGCCGCGAGCCCGAGCTCATGCGCTTCTACACGCGCCTCGGGCCGACGTGCCATCTCAAGGACGCTGCGCCCATCATGGGATGGGGCGTGATCGAGATCATCCCGAGCGACGCGCGAGAGCCGGGGATCCTCGCGCACCTCGCCAGCGTGCTCGCGAGGCGCGGCATCAGCATACGCCAGGCCATCGTCGACGACCCCGAGCTCGTCGAGGAGCCGCGCCTCTACGTCATCACCGAGCAGCGCGTGCCGGGCGACGTCATCGAGGAGATCCGCGCCGGCCACGGGGTGAAGGGCGTCACGATCTCCTGACGGAGGACAAGGGCAGGGGGTGCGTTCGCGTTGCCGCTCGATGGGCCTGCGCACGGCAATCCTTACGCCGGAACGCCGCCGTCGCCCGACCGTGCGCATCCTCGCGCTTCTCCTCCTCGTCTGCGTGACGTTGCCGCATGCGGCCGCGCAGGACGCCGACGTCGTCGCCCGCCTCGCGCTCGCCGTGGGGAGCGAGCATGAAGAAACGATGGTCCTCGCCTTCGAGGGGCTCCACAAGCTCACCCAATACCGCGGCCTCTGCCTTCCCGAGCGGGCGCGCGAGACGAAGGTGTACGACGCGCTGGGCGCGATGCCCTACGACGCGAAGGACGAGGGCGGAAGACGGACCATCAGCTTCGTCGCCCGCACCGAGAAGGTCACCGTGGAGATGGCGCGCGCTGGACCGGGGAGCGCCGACCACCCGCTGTACGCGGGGGATATCAATTTCTGCGTGCCGGAGGACAGCCGCGTCGAGGTCGAGGTCGGCGTCCCCGAGGGCCACACGCTCTTCTTCCTCAGCGACGGGGGTCGCATCGCCGACGACGCGCGGCACGGCACCGTCGCGAAGGACGGACCGACGCACGTCTTCTACACGTACGAGGCGCCGCTGGGATCGGGGCGCGCCCTCGACGTCTTCGACGAGGGGCCCTTCCGCATCTACGCGCAGCCCGCGCTCGCGGACCGTGCGCGCGAGGTCGCGCGCCTCGCGACGGCGCCCTTCGACGCCGCGCTCGCGGAGGCGGGCCTGACGCGCCCGTTCGACACGTTGCGCGTGCGCTACGCGCGCGAGACGCCCTTCCCGTGGGAGGCGGGCCACTACAACGGGCACGGCTTCGTCCAGGTGAAGGAGAGCTCACTCGACGAGGACGCCTCCAAGGGGTACCCCTACGTGCCCGTGAAGCTCCTCGTCCACGAGGCGTTCCACGCCGCGAGCTTCCCATACGGGCAGGGCGACGTCGAGGAGACGATCGCCTGGTGGCTCGAAGGGACCGCGCGACACGCCGAGCGGCAGGTGGACGCGACCATGCCGAACGCGACGAACCACTGCGAGAAGGAGGCGACGCGCGTCACCTGCTGGAGCTTCGACGACCGCATCACGATCGAGAACGCGACCGCCGGCTATCGATCCGACTTCACGTTCGACCGCGACTGGGAACCCTCCGCGCCACAAGACGACGACACGCGCACGTTCTACTACGGCTACAGCGAGCTCGTCGTCGGCGCATGGATCGCGCAGCGCGGCGAGCCGGGCTACCGCTCCGCATGGGACACGATCGACAAGGCATTCGCCACAGGCGACGGATGCCCCTGCAAGGATGGATGGATCGAGGAGATCCTCGACGACGATTCGCTCTTCCGCCCCTGGGAAAGCGTGCGCACGAGCGACCCCGCGGGCTTCGACGCGCGCGTGAGGCCGTTCGTGAAGGACGAAGCGGCGCTCCAGGCGGCCGTGGACGCCGAGGCAGGGCCTCTAGCAGGGCTCGGCATCCCCGCACCCGCGTGGATCGGGCTCGCGGCGCTGGGATGCGCGGTCGCGCTCACGCGCAGGCGCGCATGAGTCGCGGGCGCGCAGCACGTCGCTAGGTCATCGCTCGCAGCAATGCCAGCGTCGCCGCGCCTGCGAGGAGCGGCAGGTAGAAGGAGCGGCGCCATAGAAGGGTGGAGCCCGCTGGTATCGCCGCGATGAGGTATTGCGAGCGCACGTCCGGAGGCGCTCCGAAGTGGAGGATGCCGGCAAGCGCGCCCGCGACCACCACGGGCAGCCAGGGGAGGGCTCGCGCGAGGGCGGTGGGGGGCGCGCGGCCGCGCAGCCACATCTCGGGCGCGAGGCGGATGGCGACGCTCGCCGCGCCCGCGCCAAGCACGAGGATCCATTCAGCGCTGAGCAGGCCCCCACCTCCCGAGCGCGAACGCGAGCGCGGGCGGCACGAGCAAGACCGCGATCGTGCCGAAGCCCGCGAGGGCGAGCGCGCCACCCAGCGCAAGCGCGACGAGTCCCGCCACGAGGCGCGCGCGCGTGTCGGCGAAGATGCCCAGAAGGCCGACGAAGATGCCGGGGAGCGCGTAGTCCAGGCCGAATGGGACGAGCGAAGGCAACCGATCCCCGATGAGCGCGCCCGCCAACGTCCCGCCCACCCACATGGTCCAGAACGTGAACGGGACCGCAAGGAGGCCCACGATCGACGGGATCGTCTCTCTGGCCCACGCGGCCTGGAGCGCGTAGCTCTCATCCACGACGCCCAGAGCGATGAGCACGCGCTGCGCGCGCGTGGCGCCCGCCCTCCGGGCCAGGTCCAGCGCCGCAGCGGAAAGCAGAAAATAGCGCGAGTTCACGATCGCGACGAGGCCGATCGCGACGTAAGGGGCGCCCAGATATGCGAGCGAGGCGAACTGCGCGCCGCCTGCGAACACGAGCGCAGAGAGGAGCGTCGCGCCCGCCGCGCCCATGCCGGCGGCGCTCGCGGCGGCGCCGAAGACCATGCCGAGCGGGATGATGCCGGGCGCGAGCGAGAGGGCGCGCAGCATCCCCTCGATGACAGGGTGGCGCGCCATGCGCGCGCGAGGCGGGGGGCGCGCTTCAGGGTTCCTCTGCCAAGAGGTGGCGGAAGCGGAAGAGGAAGCGGGAGGACGGAGGCAGGGGAGAGGGCTCCTGCATCTTGGCGGCGACTACGTCTCCGCCGGCGATCCGGCTCCCCCGCCCAGCGGGTCGATGCGGACGTTGAGCTCGCTCCACGCGGGGCCGGCGAAGTAGCGCACCATGCGGCCGTCCTTCACGCGCTTCACGAGCTCGACGCCTTCGAGCTTCTCGACGTGCCAGCTCGCGAGGGAGGGCTGGATGCCAAGCGCGGCGCACATCTCCTTCTGCGTCGTGCCCGGGTGGTTCACGATGTAGTCGGCGACGCCCTTCGCGGTCTCGTTGCGCAGCGCGCCATAGACGTCCTTCTTCTTGGTGTACTCGCCCGTGTTCACGAAGAAGCGCTTGTAGCGTCCGCTCTTCTTGGATACGATGAGCCCGTGGTTCTCGAGGAGCTTCAGGTGGTAGACGGTCGTGCCCCAGCCGATGCGCGCCTTCTCCCCGATCTCGTGCGCGTGGATGCCGGGCGTGACGCGGATCAGCTCGTAGAGCTCGTCGCGCTTCTCGTGCTCGAGCACGGCGTCGCGCTCGATGCGCGTGTACATCGGGAGGAGCGCGAGCGTCCACGCGTATTTGAGGCGAGGCCAGAAGTACAGGAGCGCCACGAGCGCGCCCGCGCCGCCGGCGCCAGCGGCGCCCGCTGCGGCGAGCGCGGCGGGCGGGATGGGCTTGTCGTCGTCCGCAGGCGGCTGCGCGAGCGCGGAGAGCTGGAGGCCGTCCACGATCGTGTACGCGAGGCGGCCGTCGCCCGCCCGCGTGAGCTGGAGCGAGAGGGGGCCGGCGAGCGAGACCGCTTCCGATGTATGGTCGATCGTGTCGCCGTCCTTGTGCACGGTGCCGGTCGCGCCGTCGAACTTCGCGCGCGTGTGCACGTCCGTGATCGGATGCTGATCCGCCGGCGCGAAGCCGGTGAACGGCGCGCTCGACGTCGCCTGGAGGTCGCCGCCGTTCACCTCGACCACCAGCACTTTCATGGGCGCGTTCGCGTCGCTCGGGACGCGGGTGTCGAACGTCTGGCTGTAGTCGCTCCCGTCCGGGTCCGTGCCCAGGACGGTGATCTGGACGCCCTGGAGGAAGACCTCGAAGCTGTCGACCGCGCGGAAGATCGCGCCGCTCGCGCCGAACTGCGCGCCGTCCGCGTCCGCCGTGTAGATCGGCTGGAAGGGCTTGTTGGACGTGTCCGAGTTCCACCCGGTGTCGCTCCCCGAGAGGTACTGGGGCGCGTCGTTCGTGCCAAGCGTGGTCGTGCCGCTCGTCGTGACGACGAGGTCGCCGCCCGCGCCGAAGCTCGGCGAGTCCGCATACTGGCGGTCGGTCGACACGACGAGCTTGTAGGCGGAAAGGGGCTTCACGACCGCGAGGCTCACGTCGGAAAGGACGACCTCCTCGTCGCGCGCCTGTCCTTGCCCGCCGCAGGCGCCCGGGGGCGCGCCCGGGATCGTGGTGGGGAAGCCGCAGCTTGGATCGTAGGTCCGGAGCACCACCTGCGCCCCATCCGCATTGAGATGGACGAGGATCGGCGTGCTCGCGCTGGGGCTCACGAAGCTCGCGACCCCGGCGGGAAGGAGCGTGTCGGCCTGGCCATCGGTCGTCGCCGGCGCCGCGACCTCGAGCGCGCTACCCTCGCCGTAGGTGGCCGCCGCAAGGGGGAGCACCGCGAGCCACGCGAGGACGAACCAAGCCTTCGCTGTCATCGGTCGAACGAGGCCCGCGGTGGACATATAAAGGGATTGGACCCCTCGTTGAACAGTGGTTGAAACATGCTGGCTCGCGCACGCGCGCCCGCGCCAGGCCGGGGTTTTGACCGTTGAAGCGTTGAAATGTCCCCCACATGGCGCCATGTGGCGCCACTTGGCATCTCACGCCCGTCGCCGCTCGCGCACCGTCGCCACGACCTCGCCCAGCCGGTCGAACTGCCGGTTCTCGGCGATCGTCCCCGTGACGAGGACGTCGGCGCCCGCTTCGAGGAGGGCGCGCGCCTCGGCGCCGCTGCGGATGCCGCCCCCCACGACGAGCGGGATGTCGAGGACCTCGCGGACGGCACGCACGATGTCTACCGGGCAGGGGCTGGGGGCGCCGCTGCCGCATTCGAGGTAGACGAGCTTCATGCCGAAGTATTGGGCGGCGAGGGCGAGGCCGGCCGCGCGCTCGGCGCCGTGTTTCGTGCGCTCGATGAGGTGTGCGTCGCTCACCGCGCCGACCTTCATCCCCGGCTCGACGAGGATGTAGCCCATCGGGATCGCTTCCATGCCGATCGCCTTGATGAGGGGCGCGCCCAGCGCCTGCTCGCGCACGATGAAGCGCGGGTCGCGGCTGTTGAGGACGCTGAGGAAGTAGATCGCGTCGACGTGCGAGCTCATGGCGCCCGACGTGCTCGGGAAGTAGATGACGGGGAGGTGCGTCTTCTCCTTGATGTGCTGCACGAGCGTGTCGAGGTTGTCGCTCGAGACGTCGGTGGAGCCGCCGACCATGATCGCGTGCGTGCCTTTCGAGGCGGCGATGGTCGCGATCTCTTCGCCGGCGCGTCCGGGCGAGGAGGCGGGGTCCAGGAGCGTCATGTGGATGGGCCCGTCGCGCAGCAGGCGCTGGACGGTCTCCCACACGCGCTCGGTCACAGGGTCATCTCCACGAAGCTTGCGCGCCCCAGGACGAGCGCGAGGAGCGCCGCGACCATGCCCAGCTTCACGAGGCGCTGCGCGCGTCCTGGCGCGCGGCTGCCCATCGCCGCGGCGGCGAGGAAACAGGCGTCTGCGGCGACGACGCCAAGAAGATACCATTCGCCTAAAACGGTTTCGAGGAGAAAGGGCAGCGGCGAGAGGAGGGCCGCGGCAAGGAGGAACGCGCCCGCGACGAGCGCTGCGCGGCGCGCGCCGATGCGCATCGGGAGCGTGCGGCGGAAGCCGACGTCGGCTTCGACGTCCTCCACGTCCTTGAGCACCTCGCGCCCCGCGGTGGCGAGCGCGGCGAGGGCGGCCACCGCGAGCGCGGCCGGGCCGACATGTCCGCCGCCCGCGAGGGCGCCAAGGACGAAGGGGGCGCCGGTGAGGAGCGCGACGAGGAGGTTGCCCGGGAGGCCACGCGCCTTCCCCCAGCGTTCGTACGCTTCCATGAGGGGGAGCGCGAGGAGGACGAGGAGCGCGCCCCACCAGGAGACGAGGAGCGCGGCTGCGAGCGAGACGAGGTAGAGCCCGACAGCGAGCTGGCGGGCCTGCGCCGCGTGGATGCTGCCGCGCGCGAGCGGGCGCTCGGGGTGCGCGACGCGGTCGATCGCGATGTCGCCGAGGTCGTTGCGCACGTTGCCTGCGGCGGCGAACGTGAACGCGGCGATCATTGAGGCGATGACCGCGCGCTCCGGGACCCACGCCGCGCCGGAGAGGAGCGCGCCGACGTACGCGCCCGCGGCTGCCACGAACGCATTCGCGGGGCGCGTGAGGCGCACGAGGTCCACGATATCCCCGGCGCGATGGGCCACGTGGCTCGCAGGCGGCCGCGCCGGATGGGTGTTCCGGTGCGCACCAAACCGTTAAGGGGCGATCTCCTGCCTGTGCCCTTCGTGGAGCGGTGGCTTGTCGTCGTCGGGCTTCTCCTGCTTGTGGTCACTCCGTCGGGTGTTGCGCAGGCGCAGGATCCCGTGCGCGTCGACATCACGGTGGTCGTCGTGAACCTCGGCAACTACGACGCGAAGCAGGGCAGCTACGTGCTGGACTTCTACCTCGTCATGACGTGGGACCCGCAACGCGCGCCCCCCGATTTCACGCCGGGCGCGTTCGAGTTCGCGAATGGCCGGGCGACGAGCCGCGACCTCCAGGCGGACCTCGTGAACGAGACCACGGGCATGCGCGAGCTCTGGTACCGGATCCAGGCCAACCTGTACAGCGAGCCGCGCTTCGACGCGTACCCGTTCGACCGCCAGACGATCGAGGTCCGCGTGGAGGACACCGCATTCCCGCAGAGCCAGCTCGTGTACGCGCCGCGCACCGAGAAGAGCGGGCTCGACGACGACTTCCAGGCCGCAGGCTGGGAGGTGCGGAACTGGTCGTTCGAGACGATCCAGAACGACTACAGCTTCGACGAGCCGTACAGCCAGGCGCGCTTCGTCGTGACGCTGGAGCGCAGCGTGCTCTCCGGAGTCCTCAAGGTGATCGTGCCGCCGCTCGCGTTCGTGGTCATCTCCGCCGTCTCCTTCTTCCTTGTGGGAGCGGACAAGATCGCGACGCGGTTCGCGTTGACGGCGAACATGGCGATCAGCAGCGTCATGTTCCACGCCGGCCAGTCGGCAAGCCTGCCGAGCCTGTCGCACATGATCTTCCTCGATCGCTACATGCTCTCGATCGACGTGTTCCTCTTCGGGAGCGTGCTGATCACGGCGCTCGTCGCGCTGTCCGACATCCGTTGGAAGGATCCCGCCCGCTCACGGACGATCAACCTGCGCGGGGCGTGGATCCTTCCGGTCGCGGCTGTCGGCGCTTTCCTCGCGATGCAGCTCGTCTAGCGATGGCGAGGACTCCCTTCAGCGCGACCGGGTCGGCCCCTTGGAGCCGACCTTCTCGCCGGTCTTCATCTTCGCGACGACCTTCTCGTCGTCGAGGAAGCCGGTGACCTTCTCGAGCGTCGCCTCCTCCTCCTCGAGGTTCTGCTCGAGGAGCTCCACCGCATCGTCGAGCCCCATCTGTGTCGCAAGACGGATGAGTCCCTCGTAGGCCGTGATCTCGTAGCGCTCCACCTTCGCCGCCGCGCCGAGGTTGAACACGTCGAGGATCGGGCCGGCGGGCTTCTCGCGCTTGAAGTTCTTGTGCTCCTCGAGGAGCCCCTGGACCCCCGCGCAGCCCTCGCCCCGCGTGGCCTCCTTGCCCCAGATCTCGAAGACCTGCTCGAGGCGCTCCTTCTGCCCTTCGGTCTCCTTCATGTGAGCCTGGAACGCGGCTCGTATCTGCGCATCGGTCGATTCGGATGCCTGCTGGCGCAGCGCATCCACCAGGCGCGACTCCGCGTCGTAGATGTCCTTGAGTTCGTGCTCGAACAGGTCGTGCAGCGTTTCCATCGTCATGCGGCGCGCATTCTTCGCCAGGCGGGATATGCGTGTCGGCTGCATAGGCGCATCTGAGCGAGGAGACGGCCAGCAGCCGCCGGACTTTGCCTACACGAGCTTCAGGTGGTTGTCCGTGCGCCCCTGGTAGACCTCGCCCTGCTGCTTGAGGCGCTTCACGATCTCGTCGAGCTTCGCGAAGGGCACGCCGCGCCGCTCGGCCTCGCGGACGACCTCGGGCCACTCGGCGCCGTCGGGGTTGGCCGCCTCGAGGTCGCGGATCACCTGCTTCACGGTGCCGATGTTGTTGCGCTGGCTCGCCGAGACGCCGGAGGCCACCATGTCGATGTCCATGATGCCGCCCTCGCTCGAGCCCAGGCGCCGCATGTAGTACTCGTAGATCTGGATCGCGCGCTCGGCGTCGTCGATCGCGACCTCCTGCGAGAGGCGCACGCGCGCGCTTGCCTCGCTGATGCGGATGAGCGCCTCCAGCTGACGCGCGGTGAGCGGGATCGCCTTGCTCTCCGCGTTCGCCGCCTGGCGGCGCAGGTCGACGTAGTAGGCCGCGAGCTTCTCGCGCGCCTCGTCGCTGAGGACCGGGTGGCACGAGCGCTTCGCGTACGCGACGTACTTGCGCAGGAACTCCTTCGTGTCCTTGAAGAGCTTCGAGCCCTCGATCTCGCGCGCGATCACGGGCTGCATGCGCGCGAGGAGCGCGTCGGCCTGCTCCTCGGTGTAGAGCGAGTCCTCGTGGCGCAGCTGCATGAGGATGGCGCCGCCGCGATGGTTGTTGAGGATGTAGTTCGCGAGCTTCGCGTCGTGCTCGACCTTCGGCTTGTCCTGCATCACGAAGATGACGTCGAATCGCGAAAGGAGCGCGGGCGGGAAGTTGACCTGCTCTGCGATGGGCGTGAACTCGTCGAAGCGACCGCTCTTGGGGTTCGCGGCGCCCAGCACGCTGCAGCGCGATTGCAGGGTCGCCGTGATGCCTGCCTTTGCGACGCTGATCGACTGCTGCTCCATGCCTTCGTGCATCGAGCTCTGGTCGTTCTTGTCCATCTTGTCGATCTCGTCGACGCACAGAAGGCCGCGGTCGGCGAGCACCATCGCGCCGGCTTCCAGGGTCCAGCGGCCTTCGCCGAACTCGTCTTTCACGGCCGCCGCGGTGAGACCGGCGCCGCTCGACGACTTGCCCGACGTGTAGATGCCGCGCGGGGCGAGGTTCGCCATGTAGCGGATCAATTGCGACTTCGCGACGCCCGGGTCGCCCACGAGGAGGACGTGGAGATCGCCCCTGAGCTTCGTCTTGTCAGGAAGGATCTTCTCGACGCCGCCAAAGAGTTGCAGCAGGAGCGTGAACTTCTCCGTCTCCATGCCGTAGAGCGCCGGCGCGATCGCGTCGCGCAGCTTGTCGTAGATGACGGGGTCGCGAGCGAAGCGGCGGATCTCCGCCTCCTCCTCCTCGCTCGTCATGATCTCCTCGAACTCCTGCTCGTGCTTCTCGACCGAGTTCACCTCGAGGAAGATGTCGAAGATCGTGCTCTTCACGCCGTGGTCCTTGCGAACGCTGGAGCGCAGCACGCCGTTCATCGTCACGCGCTCGCCGGGGCGCACCATGCCGCAGAGATCGTCCTCCGCGAAGAGCGACAGGCGCTGCGGCTGCTCGCCGCCGCGCATGTTCTCCGGCGCCTCCTGGACCTCGAGCTTCTGCGTATCGATGAAGCGGCTCGACTTGCCGCGGTGCGCGCCGACGATGAGCTTGAACTTGGCCTCGCGCCCGCAGCCGCCCTGGTCCTCATGGCACTCCGTGGGCTCTTGCAGCACGAGGTGCTCGTCCTGCTCCACGCCGACGGGGTTGCCGCAGCGGGAGCAGACGAAGAACGCTTCCTGGATCTTCGGGCGCACCTCGGTGACCTTCTTCACGAGCCCCTTCACGGCGATGAGCTTGCCGAGATGGTCTGCGCGCAGGTCGCGCACGTCGATCGTGTGCGTCGCGGGAAGCCGCGTCACGCGCACCGTGAGCGCGGCGCGCCCAAGGGGCATGGAAGGGAGGAGGTCGGCGCCGGGGACGTCGACGAGCTTCAACGCCTCGTGCGCGTGCGCGAGCGCCTCGCGCGGGCGGTTCAGCAGGAAATCGGCGAGGTTCGCGTCGTGGTTGTGGAGGTCGAAGTAGTCGATGACGAGGCTGCGGCGGTTGGGCCACCCCATCGCGGTCTCGTTGATCTCCTCGCGGTAGTACGTCTTGAAGAAGCGCTCCCAGCTTTTCACCTGAGGCTCTTCCGACCCTGGGTCGAGGGCGGCGGATCCGGCTTCGGGCGGTGGCGGGGGGGACATGGGGATCAGGGCGTCGCGGGAAGGAGCCGAATGCACGCCGAGCACATGAATGCCAGCGGAAACGCTGCGCGTTCAGGTGCGGCCTGCATCGGAACCATCGGGAACCCATCCATCCGCCCGCAGGGCAAAGAGATTCGAGGAGGGGCTCCGAAAGTGGAGCCGGTGGAAACACTGCCCCGCCCGCCGGCGGACACGAAACCATGGGGGTCGGGTCCGACCCGCCCGCGGCCCCAGGAGGGACCCGGCTCCACCCGCTCCACCCGAACAGGGGGTGCGCCCGGCATCCGGGCACCTGCGCCTCCAGCCTTATCTTGTGGGCTCGCCTGCCTCGTCGTATCATCATGGCGCGGGCGCTCGTCGGCACGACAGGATGGAGCCACCCCGACTGGGTCGGCCCGTTCTACCCGGTCCACCTGCGCGCCCGCCCCGAGGCGTGGCTCGCCCATTACGCGACCCGCTTCCGCAGCGTCGAGCTCAGCTCCTCCTTCGACCGCTTCCCGGACGAGGCGCTCGTCGCCGACTGGTCGCGGGACGGCGTCGCCCTGCAGCAGCGCGCGCCCTTCGAGTACAGCCTGAAGCTCCCGCGCACCATCACGCACGAAGCGCTCCCCACGGGCGACGTCGACGCCGCCCGGGAATGGGTCGGGCGCTTCGATCGCGAAGTCCTCGACCCGCTCGCGGGCGAAGGGCTGCTGGGCGCCGTCCTCGTGCAGCTGCCGCCCACCTTCCTCGCCTCGGCCGAGAACGCGGCCGCGCTCCTCGACGCCCTGACGCCCCTCGCCGAGCGCCGCGTCGCCCTCGAGCTGCGCCACACGTCCTGGGTAGAGAACGGCTGCGTCGTCCCGATGCTCGACAAGCTGTTCACGACCGGCGACGTGTGCCTCGTGGAAGCCGACGTCCCCGGCGCGCCCGACGTGCGCGCCCCGCTTGGCGCGCGCCACGCGTACCTGCGCTTCCACGGGCGCGCCGCGGACGCGTGGGCGCAGGAGGGCGCGCTGCGCGACGGCGCGCGCTACGACTACCTGTATCGCCGGGAGGAGCTCGCCCCCGTCGCGGAGCGAGTGCGCGAGCATCAGCGGGCGGGACGCGAAGTGCGATGCTACTTCAACAACGCGCCGCGCGCGCAGGCCGTCGCCAACGCGATCGACCTCGCCGAGCTCGTCGGCGCCCCCGCGCCCGCGCCGCGGCCCAAGCTCACGGCGCAGCAGCGTCTTCCGCTGTGAACGCGAGAAGCGTCGCCGAAGGGACGTAGCCTGCGCGCTTCGCCATGCGCGCGGTCCTCGGGCCGTCGGGCGTCGCGACGACCCCTTCGATGCCACCATCGTGCGCGACGCGCGCGAGGGCGGAGAGGAGGAAGGTGCCGATGCCCCGGCGTCGCGCGTCCGGCGAGACGGCGAGGCCGCGGATCTCGCAAAGCCCCTCGCGCGGCGCGGTGAAGCCGCCCGCGCCCACCGCGACGCCCTCGATGCTCGCAAGGACGCCCGCGCCGATGCCAAGCGCGGACCACGGATCGTGTGGCGCCTCGTCCGGGATGGACATCGCGAGGCCGAAGGCGTCGCGCTGCACCTCGAGATATCGTTTCACGGTGCCCCACGCCGTCGTCGGGAGGACCGCCTCGAAGAGCATGCCGGGCACCTCGGGCGCGGATCTCCAGCTCGCCTCCGTGCTCACGAGGAGCGGCACGCTCGCCGCCTGGCGGAACCCGGCCTTCTCGAGGATGGACGGCCAGGAGGGGTGGCATTCGGCCACGAGCTCGACGCGCGGGACGCGCTTGCGCGCGCGGAACTGCGCCTCGACCATCATGAGGGCGTACTCGGGATCGTCGTCCGGCACGGCCGCGACGCCCGCGGCCTCCTGCCCGAGCACGGGCACGCGGCGCCCCTCGACGGGATCGTCCGGGACGGCGACGTTGAGCTCCGCATACGGCGCATCGGGATGGAAGAAGCACGTGAACGGGCCGACGCGCGTCGGCTGCGATTGCGCGCGCAGGGTCTCGCGCACATGCCGCTGCAGGCGGCGCGGGTCGATCTCGCTCACAGCGCGCCTCCGCCGATGCGCGCATGCGCGTCGTGCGCGAGGCGAAGCGCCTCCTCCGCGCGCTCGTGGAGGATGGTGACATGCCCCATCTTGCGTCCTCGGCGCGCCTCGCGCTTGCCGTAGAGGTGAAGGCGCGCGCCGGGGATCGAGAGCACGTCGGCCCAGTCGGGCTCGTGGGGCATCCACGCGTCGCCCAGCACGTTCAGCATGCACGCGGGGCGCAAGAGCGACGGGTCGCCAAGCGGAAGGCCGCAGACGGCGCGCGCGTGCTGCTCGAACTGGCTCGTGGCGCACGCGCCCAGCGTGAAGTGGCCGGAGTTGTGCACGCGCGGCGCGATCTCGTTCACCTGGAGCGAGCCGTCGGGGAGCAGGAACATCTCCACGGCCATCACGCCGACGTGGCCCAACGCGTCGGCGATCCCGCGCGCGATCGCCTGCGCGCGCGCCTCGACGGCGGGCGGCACGCGCGCGGGCGCGAGCGTCGTGTGCAGGATGCCGTCCACGTGCACGTTCTCGGCGAGGGGGTAGTACGCAACGGCGCCATCGATGCCGCGCGCGAGGACGACGCTCACCTCGCGCTCGAACGGGACGAACGCCTCGTAGATGCACGCCGCGCGGCCTATGCGCGCCCAGGCGTCCTCGGCATCGGCGGCGGTGCGCGCGCGCGACTGGCCCTTGCCGTCGTAGCCGCCAAGGAGCGACTTGAGGACCGCGGGCGCGCCGACGGCGGCGACCGCGCGAGCGAGCGAGGCGGCGTCGTGGACGAGCGCGAAGCCGGGCTGCGGGAAGCCGTGGCGCGCGAGGAACTCCTTCTGGCGCGCGCGGTCCTGCACGACACGCAGGACGGCGGAGCCGGGGCGCAGCGGAACGCCGAGCTTCTCGACCTCCGCGAGGCCTTCCCACGGCAGGTGCTCCGTCTCGACGGTGACGACGTCGGAGGCGCGCGCGAGCTCGACCATCTTGGGTGCATCGGTCCACGCGCCCTTCACGAACGCGTCGGCGACCTGCGCGGCGGGGCCGTCGGGGTCGGGGTCCAGGACCGCGATGCGGTAGCCCATCTTCTTCGCCTCGAGGCCGATCATGCGCCCGAGCTGGCCGCCGCCCAGGATGCCGATGGTCGCGCCGGGCGCGAGGGTCACAGCGACTCCCCGACGACGCGCTGCGCCTCGGCCTCGCGGCGCTTCTTGAGCGCGTCCGCGAGGGCCGGGTCGTGGAGGGCAAGGATCGAGCACGCAAGGAGCGCAGCGTTCACGGCGCCGGCCTCGCCGATGGCCAGCGTGCCGACCGGGACGCCACGCGGCATCTGCACGATGGAGAGGAGCGAGTCCATGCCGTTCAGGGCCTTCGACTGCACGGGGACGCCGAGCACGGGGAGAGTCGTCTTCGCGGCGGCCATGCCGGGAAGGTGCGCCGCGCCGCCGGCCCCGGCGATGATGACCTGGATGCCTCGCGACTCGGCCGTCGAGGCGTACTCGAAGAGAAGGTCGGGCGTGCGGTGCGCGGAGACGACGCGGGTCTCGTGCGCGACGCCCAGCTCCGCGAGGAGCTCGCTCGCCCCGCGCATGGTCGCCCAGTCGCTCTTGCTCCCCATGATGATGCCCACGCGGGGACGGTCGGCCATGCCGGCGCGGCGAACCGGGTCAGGGTTCTTATCGTTTCGGAGGGGTGCGCCCCGCCATGCCCCTCCGCCTCGGAGAGCTCACGAGCCCCGGGTTCGCCGCGCTCGACCCGAAGCCCCCGCTCCTTGTCCCCGTGGGCATCGTGGAGGAGCACGGGCCCCACCTTCCCCTCGACACGGACACGATCCAGGCCGTCGCGACCTGCGACGAGGTTGCGGAACGCCTCGGATGCCTCGTCGCGCCTCCGTTGAACTACGGCAACTGCAGCTCCACGAAGAACTTCCCAGGCTCCTTCTCGCTCTCGTTCGACACGGTGCGCGCGCTCGCGAAGGAGATCCTGCTGGACTGCCAGCGCCATGATATCCGAACGGTGGCATTCGTCTCCGGCCACGCAGGCGGCGCCCACATGCGCGCGCTGAAGCTCGCGGCGGAGGAGGTCGTCGAGCGCCATCCGCACATGCGCGTCTTCGTCCTCAGCGACTACGAACTGTTGCCAGGCTTCGACGCGAAGGCCGCGGCCGGCGTTGACGTGCCGCGATGGGATGGGCACGCAGGCGCGATCGAGACGAGCCGCATGATGGCGCTGCGCCCGGAGCTCGTGCAGGGGACGTCCGCGGCGCACAAGGTGGAGTTCCCCGAGTTCCTCGTGGAGGCACACCCCGAGCGGCGTTTCCCGAGCGGCGTCATGGGCGACCCCAGCCTCGCAAGCGCCGCCCTGGGCCGCGCGGCGAACCGATGGATCTGCGACCGGCTCGTGGAAGTCTTGCAGCAGCAATAGACCCTTGAACGGACACGCCGGAGCGGCGTGTCACGCGGTGCGAAGGAGACAAAGAGGCCCGTCCCGCGGGCTTGGGAGGCTGTACAATGGGGAGGCACCCGCGGGACGGCGATGGCGGGCTCGCATGACGCGGCCCGCGCCTCGAGGTGCGTTGGCGCGTCATCGGCTTGAATCTGCGGTTGCCCGGCACCTTTTCATGGAATGCGCGACGTATCCTCCGCGTGGACCCGCATCCGTTCCGCATGCGCATCCACCGTCAGGGGCGTGAAGTGCTCGTGGCGGTGAGCGACGCGGGCCTCGTGGGCAAGCTCTTCCGCGAGGGGAACATGCGCTTGCACGTCCTTCCGGATTTCTACGGGACGGACGGCGCCGACGCGCAGGAGGTGGTGCGCCAGCTTGCGGTCTGCACGATCGCCAACCTTGTCGGCGTCGACGTCGTGACCCTCGCGATCCAGCACGGCTTCGTCCACCCCGACAACGTGCTCGACATCCAAGGCGTCCCGCACGCCCAGATGGTCACGGCCTGAGCTCGCCCCGGCGAACGCTTATCAGGGGGGCAGGGGTCAGCGTTTTCGTGTTCTGCGTCGTCTGCGGGAAGGAGACGCCCTTCGACGAGCTTCGAAGAGGCGAGTGCTCCTCCTGCTACCTCGAAAAGAACGTGCTCGCGAAGGTGCGCGACCACGTCGACGTCGAGGTGTGCGTGCACTGCCATTCGCGCAAGCGCGGCGAGCTGTGGCTCGAAGGGCATGGCGCGATGGAGCCCATCGTCGAGGATGCGGTCCGCGAGGCGATCGAGTTCGCAAAGCCGGTCGAGAAGGCGCGCCTCAAGATGGACATCGTGGCCGAGGACGAGCGCAACTTCACCGTGAACGTGCGCGCGGGAGGAGTCGCCGAAGGCGTCCCCTTCGAGAGCGAGCTCAAGACGCGCAGCCGCATCAAGAACGCGACGTGCGTCCGGTGCAGCCGCGTGCAGGGCGGCTACTACGAGGCGATCGTGCAGGTGCGGGCGACGCGCCGTGACATGCCCCGCGACGAGATGCGCGCGATCAAGGCGCTCGCGAGCCGCTTCATCGAGCGCGTCGTCGAGGGAGGCGATCGCCAGGCGTTCGTGCTCAAGGACGAAGAGGTGGATCGAGGCCTCGACATCTACATGGGCACGACGAACGGCGGTCGCATGCTCGCGAAGCAGATCGCGAACGAGTTCGGCGGCAAGACCTCCGAGCATCCCAAGACCGTCGGCCAGAAGGACGGCCTCGATCTCATCCGTCTGACGTTCGCGGTGAAGCTCCCCGAGTACCGCGCGAACGATATCATCGTCCTGGACGACGAGATCTTCACCGTGTCCAGCATCGGCCAGAAGACGGTGCAGCTCCTCGAGCTCCACGGCGGCCGCCTGCGCCACGTCGAGCGCGCCGAGGTCGAGCGCGCGCAGGTGCTCTCGCCCGCGAACGCGCGCGAGGCGGTCGTCGTGAGCTCGGACGAGAAGGAGCTGCAGCTCCTGGACCCGTGGAGCTACGAGACCGTGAGCGTGCTGCGTCCCACGGCGCTCGCGAGCGTCGGGCCGACCGTGCAGGTCATCAAGCACGACGGCGAGCTCATCGTCGTGATCGCGCGCTGATCGCGCCGTACATGTCGATCGCGTCCGCGTGCTCGCGCAGGTCGTCGTGGCGCCACGCGCCCGGGGCCGCGAGGATGCGCGCCGCGAGCGGCGAGCCGCACGGTCGCGAATCGACGAGCTTCATGGTAAGACGGCCATCCGCGACGGAAGCACGCCACGCATCGGCGGCGTCGACGTCCATCGCGTCGCGCAGGCATTCCGCGTATGCTTCGCGCACGAGCGGATGCTCCGCGGGAAGGTCGCGAAGCAGGCGATCCGCCCACTTCTGGCGACGACCGAGCCCCTCACCCTGTCGCCGGCGGACGACGAGCGCGCGCATCGCGACGTGGCGGAAGCGACGCCGCAGGAGATCGCTCTCCTGGATCGCCTTCCGGACGGAAGGCTCGAGAGGGTCGGCGAAGAGCGCGCGCAGCGCGGTGCGCGACGGCTTCCAGCCGCGCTCGCGCAGGAGCGCGAACCCCCAATCCGTGGCGGTGAAGTCGCTCTCGGCGCGGAGCGCGAGCGCGCAGGCGAGGGCGCTGTTCGCGCGACGGCCGAGGTGCGCATGGAAGACGACCGCGCGCCCCCACGTGCCGGCAGGGAAGCTTTCGACGAGCGCCCCTTCGCATGGGTGCCCTGCCCAGCGTTCCTGCAACTCCATCCACGGATAATCGTCTTTTGCGTGACGGAGTACGGAACATCGCTCCTCGGCGAGGAGTGTGGTCGCGCCGAGGCCTTCTCCCCGCCAGATCGGGACGGAAGGGTCGCCCCGCGCCGGCACCACATGGATGCGGGCCAACCCGGCGCTCACGTAACGCCACGCGCGACCCGCCAGGAGAAAAAGGCTGTCCTCCTCCAGACGGGAGGCGAAGTCCTCCTCGATCTCGCCCACGTACGTGTCTTTGTGGAAGACCTTGAGGAGGCTCGTCTCGGGGATCGTGCCCGCGTTCTGCATGTAGACGAACCGCGGCATCCGCGGAAGGTCGCCATACACCGCATCGAACTCGGGCCGCGAAAGCGACCTGTAGCTGTGCGCCCGGCGCGTCAACGCAAAGAGCGCATCCGGGCCGAGGGGCAGCTCGAAGCGCGACGCCACGAGATGCTGCATGAGGACGTCCAACGGCCCGTACGGGATGCGCACGTCCTCGACGCGCCGTTCGCGCGCGAGACGCGCCAACGCATGCGCCTCGGGGAGCTCGCAGGGATCCTCGACCACGAGCGTCGCGCGGGCCGTCGCCCCCGGCACGTGCCCGCTGCGCCCGATGCGCTGCAGCGTGCGCGCGGACCCCTTCGGATTGTCCAGGAGAAGCACGCGATCCACCGTGTCCACGTGGATCCCAAGCTCCAGGCTGCTGGACGCCACGACGCAGCGCACGCGCCCCGTCTTGAGGCGCGCCTCGACATCATGCCTCGTCTCGCGGCTGAGGCTCCCATGATGCGGCAGGACCAGCTCGATCTCCTCCGGCGGCGCATCCTCGCGCGAATGACGCGCCTTCAGCTGGCGCGCGAGCCCCTCCGCCGAAGCACGCGTGTTCGTGAACACAAGGAGCGTGCGGCTGCGCGCCATCTCCCGCTCCACGAGACCGAGCACGCTCGTCTCCAACGCCGCCTTCGGATACAGCAACGGATCCGCCGCCGGCATGACGACGTCCAGCTCCGGCGCGCCCCGGGGCTGCACCTCCACGATCAACACGGGACGATCCCCGCCGAGGAACGCCGCCACCTCGGCCAACGGACGCACCGTCGCCGAAAGACCCACGCGCTGGAACTCCCCCGCATACGCAGCGAGACGCTCCAACGTCAACGCGAGCTGCGTCCCCCGCTTCGACTCGGCGATGCTGTGGATCTCATCCACCACGACGAAACGCACGCCAAGGAGCGCCCCCCGCGCCTTCGGGCTCGTGAGAAGGAGCGCCAACGACTCCGGCGTCGTGATCAGGATGTGCGGCGGCTGCCGGAGCTGCCGCGACCGCCGATACGCCGACGTATCCCCCGTCCGCACCGCCACCCGGATCGGGAGCTGCGCCCCCTCGATCGGCCCCGCCAGGTTCCGCGCCATGTCATTCACGAGCGCCTTCAACGGCGACACATACACGCAATACGTCCGCTCCTCCAGCGGCTCCGCCGCAAGCGCCGACAAGATCGGCAAGAACGCCGCCAACGTCTTCCCCGACCCCGTCGGACTCGAAAGCAGAAGATGCCGCCCCGCGGCCAAGGGCCCCGCCGTCCGCGCCTGCGCCTCCGTAGGCGCCCCATGCGCACGCGCCAACCACGACGCAAGACGAGCGTCCACGGCCGACGATGACGGGATGCGCCGTTAGCGCTTGCGGAGGGGGCGCCGAAAGCTCGCGCTGGGCTGACCGAACTGCGGGCCCCTCCCCCGCCACCACCACCGGTCCGGCCGCCGGAGCTGACGCTGGCCCGTCAGCGTGTGCGCCGCGCTTCATGCGCGCGGCGTCGGGTGCCAGCGTCGCGACTGCCGGCCGAACCGGTGTGGCGAGGCGTCTGGGGGATATCAATCCTTTCGGGGCTTCACGTCATCTTGCGTCGTGCGGCGGCGAGGAGGGTCAGGGCGGCGAGGAGTGTGGGTATGGTCGGGGCGGGCACGTCGTGGTCGGCGTGTTCGTTGGGTTGGGTCTGGTCGCTGTGGGTGAAGGGTGGGTTGATGATCTCGATGCGGTAGGTCTTGGGTTCGCTGGTGAGTCGTCCGTCGGGGCTGATGGCGCGGAGTTGGAGGGTGTGGTTTCCGCCGTGGTAGGGGAGGGTGTCGGTGCTGAGGTTCCAGGTGGGTCCTGGGGGGAGGTTTTGCCAGAGGGTTTGGTCGATGCGGTATTGGGCGCGTCCTTCGTGGTGGATGCGGCCGGTGGCGCGGATGAGGGCGTGGGCGACTTGGTTGGGGGGTTCGTCGATGATGAGGGTGGGGGTTTGGCCGGGGATGGTGAAGGTGTGTGTGGTGTTGGTGGTTTCGGTGATCCCGTGGTAGGCTTGGATCTCGAGGGTGTGTGGGCCGGGTGTGAGGGTGTTGGGGTGGATGTCGATGGTGAAGGCGAGGGGGTTCTCCGTCTCCGTGGTCCAGTCGTCGTGGTCGATGCGATAGCGGATGTGGGTGACGCCTTCGGGGTGGAAGGCGCTGGCGCGGAGGGTGGTGTCGGTGTCGATGTGGGTGGGGGGGTCTGCGAGTTGGATGGTGATCTGGTTGGGTGTGGGTCCGTTCTGGATGGTGATGGGGGTGTGGGTGAGGCCTGTGCCGTGGGCGTCGTCGGTCGCGCGGATGACGAGGTCGTAGTCTCCGTCGGGGAAGGCGCGGGTGTCGAGGAGGGTGTGCCAGTCGGTGGTGCCGGTGGTTTGGCGCCAGGGGTCGCGGCTTCCGCTGTAGGCGTAGTTGTCGCGGCGTAGTTGGAGTTCGACGTGGGTGATGTTGCGTGGGCCTTGGGTGGTGCCGCGGAGGAGGTGGTCGCCTCGGAGGGTGGTGTGGGGGGTGGGGCTTTCGAGGTGGATGGTGGGGG
>DATLCC010000086.1:0-9844 GCA_035526585.1 Thermoplasmatota archaeon | reverse complement strand
GCCCTCGCCCTCGCCCTCGCCCTCGCCCTCGCCCTCGCCCTCGCCCTCGCCCTCGCCCTCGTCCTTCCTCTAGACATGTTGCCCTACCTCGCCCACGCGCGCGGCCCCTCGCCCAGCCAAGGCATATAAACCGTCCCAGGGATGGGGACGGACCCCTTGCGCAGGCCAGATCAGCGACGCTTCGGTAGCCGGAGGCATAGGCTCTGAAGGAACTTCCCGTCGACGAATTCAACACGGACAAGGCGTTCTACGCCGCCCTGAAGTTGCACGTCTACGGGACCGTCTACGATGGTTTTCTCACGACGCTCGTCGGTGGCCGCAGCATCCTTCTCGACCAGGATCTGAAGCTCGAGGTGGGCCGCTTCACCGCCCGCAAGGCGAACCACCTTTTCGTCTCCGAGAACGGCCACAAGGCGAGCACCTCCGCCGAGTTCTACGGATTCACGAGCCACAAGGTGCGCGAGAAGCTCGCGGCGTTCCACGAGCTGGGCGTCGTGGACCTCCTCGGGAAGGGGCTCCGCGAAGCGTACACGTATCGCTGGAAGGTGCCCGTGAAGCATTGGGAGGTGTGCTCGTTCATGCGTTTCCGCAAGGTCACGAGCGACGATCTCTCGATGAACCTGGAGCTCTATCGCATCTTCCTCGACAAGGGCACGGGCATCTTCACCTCGCGCGACTTCGTCGACCTGTATGGCCGCGTGCACGGCGCCGAGTATGGGAACACGCGCTGGGGCCAGCGCAAGTGGGAGAAGATCGCGCAGAGCTTCGGCTACACGGAGTTCATCCGCGGCCGTCTCCAGCGCCTGCGCGACAAGGGGCTCGTCGTGGGGAAGGGGGACGAGCACCAGCTCTCGCCCGAGATCGCCGACGCCGTGAACCATTTCGATCTCTTCGTGAACGCCGTCCCGTTCCGCCCGTCGCGCGCCATGTGCGACGTCTGCGCGCTCGACAAGCTGTGCCAGGCCGGCAGCACGCAGAAGCTCATCGTCTCGCTCAACCAGGAGTGACCCCGTCGTGAATCGAACCGTCCGTTGCCTCGTCCTCGTTGCCGTCCTCCTCTCGGCGGGCCTCTCCGCCGCGCAGACCGCCCCCTCGTCCGGCGCGACGGGCCGCAAGGTGGAGTTCCCGCTGACGCAGTTCGACGACACGCTCTTCACCGCGGTGGATGGCGCCTTCCGCGCGCGCCTCGACCCCGACGGCGACGTCTGGTACACGACCGAGGGCGGCGTCGTGCACGTCGACCCGGAGGCCGGCACGCGCGAGCTCTTCACGAAGATGGAAGGCCTTCCGTCGAGCTACACGATGGGGCTCGACATCGACGGCGACAAGGTCATCGTCGGCACGGACCTCGGCGTCGCGCTCATCGACCGTGCCACCGGCCAGATGCAGAAGGTCACGCCCGACAACAGCCCGCTTCCCGACTACATCGTGCAGGAGGTGCGCGTGGACGGGAACGACCTGTGGCTGGGCATGCGCTTCTACGGCGTCGCCGTCTGGGACATGACGAAGCCCGCGAGCGACGCGGACGCGTGGACCTTCAAGAACACGAGCACGACCGCCGACTACGCGCAGCCCATCCGCCGGATCGTGCCTTCCGCGAGCGCCGTCTGGGTCGCGACGGATGGCGACGGCGCCTGGCGCTACGATCGCGCGAGCCGCACGTGGAACGTCACGACGCACGACGACGGCCTCCCCGACACGAGCGCCCTCGCGGTCGTCGAGCGGGGCGACGAGGTCTGGTTCGGCACGCCCCACGGGCTCGCCGTGCGCGACGCCGCGGGCGGATGGCGCGTCTACAACAGGACGAACAGCGGGATCCCCGACGACCGCGTGACGGACGTCGACATCGTGCAGACCGTCGAGCGCACGATGGACGTCTTCGCCGCGACGCCCAAGGGGCTCTGGCAGCTCGACCCCGACACCAACCGCAACGTGACGCGCGCGCAGAACTTCGGCATCCTCGGAAGCTACCTCTTCGACGACGACTGGACGGAGGAGGGGTGGCTCTTCTCCACGCCGCGAGGCGTCTCGTTCCTGCGCGAAGGCGCGTGGAGCTACTACGCGACCGGCCCCAACACGGGGCCCTCGTGGGGACCGCTCTCGTACGGTTTCACGAGCGCGAGCGTCGGCGAGACGCCGGGCTACCTCTGGTTCGGCACGTCGTTCGGAGCAAGCGCCTACAAGCTCCCCACCGGCGGCCACCCCGGCTACTGGCAGAACTTCGGCGCCTGGCAGAACTATCCTGGCAGCGTCGTGAACTGGATCGACACCGAAGGGAACACGACGTGGTTCGGCACGAACGTCGGCGCGTTCGGCTTCGAGCACGAGTCGGGCCGCTGGATCCCCAAGCTCTCGACGAACTCTCGAAACCTCGTCTACGGCCTCGACGCCGTGGGCGACGAGCTGTGGATCGCCCTCTTTGGCGACGGCCTCGTCATGGAGAACAGGACGACCGGCGTCACGCGCACCTGGGACTTCCAGACCGTCGGGAACCCGCTCCCCGACCAGTACCTCACGGACGTGCGCGTCGACGGCGACACCGTGTGGCTCGGTTCGAGCGTCGGCGTGATCAAGATGGATCGGCTGACCGGCTCGGTCCGCGGCACCTATGGCAAGACCGACGGGCTGCCCGGCAACGCGATCGTCTTCCGCGTCCTCCCCGAAGGCCCGATCGTGTGGATCGGCACGAAGGAGGACGGCGTCGCGAAGTTCGACGTCGCAAGCGGCAAGGTCTCGCGCGTGTGGAACCACACGAAGATCTCGAACTTCCCCGACGGCGAAGTGCGCTCCCTCTACCGCGAAGGCGGGCGCCTCTGGGTCGGCACGACCGACGGCCTCGCGCGCATCGACATCACGACGGGCGACGTGAAGAGCTGGAACCAGAGCAACAGCCCGCTCGTCCAGAGCTACGTGAACGGCATCGCGAGCGCCGACGGCCTGCTCTACCTTGCGACGCTCTCCGGCGTGCAGCGCATGAACATCCAGTCGGGCGAGTTCTACCCGATGCGCGACGGGCCCGGCGTCATCCGCGCGAGCGCGTCTGGCACCTCCGCCGGCGTCGCGACGCGCGTGAACGTGAAGATCGACTCGCCCCGCGACGGGACCGCGGTCACCGGCGTCACCGACGTCCGCGGCAGCGCGCTCGCGTTCGGCGAGCGCGTCGAGCGCGTCGAGGTGAAGATCGGGGAGGGGGCGTGGACGCCCGCGCACGGCGCGGGATCGTGGACCTTCGCGTGGGACACGCGCGGCCTTCCCGTGAACACGCCCGTGACGGTCGCCGCGCGCGCCTTCGCGGGGAACCTCACCGGCGAGGCGGAGATCCTCGTGACGCCCGTCGCGGCGCCCACGATCCCGCTCGCGATCCAGGAGATCGCGCCCGACGCGGCCTACGCCGGGCGCACATTGCGGTTCGGCGCGCGCGTCGAAGGCGACGAGCCGCTCACCGCCAGCCTCTTCTACCGGCCCGCGGGAACGTCCTCGTACACGCGCCTGCAGCTCGAACGCCAAGGGAACCTCTTCTTCGGAAGCATCCCCGCGCGCGACATGCGCGAAGGCGAGCTGCGCTACTACCTCGAGGCGCAGAGCGGCCTCCTCGTCGAGACGGCCGGCGGCGACGCGACCGAGCCCAGCGTCCTCACCGTCGCGCCGGCACCCCGGCTCGCGGTCGCCGTCGAGGGGCCCGTCCTCGTCGCAGCGACGGCAGGCAACGAGACGCGCTTCGCGCTCAACGTCTCCAACGTCGGGAGCGAGCCGGCGACCTTCACGCTCTCCGCGGCCGGCCTTCGCGCGTCATGGGTCTTGGTGCCGCCCGAGGACCTGGAGCTCGCGCCGGGCGAGACGCGCGCCGTGAACGTGCGGCTGAGCGTCCCCGCCGCGGCCTTCGCCGACAACACGACGCTCACCTTCGAGGCGCGCGACGCGAGCGGCGTCGCCGAGCCCGCGATCGCGAGCGTGCCCGTCCGCATCGACGCCGCGCCCGGCGGGTCCTCGCCCACGCCTGTGCCCGCGCCCTCGACCGGCCGCGGCGCGATCCCCGCGCCCGCGGTCGGGATGCTGGTGGCGCTCGTCGCGGCGATCGCCCTCGCGCGCCGGAGGCGCGCATGAGCGCGCGCGCCCTCGTCGGGCTCGCGCTCGCGCTCATGATGCTCGCGCCCGCCGCGGCTGCCGCCGCCCCGACGGAACCCGACTACCCGAGCGATCTCGTGGCCCTCCTTCCCGGATGGATCGAGACGAGCGAGCGCCTCGTCACGGAGCAGGACCGGGCGAAGCCATGGTGGGGCGACGCCGAGGCGTTCCTCACCCGCGCGAAGGGAGCGCAGGCCGAAGGTCGCGTTCGCGTCGCGATGTTCCACCTCGAGACGTTCGAGGAGCTCCTCCTGGGCAACCGCCTCATCGACGATGGGAAGGCGCTCGGGAGCGACGCGGAGGCGAAGTCGTTCGTGCTGCAGCGCACGAGCGGCTGGAACGAGGACGCCGAGCGCGCGTGGACCGCGTACCGCGCGAAGCTCCACGGCTACGACGGCCAGCTCCACTCGCTCGTGACACTGGAGAAGGCCCTCTACAGCTCGGACATCGCCCTCACGGGGATCCTCAACGAGGACAACTTCGACTACCTCAGCCGCGAGCTCCCCAAGCAGGACGGATTCCCCGAGAACTACGTCTTCGGCCTCGTCCGCGCGACGAACACGCCGATCCTGAACCTCCGCTTCGCGACGGACATCCTGGACGCGGCCGTGAAGGAGGAAGGGATCCCGCCCCGCGTCGATGACGCGAGATGGGCGAACATCACGGCGACGGCCCTCGCGTACGGGCAGACCGACGAGAAGGCGCCCGCGTTCCTCGAAGGCCTCGACGCGCGCGGGAAGCCCGTGCGCGCCGGCGGCGAGGCGATCCTGAGCGTCGCCTTCATCCTCGCCGAGCAGCGCGCGACGCGCGCGAACTCGATGGAGACCATCTTCGGCGACGCGCGCTCGCGCGGGCTGGACGTCGTGCGCGACGCGGCCAAGGGCATGAACAAGCAGTTCAACAACACGACCCTGGAGGCTCCCCGTGGCCACGGCCTCTCGGGCGTGTTCACGAGCGACGCGATCGACCGCGTGCTCCTCACGCGCGAGTACATGTCGCGCGACCAGGCCGAGCTTGGCACCGTGATCGTCGCGTGGGCGCAGCTCGAGCACCAGGGGTACGCGACGAACACGCTCGCGAGCGTGAGCCCCGTCGAGCCGCCCCCGACTCCAAGCCCGACGAAACCTGCGCCCTTGCCCGGCGCGCTCGCCATGCTGGGCATCGTCGCCGTCGTGGCCGCGTTCGCCCGCAGCGCCCGGCGCCCGCGATGAGGCGCGCTCACGCGCAGGCTGTCGACGTCAACGCGCCCCACTGCGCGCCCGCCTCGCGGGCGATGGTCGCGCTGCTGTCGTAGCAGTCCGTGTCACGCAGCTCGTACGGGTCGCCCATGCGCGCGCCGATCCGTGTGATCGGGTCGTCGCTTGGAGCCGTCGGATCCTCCCCGAGGCCCAGGCGCGAGTCGCGCGGCGTGATATCGTTCCCCTCGGCATCGCGCCACCAGTTGTCTGGATCGCAGTCGAAGGTGCCAAGGAAGCAGCCCTCGTTGCCGTAGGTCTGCCAGATCGGGACCGGAAGCCGCAGGCTGTACGCGCTGACGATGACGGGGCTCACGTGAGCGTAGAAGGTGATGTAGAGGACGGGCTCGGGCGCGACGCTCGCGCGGCTCACGAACGGGTTGCGCCCGAGGGCGCCCGCGCCCTGTGCGACCCAGAAGCCCGTGATGGAGGTCGCGGCGAGCGCCGCGTCCGCGTGGCCGCGCGCGCCGACGATCGCAGTGGTCGGATCCACGCCGCGCACGCCTTCCTCGAACCCGAGCGCGTGGTCGGTGCGCGAGCGCTTCGCGAAGGGCGAGACGGGCTCGCTGGGTCCTTCCAGGAGATAGGGCAGGTCCCCGTCGGAGCCCGCCTGTCGCCCGTCCGTGTCGAGGATCTCCCCGCGATCCGTCCGGTCGCAATCGGTCGCGCCCGCCTCGGTCTCGTTCACGGTCCCCGCGGGGCTGCCGTCGGGGTGGATGGCGGGCGCGACGCTGTGGAGCTCGGTCGCGACGAGATCGCCGTTCTCGTCGTCGAGCGGTCCGAGCCCGTCGCCCGTCGGGTCGGCGACGACGACGGGAATGGTGGACGCGCAGTCGAAGGCGCTCGCCATCGGCGCGTCCGAGGCGTCGCCCCACGGGTTCGCGACGTTGAGCGGCGAGGCGGAGCGATCGGGCCGATCCGGCGGGGCGTCGCCGAATCCGAGGGCCGGCTGCCCGGCGGCGGTCGCGGCGGCGGTGATCGCGGCTGCGAGCTGGAACCCCGTGAAGCAGTCGAGATAGCGCAGGAGGCCGCCCGTCGAACGGAACGTGCCCACGGGCGCAGGCGTCGTCGGGCAGGAAAGTCCGGGCGCGGCGCCAGGCAGCCCCCAGTCGGCCCACACGCGCGCGCCGGTGTCGTTGAGGTTGACCGGATCCTCGTCCTCCGGCGTCGTGATATCATCGTAGCCGATGGGGACGAGCTCGATCACCCACTGGCCGTCGTTCGCGCTCGCCCACGCCAGTCCAGGCGGCTCGGGGGAAGGCGGGCAGACGCTCGTGTCCAGCAGGAGCGCGCTCGGGTATTCGACGAGTCCGTTGTCGCCAAGGCCGACGAAGCCATCGTTGTTGCAATCCTTCCAGATGCCAAGGATCGCGACGGGGAGCGGAGGCTGCGCGACGAAGCGCGTCTCGAGCGTCGCGACGTTCGGGTTGAGCGTCGTCGCCGCGCCGCCTTGCGCAAGGAAGCCGTTGAAGTAGACGATGCGCGTCGACGGGTTGGACGACGTGTCCGGGTCGAGCGGGAGGAGCCCGGAAGTCAGGTCGTAGCCCGTGTCGGGCTCGCGGGCGCCCTTCGCGCTCCATGCCGCCGACGCCAGGGGCGCGACAAGGAGGAGCGCGAGGATGAGCGCGCTTCGGACGGACACGTGGGCCTCCCTGCCGGTGCGCCGGCAATGCCCCACGCCTCCGGGCCGGGATGAAGCCTGCGTCGGACCCTACGGTGACAGACGGAAACGATGAAGAAAAAGAAGGGCGGCCCGCCATGGGGCGGGCCGCGGGGGCGATCAGCCCGGGATGTCGATGTTCTCGTTCGACGGGTTGCCGGCGCACGGTCCCGAGGGGGACACGTCGGCGAGGCTCGCGCGGATGCCCGCGCCGCGGACGAGCGTGCCGTCCCAGCAGTCCGTGTCCTTCAGGTGGTACGACATGCCCACCGTCTGGCAGAGGTTCGCCGGGCGGTCGAGCTCGGGGTCCGCGCAGCGCGCGAACCAGGCGGCCGAGTCGCAGTTCCAGAAGTTGTGGATGCCGCTCGTGAAGCTGCCGCAGGCGGGCGAGCCGTAGACGCTCTCGACCGCGCTCGGGCGCGCTCCGAAGCCCAGGGCCTTGCCGCCGAGGCGCGCGTAGGCCGTCATGTAGAAGGCGCCCATGTCGGGCTGCGAGCCCTGGAGGCCTTCGCGCACGGTCGTCGGGTACGTGCCGACGATCGCGTTCGTGCGCCACGCGGGGCCGACCGCGTTCAGGTCGCGCTCGGGCGCGAGGCCGAGGTCCGCGGGCGGGCAGTAGCCAAGCGGGCCGCGCGTGAACTGGCGCGGGCTGCCGTCGACCTTCGCCGTGCAGACGCCCAGCGCAGGGTTCTGCGGGTTGCGGTTGCCGGGGTTGAACTCGTACGAGAAGTCGACCACGTCCCGGCCGGCCTCGGCGAACGTGGGCTCGGTGTACCCTTCGACGTTCGGGTACTTCAGGCCCTCATCGGCCGAGTTCTGGGGGGAGCAGCGGTCGTCGCCGGATTGCGTCGCGACCTCGAACGTGTCGTTGAGCGACTCGTAGAGCGACGGGTAGTTGCCCGTGTCCATCGGGTCGCTGGGCATCGCGCCCACGGTGGGCGACGTGTCCGGGCTGTTCGTGTCGCAGTCCACGATCGTCACCATGCGTTCGCGCTGCTCGTCCGTGCTGCGGTCGCGGCCGAAGATGCCGCCGTTGTAGCCGCGGAAGTCGCCCTCTTCGGGGTCGCCCTCGGGCTCGGCCGGTCCGTAGAGGAACGGATACGCGGGGTTCTGGACGTTGAGGGGCGCGTTCGAGTTGTCCTCGTCGCTCGTGTCCCAGCCGCCCGTGCCGGCGGCGCCGCCCGAGGCGGTGTCGACGTCGTTCAGGGCCTTGCCGATGCGGTAGTACGTGGAGCAGTCGATCCCGTCGAGGAGCGCGCCCGTCGAGCGGACGCCGGTGTTCGCGCCGGGGCAGACGAGCGTCGGGCGGCCGCCCGCGAGGCCCCAGTCGGACCAGACCATGGTGTCGTCTGCGTAGTAGTTGGTCGGGTTGCCCGTGGCGGCGCCGGCCGCGCCCTTCTGCGGGCCGATCCAGATGATCTCGCGGACCCAGTCGCCATCGTTGTGCGGATAGATGGACTGGGTCGTCGTGGGGGCCGTCGGCGCGCAGATGCTCGTGTCGAGCAGGAGCTGCGAGGGGTACTCGAGGAGCGTCTGCTCGGCGTTGCCGACGTAGCCGTCGTTGTTGCAGTCCTTCCAGTAGCCCAGCATCGCGTCGAAGAACGTCTCGACGGGCTGGACTCGCGTGCCAAGCGCCGAGACGCCGGGGTTGTAGTAGCCCACGACGGACGTCGCGTGCTGGACCATGTTGAAGTAGATCTTGTGCACGCTCGGATTGGGCGACGTGTCCGTGCCCTCGAACATGTAGGTCGCGTCGTCGTAGATGGTATCCGGCTCGTTCGTGCCGCGATAGTTCCAGTTCGCAGCGGCGACCGGCACCGCGAGCGTCAGGGCAAAGAGAATGGCGAAGTTCCGTCGCATCGTTTCGGCCTCCCGGGTAGGGCCGATGCCTTTCCGCCCCCCACGCAGAGGACGGCCTCCGGGCACGGGCCTCCCAAGCCGCTCCCGGGACCAGAAGGTAGGGGGATAACCTTTCTCCCTAGAGCCTAGTCCGTCGTCACCTGTCCGGCGATGCGGCGGCGCACCAGCTCCACGACGATCTCCCGATACACGTCCGGCGCGGGCCCGCTTTCCGCCAACGCGTCGAGCCGCCGCGCGAGCGCGACCTCGCGCAGCACGTCGCGCAGCCACGGCACGATGTGCGCCCGATGATACCACACGACGTCTACGGGCGCCTGCGCGACGATCGCGCCGAACTCCGCGAGGCTGCGCGCGAGCGGACCATGCTGGAAGCGGAACGCCAACGGCTCCGCGACGGACTCTCCCATCGCTGTGGCCGAACGCGGAAGCCGCCCAAGGCCTTTTTCCCTCGACCCTCCTCGCGGGCGCGATGAAGCTCCTGCAAGTCCTCCTTGTCCTGTCGATCGCTGCCGGCGTCGCCGGCTGCGCGCGACCGGACGCGACGCCCACCACGCCGACGTCCACCAACACGACGGGCAGCGAGCCGCTGCGCCCCGCCGTCGCCGTCGCGCTCTCCCTCATCGACCAGACGCCCGGCGTCGGCGTCCCGCCCACGACCATGGGCATCGAGCCGGCGACCGTGGAGCTCGCGCTCCACGTCCCCGTGAACCTCACCATCACGAACGACGGCAACGGCCCTCACAACCTGATCATCGAAGGGCTCGACGTCGCCACCGACACGATCGCGTCGGGGGAAAGCGTCTCCGTCGAGTTCACTCCGCACGAGGAAGGCACGTTCCGCATGTACTGCAGCCTCGGCGTCGGGCCCGTCTCCCACGACCTGCAGGGGATGCACGGCGAAGTGACCGTCGCCTGAGGGCGACGGTCCCTTCGCCCGGGCGCGGGCGCGGGCGCGGGCTCGGGC
>DATLCC010000085.1:0-12436 GCA_035526585.1 Thermoplasmatota archaeon | reverse complement strand
CCACCACCCCGACCACGTCGGCGCCGTCGAGGCCGTGCAGCAGCGATACGGCGTGCGCGTGCTCGCGTCGCAGGCGACGAAGGATGCGCTCCCGAGCCACCTCGTCGACGGCGTCGTGGCGGAAGGGCACGTCTTCGACGTGGGCAAGTGGGAAGGGAAGCCCTGGCGCATCGAGGTGCTCCAGACGCCCGGCCACACGCCCGGCCACCTGGCGTTCCGCGACATGCGCTGGGGCGCGATCTTCTCGGGGGATCTCGTCTCCGGCGTGAGCACGATCCTCATCGATCCCGGCGAGGGCGACATGGGCGAGTACATGCGCAGCCTGGAGCGCTGCAGCGCCCTCGATCCCAAGCTCGTGCTCCCTGGGCACGGCCCGGCGCTCCCGCGCGACGCGTTCGCGGAGACGCTCGCGCACCGCCGCATGCGCGAGGCGAAGGTGCTGCAGGCGCTGAAGCCCGAGCCGCAGACCATCGCGCAGATGACGCCCGCGGTCTACGCGGACACGCCGCCCGAGGCGTGGCCCCTCGCGGAGCGCAGCCTGGAGAGCATCCTCCTCGGCCTCGAGGCGCGCAAGCTCGCGCGCAAGGACGATGCGGGCGCGTGGACGAGCGCGCGGTAACGCGACATTCTTAGCCCTCGCGACCCCTGCGCGCGCATGCGCTCCGTCGCCCTCGCGCTCGTGCTGGCCCTCCTCGGGGTCGCCCTTCCCACGGCGAGCTCGCAAGACGACGAGCTGCGAGAGTGGTGGGTCTACCTCGACTATGAGATGGAAGTGCACGGTCTCTTCCTCGCGCACGACCCCGGGAACCCCGAAGCCGGCTTCGCGGACCAGGTCGACCACCAGGCGTTCAACACGTGGCTCAACTTCTCGGGCATGTACGGCGTGACAAGCGATGGAAGTGGCATCTCGTTCGAGCCGCCTCCGCAGACCGGGCGCTATCGTGTCATGTACGACCACCTCTACACGAACGAGATACCCCATCAGACAGCGACGACCGAGCAGCACTGCGACGTGACGGCGACCCCTTTGTTCTGGGCGAACGCGGATCTCACGTACGCGAACGGCGTTGTCCACGGCGTCGTGGAGCCGCTGAACTCGCTCATCGGCCTTCCCTGCAACGAGAAGATGACGACGACGATCGTGAACGATCAGGGCACGAAGACCAGCGAGACCGACGTCTTCATCCCTCCTGTCTGGAACCATGCCGAGATGCGGGCGGGCCCCATGTTCGACAACGGCGCCACGAACCACTGGGGCGCCGGCGAGATCGAAAGCGCGCAGCAGTTCCGCTTCGACGCGGCCGTGGATCGCGCGACCGACCTCACGTCGACCGAGTCCGGGCCCATCGGCGGCTCGGGGAGCGCCATCACCGCGGCGGACCGCTACTGTGCTGCGTTCGGCTTCTGGTCGGGTGAGAAACCGCAAGGCACGAAGTCGGGCACATGCACGTGGACGGGCCACCTCCACGTCTTCATCACGCCCTCGCCCTGCGACAGGCTGCGGGACGAGTTCAAGCGCGCATTCGCGGACTACAAGGACGTCGCGAAGGATCCCTTCGGCACGTACCCGCCCCCCGTCCTGCAAGCCTGGGGTGAGCAGCACGCGGCCGTCCTCGCGCGCCTGCTCGCCATCGAGCGGCAGGCGATCCTCCTTGGCTGCGAGATGCCGGACTGGCCGGCGGCGGAGGATATCATCTTCGAAACGGTCGACAAGCATCGGCGCGCGTGGGTCGACCTTCTCAACGGGGGCGCCGAGGCGCGCTGGATCCCGTCGTGGCTCGGCGCCGAGCGGCAGGCGATCCTCCTAGGATTGGGCGCAGGACCGCAGCCCGCCAGCGTGCCCCAGGTGATGGAGAGGTCGGACGGCACGGTGGGCGTCTCCGGCTACTCGCCCGTGAAGCTCGACGCGTACGCGCTCGACGGCCGCCACGTCGGGTGGAACGAGAGCACGAACGCGTCCGAGATCCAGGTCGCAGGCGCGAACTACACGGGCCAACCCGGCGGCCCGCAGACGCTCACGCTCCCCGGCGGCCTCTGGCGCATTGCGGTCACGGAGCTCTCCGACGCGCCCTATCTCCTCAACGCGACATGGAGCGCGCCCGGACTCTCGGGGGGCGAGGAGATGCTCGCATGGGGCACCGCAGGACGCACGTCGAGCACGTACTACGGTGTCGCGCAGGACGGGGCCGGGAACTGGACCGCGCAGACGGCGCCCTTCGTGCGGCAGACGACGGCATCCTTCGCGCCGGGCTTCGCACGCCCGCTCGCGAGTGCGCCGGCGCCGGATGTCGCGACGCCGTTCAGCCCGGTCGACATGGGCGGCGGGGACGGCGAAGGCGCCCCGAGCGGCGACGACGGCTCGGGCGCGACGCCGGGCACCGGGAGGACCGCGCCGTTCGCGCCGCTCCTGGTCGTGCTCGCAGCAGCAGGCGCGGCCGTGCTCGCGCAGCGCAGACGGTGATCACTCGCGCTTGAGATACTCGAGGATCTTCGGGATCACTTCGCGCGCGTCGCCCACCAATCCATACTGTGCGTAGCGGAAGATGGGCGCCTTCTTGTCCGTGTTGATCCCGACGATCGTCTCGGCGTGGCGGATGCCGTAGTAGTGCTCGAACTGGCCCGAAACGCCCGCGGCGACGTAGAGTTTCGGCTGGATGTGGTGGCCGGTGGCGCCGATCTGCCGCTTGTCGGGGGCAAGCCCGAACTGCACCGCGGCGCGGCTTGCGCCCCAGGCGCCGCCCAGCGCATGCGCAAGCTCCTCGACCTGGCGGAACTCGTCCTTCGTGAAGCCGAGGCCGCCGGCCACGATGACCTCCGCGTCCTCGAGCGCCGGCTCGGCGAGCGGCGCGTCCTCGATCCCGAGGAGCTGCACCTTGAGCTGGTCCTTGCGGATGTCGACCTCGACCGTCTCCACGCTGCCGTAGCGCGAGTCGTCGGGGAAGCCGGGGCGCACGGCGCCGGGACGCAGCGAGGCGATCTGCGGGCGGTGGCGAGGGATCGTGGCCGCCGCCTCCACGCTCCCGTCGTACGTGAGCCGCTTCGCGACAAGGAGCCGCTCGTTCTCGTCCACGTCGAGCTTGGTCGCGTCCGAGAGCGCGCCAGTGCCAAGCGCCGCGCCCAGGCGAGGCGCGAGGTCGAGGCCCAGCGGCGTCGCGCTCATGAGGACGATCTCGGGCTTGCGCTCCTTCAGGATCGGGAGGACCGTCGCATAGTAGGCGTCGATGTTGCCCGTGACGAGCGACTCGTGCTGCGCGAGGTGCACGATGTCGGCGCCGTTGTGGATCGTCTGCTCGGCGATGCCTTCGAGGTCGTGCCCGAGGACCAGGGCTTCGACGCGAGCGCCGAGGCTGTCCCCGAGCTCTCGGGCCTTGGTGAGGACCTCGAGGCTGGGCTTTGCGAGGTGGTTTCCCCTCGTCTCGCAGATGACCAGGATGTCGCGGTAGTCGGAGAGCTGGGCCATCAGGTCCACCCCCATGAAACAACGCGAACCCGCGGATCCGCGTGGGGGCGCGTCGCGGGTGCGCGGGTTCGCGTTGTTTCGCCTGGACGCAACATCAGCTCACCCCGCCACGGGCCTTCAACCTGCGAACGAACGAACGAGCGACCTCATCCGCCTCCCCTTCGAAGAACTCGCAAGCCGCGGCCTCGCGCTTCTCCTCGCGGATCTTCTCGAAGCGCCGCACGCGCGTCGGAGAGCCTTCGCGGCCGACCGACTCCTCGTGGAGATCGAGGTCGCGCCGGTTCCAGACCTGGACGTCCTTCTCGCGGAAGGCGTCGACGACGCCCCACGCGGTCGCGATGCGCGGCTTCTCGACCTCCTCGGAGACCGAGAGGAGGCAGGGCAGAGGGACCTCGTAAGTCGCGATCTTGTGGCCGAAGCGCTTCTTGACGCGCGCCTTGCGGCCGGAGAGGTCGACCGCCGTGACGAAGGTGACGCTGGGGACGTTCATGATCTGCGCGACCATGGGCCCGACGCCGGCGGCGCGCCGGTCCGCGGTGCGGCCGCCGGTGAGGACGAAGTCCGCGCGCAGCTTGTGCGCGGCCGCGGCGAGCACGCGGGCGGTGGCGAGCGTGTCCGCCCCCTCGAAGGCCTTGTCCGAGAGCAGCACGGCCTTGTCGGCACCCATCGCGAGCGCCTCGCGCAGGCTCACCGTCTGGGTGGACTCGCTCATCGACGCCACCGTCACGGTGCCGCCGTGCTGGTCGCGCAGGCGAAGGCCCAGCTCGATCGCGCGCTTCTCCCACCGGTTGATGATGAAGCGCGCCCCCTCGAGCACGGGCTCGCCGGTGCGCCGGCTGACGGTCACATTGAGGTCTTGCGGGACGGGCCGGACAAAGACGACGGTGTTCGGCATCGCGGGAGCCTGCGCCGGGAGCGCGCTCGGAGGGTTAAGAACCGATTCCCTTCCGGGCGCCGCCACGCGGTGAAATCCTTGTCACCCGGGCCAAGGCTGCCGAAGGCTCATGTGTCCCCAGTCCGACCGCGGCGCATGCTCCGGCGGGCCGTATGGGCGAGCGCCGCGTCCGGCATCGCCGCCGCCGCGCTCTTCCTCGCCCTTCTCCTCGTCCGGCCCGCGCCCACCGCGATCGCCTGGGCCGCCGCCTACGCGATCGTCCTCCTGGCGATGCTCTGCGTGGGCGGCTTCACCTGGATCGTCCTCAGCCTGCCCCCGGGGGCCCCGTGGCGCCGCGCGGGCCTCCGCATCGGCATCGCGCTCCTGGGCGCGGCACTCCTCATGCCGATCGCGCTGGGCGCCCGCGCCGCGCTTCCCGCCCCCCTCGTCGCAGGCGCGACCGCCCTCGCGAGCGCCTGGCGCCCCGACATGCGCGCCCTCGGATGGGCCGCCATCGCCGCCGCCGCAGCGCTCGCGCTCCTGGGCGGCGGCCTGCTCCCGGCCGCAGCAGGCGCCGCGCTGGCGGGGACGTGCTGGGTGCTGGGCAAGGAGCCGTAGGGCCGCCACGTGGGCCCATGTGGCGCCACTTGGCAGCATGTGGCGCCACTTGGCGGCATGTGGCTGCCCCTCCCGGGCGACGCGGCGCGCGGGTCAGGCGTCCGGCTTGCCGGATCGGCGCCGGTTGCGGGGGGCGGTCTTGGCGGCCCGTTCGCGCTCGCGCTCGACGCGCTGGCGCTCTTCCTCGCGCTCGGCTTCGCGTTCCAGCACGGCGAAGACCTTCAGGCCCGTGGGAGTGGGGTAGACCCAGGCACGGATGGGCCGCCCGGTGGTGCGCTGGAGGAGGGTCGCGACGAGGTCGAATCGGGTGAGGACCTCGAGGATCTCCGGCTCCAGGTAATCCGCCTGCATGCGGCCCTTGTTCACGATGTCCGAGAGGGCGCCGAGGACCTGCTCGGACTCCTCCAGGAGCTCCGCCAAAAGCTCATCGAACGAGGGCACGGTTCGGCTGTGGGTCGCACTCCTCATGAGTCTAGTGGCAGGGCCAGCGTCAACGCCATCCAAAGGCTCATGAGGGTAGCGTGACGCCCCCGAAACGCGGCCCTTGTCATACGTTCGTAATACAGAGGTGGCCCCGGCGGCTCGCCCCGAAATCGTCAAGAGTCGGCCCGCGTTGATGCCCGACTCGAGCGCCGTCGCACGCTCGGACGACTGACATCCTCCATGGTGGAAGCGGGCAGCACAATCTTCACGCGCGCGCGCAACCTCGAAGGCGAGCTTGGTCTCCGGACGGTCCACCTCAAGTTCGAAGGCTCCAACCCGACGGGCACGCAGAAGGATCGCATCGCGCGCCTCTGCTACGAAGCCGCCCACGAGGGCGGCTTCGAGACGATCACCGTCGCGACGTGCGGCAACTACGGCGCCTCGCTCGCCTGGGCGTGCAGCCACAACGGCATCCGCCCCGCCGTCTTCGTCCCGAGCGACTACCACACGCCCCGCATCGTCGAGATGGAGCAGAAGGGCGCGCGCATCATCCGCGTGCCCGGCGACTACGAGGATGCGGTCGCCGCGAGCCGCGAGGCCGCGCGCGCGAACGGCTGGTACGACGCGAACCCCGGTAGCGACGCGAACTGGGAGCTCTCCCGCCGCGGCTACGGCACGATCGCGCGCGAGATCGTCGAGTCGCTCGGCCGCATGCCGGACAGCGTCGCCGTCGCGGTGTCGAACGGCACGACGCTGGCCGGGGTCTACGATGGCTTCCGCGAAGCCGCGCGCGCCCGCGGCGAGACGCACGTGCCGCGCATGATCGGCGCGAGCACGACGCGCGGTAACCCCATCATCCGCAGCTGGAAGATCGGCAGCAAGGTCTGCACGGACCTGCGTCCCGAAGAGATCCGCGAGACCGAGATCAACGAGCCTCTGGTCAACTGGCGCAGCTTCGATGGCCAGCGAGCGCTCGACGCGATCTACGATTCGAACGGCTTCGCGGCCGACGCGAGCGACGCGCACCTGCGCCGCCTGACGCAGCTCACGCGCAGCCTGGAAGGGATCAGCGTCCTCACGGCGAGCACGGCCGCGCTCGCGGGGCTCGCGAAGGGCGCGAAGGACGGGCTCCTCAAGGACGGCGTCCACGTCGCGATCCTTACCGGACGCCACTTCGAGCGGCCCCGCCGGGCCTCCCCTGTCGCCCAGACGGAAACCAAACGATTTTGACCCCGCGAGCGCACAGGGAGCTCCGGTCGAGGACTGGCACATGCCGAACCTTGACGACCACGAGTACGAGGAATATCTCTGGGGCGAGGCGTCGCCCCGGTCGTTCGCCCGGAATGCCTTGGTGGCTGGGACGAAGAAGAGAGAACCGCGGAACGTGTCGTCCCTGTTGTCACGGTAGGACGGGCGGGCGTTGGCCCCCTTGCGCAAGCAAGGGCGCGGATGCGTCTCGAAGGACGCGTCAGCGCGCCTCCGCCGAGGCGGGCCGCCCCTGCTTTTCGCCTGAGAAACCTTTCTCTACCCGACGTTCGCTGGCCGCGCGTGCGCGCCCTTGTCCTCTGCGAAGGCCACTTCGGCGACCCGAGCGGCAAGACGGCGCACGGCCTCGTGCGCTACAGCGACCTCTATGAGATCGTCGCGGTCATCGACAGCACGCTCGCCGGCCGCGACGCAGGAGAGTTCCTCGACGGCAAGAAGACGGGGATCCCCATCGTCGCGAGCCTGAAGGAAGGCCTGTCGATGCGGCCGACGCATCTCGTGATGGGCGTCGCGACCGACGGCGGCAGGCTCCCGGAAAGCTATCGCCCGATCCTCGTCGAGGCGTTGGAGCACAAGCTGCACATCGTCTCCGGCCTCCACGAGAAGCTGGAGCGGGACGAGGAGCTTGTGCGCCTCGCCCGGGCCTATGGCGCCTCCATCCAGGACGTGCGCGTCGTGCCGCCCAAGGAGGAGCAGCACTTCTTCTCGGGAAAGATCGAGGAGGTCACGTGCCCCGTCGTCGCCGTGCTCGGCACCGACAGCGCGCTCGGCAAGCGCACGACGGCGCGCGTGCTTGTGAAGGCGCTCAACAGCGCGGGCTACAAGGCCGTGTTCATCGGCACGGGCCAGACGGGTCGCCTGCAAGGCGCGCGCTACAGCATCATCCTCGACTCGCTCGTGAACGACTTCCTCACCGGCGAGATCGAGCACGTCGTCTGGAGCGCGTGGCACGACGAGCGCCCCGACATCATCGTCGTGGAAGGACAGGGCGGCCTCACGCATCCGGGCGCGCCGGGCGGCTACGAGATCATCGCAGGCGCGCGCGTGAAAGGCGTCATCCTCCAACACGCGCCGGGCCGCCAGAATCTGGACGGCTTCATCATGTACCCGATGCCCGACCTCGGGCCCGCGGTCACGATCGCGGAAGCGATGTCGGGGCACGCGCTCGTCGCGATCACGCTGAACCACGAGCACCTTTCGCGCGAAGAGGTAGAGAGCTGGAAGAAACGCTATCACGACCGCTTCGGCAAGCCCGTGACGGACGTCCTCTTCGACGGGCCCCAGCCGCTGGTGGATGCGGTCGTGGCGCGATTCGGGTTGAGGAAGCGATGACCGCACCAGACCTGATGTTCTTCCGTGAGCTGCGCGTGAGCGACCCGGTCCTCAAGGACGACGCGAGCACGTCGACGTACACCTTCGTCGACAAGCGAGGCCGCAAGCATCCGCTGACGCTCCACTACAAGTTCCCCGCGCCGCTCTATGCGGACGCGAACGCGGCGATGGTGAACCAGGCGCGCGTGCACCATGCGATCCCCTCGTTGAACTACGGTCTGTTCTGCAAGAGGATCGTCTTCGAGTTCCCTCTCACGAAGGCCGACCTCGCGTATCTGACGCAGATGCAGGGGCTCACCGCGCGCGAGATCTACCTCAATCGCTTCGTGGGCGACGAGCCGCACCCGCTCGTGGAGGCCGAGTATCACGTGCCCACCGCCAGGTTCGACCCGCGCGCCTTGAAGCGGCTCGCGCGCATGGTGTGCAAGGTCGAGCCCGAGCCCGCGCGCGATCCGCACGGCGAGATGCCGGACTCGCGGCGCTACGCCGTGCTCTCGTCGGGCGGCAAGGAATCGCTCCTCACGTACGGCATCCTGAGGGAGCTCAACGAGGACGTCTCGCCGATCTACGTGAACGAGAGCGGGCGCCACTGGTACACGGCGCTCATGGCGCACCGATACCACGCAAAGACGGACGAGCGCACGAAGCGCATCTGGACCTCGGTCGACCGGCTCTACGTGGGCGCGAACCGCCTCCTGCCCTGCATCAAGAAGAACTTCCAGAGCCTCGGCGCCGACGTCTATCCGACGCAGCTCTTCACGTTCAACAGCTATCAGATGGCCGTCGCGGGTCTCGCCATGCACTTCGGCATCGGCACGCTCCTCATGGGGAACGAGTTCGACGAGGGCGACTGGCCCGAGGAGAAGGGCGTGAAGCACTGGTGGGGGATCTACGACCAGTCGCAGGAGTTCGACGACGTTCTGAACGCCTATTACGAGAAGAAGGGCTGGGGGATCCGCCAGGCCAGCATCCTGCGCACACTCTCCGGTCTCATCATCCAAGATGCGCTCGCGTCGCGCTATCCCGATCTCCTCGCGGTGCAGACCTCGTGCCATGCGACGCATCTGCGCGGCACGAAGGTCATTCCTTGCGGTCGCTGCAGCAAGTGCCAGGGGATCATCCTGTTCCTGCTGGCGGCGGGGCACGACCCCAAGAAGCTGCGCTACACCGCGGCGGACATCCGCGCGCTCGCCGACGCGCTCGCGACGACGCACGTGAAGTTCGAGCGGCCAGAGGCCGAGCACTGCATGTGGCTCGCGCAAAAGCGCGGGTGGACGTTCAAGGGGAGCGCGAATGGCTTCGTGCCGCGCCCGCACCCCGAGGTGCAATCGCTGCGCTTCCACCCGGAGACGAGCCCGCGCCGCGCGATGCCCAAGGAGCTGGCGGATCGCGTGTACGCGATCCTATCGACGAAGGCGAAAGGGGCGCGCGAGAAGGTCGGCGAGCGGTGGATCGAAGCAGCTCCTTAGCGGAGCTGCTTCGTGTAGAGGAACGCGTCGTTCACGCGATAGGTGGTGTAGTAGTCCTTCAGGCGCTCCTGTCGGACGTACCCCGCGCGCTCGTAGAGCCGGATCGCATCCGCGTTCTCCACGTTCACCTCGAGCACGACGCGGTCCATGCCGAGCGCGCGCAAGCGCTCCTCGCAAGCGGAGAGGAGCGCCCGCCCGAGGCCGCGGCCGCGCTCCTTCGGATGCACGTTCACGGTGTAGACATGGCCGAGGCGGTGCGTGCGGTGGTGGAACGCGCCGATGAACCCGACGATCACACCGCGCTCGGAAAGCGCGAGGTTCAGCGCCTTCGCGCGCGTGAGCGAATAACGATACTCCTCCCGCGTGTACGCCTGCTGCGGCTCGTAGCAGGCGCGCTCCAGCTCCAGGAGCGCATCCATGTCTGCTACTGTGGCGTTCTGCAGCTTCAGAGGAATCCCCCGATCCCGTCCGCGTCGAGGAAGGTCGAGTCGTAGAAGCGCGCCGTCTCCTCGGCGATCCTCGCGGGGGGGACGTCGAGGAGCGCGAGGATCCGCGCGCGCACCGAGAGATCCGCGACGACCTCCGCCAGGCGCCACCATGTGGCCTGGGGGACGGTGGTCGTGTAGTCGCTCTCGTCGACGAGCGCGAAGACGCTTCCTTCGAAGACGCCGCGCGCCGCGAGCTCGCGCAGGTACGGGCGCAGGTCGGCCGCCGGCGCGGCCCATCCTTCGAGGGGCGGGATCGTTCGGAGCGGCTGGAGCGCGCCGTGCTCGTCCATCTCGACCGCGCGCGTCGGGCCGTCGAAGGTGATCCACTTGAGGTCCGGCGCCAGGTAGAACGGGCGCTTCGTGATGTCAGGGTCGGAGAAGGGCTCCAGCGCGTCGGCGAGCATCTCCTCGGGCTCCAGCTCCTCGTCCGCCCGCTCCAGCGCGGAGCCCATCCAGCCGCGCGTGAACGGGTCCTCCGCGAGCGCGCGCTCGACGACCTCGGCGACGTCGCCCCACGCGCCGCTCTTCTTCGCGTTCCGCTCGAAGGTCGCGTACGCCTCGCGCGCGCCGCGGATGTGGTCTGCGATCTCTGCGTCCTTCGCGTTCGCGAGAAGGCTCGTGGCGAAGGGGCCTTCGAGGTCGGAGGTGGCGAGCCTCTCGACGCCCCGGCACGTGTAGTTCACGTAGGCTTCGGGCGTGCGGCCGAAGTGCACGTGGAAGGGGAAGTAGCGGCAGTGCTGCGGGCGCAGGTCGTACTGGGTGCAATTGCGCCGCTCCAGAAGAGTGCAGGCGCCGCACTTGTTGTGGAGGCCTAGGTACGAGCGCCCGTCGCCGACGACGACGGGGAGCGCGCGCGGTCTGAGACGGGCCCGCAGCAGGGCGAGCTCGCGCTGGTCCGCCTCGGGCTGGAAGGTGCAGCAGAAGCCGCAGCCGGGCAGGCACGTGAAGGTGCGACCGTGGAGCTCGCGCGTGTCGAGGCCGGGGATCCGCACGCGCGCTCACCGCGCCGCGTCAAGCGGCTCGTCCGCCACGGCGCCCGCGACGCCGTGCGAGATCTGGATCCATGCCACGGCGCCGATCGCGAGGGGCAGCCCCGAGAGGACGAGCCCCACGAGCGCGTGGAGCTGGCCGAAGTAGAGCCCGTCGAAGCCGCCGCGCCCGAGCATGAACTGGAAGAGATAGCCCGCGCAGGCGACGAAGCCCGCGGCGGCGCCGAGGACCGTGAACGCAGGGTGGTTGCCGCGCGTCGCCGCGTGCGCGCCGACGACGCACGCGATCGAGGCCGCGACGCTGCCGGTCAGGATGGAGAGCGAGAGCATGGGCCCCGCGCGGTTGCCGAGGATGTCGAGGAGCGTGAAGGCGCACCACACGGGCGCGTAGGCGGCGACGTGAAGAAGCGCGTTCACGCTCTTCGCGCCGCGAGGGGGCCACTTGACCGGGCTCGTCATGGTCTCGCCGACGTGCGTCAGGAGCGCGCCGCCTGCGAAGACGAGAAGGAGCGTGAGCGCCGGCAGGAGGACGTAGTTGGAGAATCCTTCCTCCATGAACGTCGTGACGCGGCTCTGGAAGAGGAGGAGCGTGCCGAGGACGAGGACGGCTGTCGCCGGAAGCGCAGCCTGGAAGTAGCGTGCGCCGTGGTTCATCAGGAGGTAGCCGACCACGCCGTAGCCCATGAGAAGAACGACCGCGGAGAGGATGATCCCGGGGCGCTGCGCGGCGAGGCCGTACGCGGCGCCCGCGAAGGCGGCGAGCGCGCCCGCGGCGATGAGGAGCCCGCCTGCGTTCGTGAGCAGCCGGTCGCGCGGCACGGTCATGCGGCGGCCACGCCCCCCTTGGGACTTGAACCTAGTCCCGACCGTCAGTCGTCGACCACGTCAAGCTCGACCGGCTCGGCGTTCTGGTCGTAGGCGATCCACGTCTCGTCGGTGTAGGGCTCCGCGATGATGATGTGCGTGTGGCCGAAGGCGTTGAACACCTGCTTGTCCGCGTCGCTCGGGACCGCGTACGGTCCGGGATGGCTGTGCACGGTGCCGACGATGCTCGCGTCGATCGGCAGCTTGTGCCAGTTGATGAACGTGTGACGCTCGCCGCCGATCGTGCCGGGTGTGAGCACGACCTCCGTCAGGATGCCCCCCTCGGCGCGCAGTGTGGCGCCGAACTCGCGGGGGTGCGACTCGCGCGCGGCCTCCTTCACGAGGTCGAGCACCTCCTGGTGGATGGCCCACACGCGTCGGCGCCGCGGCGGCTCGGGCGCGCGCTCCTTGTCGCGGCGGAAGAGGCCCACGGTGGGGACGAGCCCTTGCGCCGGAAAAGGGTTGGTCTACGCCTCGGGGACGCGGAAGCGGAAGCCGGGCCAAAGAGAGGGATGCGGGGCGGCGCGAGGGATGCCCGATTCCTGTGCGAGCGAGTGAGAGGGATGCAGCCAAGGAAGGCCGCGCGCGCCCCATCCCTCACACTCGCGCGCCGGACAAAGCCCTGAAGGCCGGTGGCCCGAAACTGCTCAAGG
>DATLCC010000084.1:0-3928 GCA_035526585.1 Thermoplasmatota archaeon | reverse complement strand
CTCGTGCGACCGCCGGGCGACCACGCCTTCTTCGCGGACGGGCGCAGCGGGTCGCGCGCGGCGAACGCGGCGCTGCGTGAGCTTCTACTTCGATAGGAACGCCATGATGCGCTCCGCCACTTCCTCGGGAGCGTCCTCCTGTACGAAGTGGCCCGCGTTGGGCAGCAGCTGCAGGTCGGCCGAGGGGAACGCCTTCGCGAGGCGCTCGGCGTTCGGAGGCGGAAGGTACGGATCGTCCGCGCCAAAGAGCACGAGCACGCGGCCCGCGAACCGGTCCATCTGGCCGCGGATGTGCTCGATGCTCGCGTTCCCGTCCACAAGCTGCGCCCACGTGTCGAAGACGGCTCGCGTGCCGTGGTCGTGCGATGCAAGGCGCCAATGGTTCTCGAGCACGTCGCGGCGGAGACGCTCGGGGCGCGCGCAGCCGTACTTGAAGAAGAAGTCGAACGCGGGCCGCTGGAAGAGCGGGCGCGAGACGTCGCGAAGCACAGGCACCATCTGTGTCAGCGCGGGGAGCGGCGGGCGATAGTCGCGCTTGTACACGGTGGTGTTCAGGAGCACGAGGCTCGCGACGCGATCCGGATGATCGACCGCGAAGAGCAGGCCAGCAGGGCCGCCGATGTCGTGCGCGACGAGGTGCACCTTCGCAAGCCCGAGCTTGTCGAGGAGCGCGCGAAGATGGTCGCGCCGCGCAGAGTGCGAAAGGTCGAGGCCGCGCGGCTTCGCGCTGTTGCCGAAGCCCGGCCAGTCGAACGCGATGCAGTCGTGCTCCTCGTACATGGCGCGGACGATCTCACGATACAGGTACGCGCTCGTGGGCACGCCGTGCAGGAAGACGACGGGGACGCCATCGCGCGGACCCGCTCGCACGACCCACGTGTCGAGCCCGAGCACGGTCACCATCTCGCCCTGGTCGTAGAGCGAGCCGGTCGTCACGCGCCTCTGTGCCACGCCCCGAAAAAGCGCGAAGCGCTTAAGAACGCGGCGCCCGTGGGCCGCCTCGTGGTGGACGCGGCCGTCGCGTTGAACGCAGGCGTCATCCTCGCCATCCTGACGCTGGGCGCCGCGCTCATGCTCTGCGGCGTAAGCGTCCTCTCGTACCTGCGCCTGCGGCAGGCGAAGCTGCTGCTCGCCGGCGGCGCGTTCGCCGTGATCGCCCTCCAGGGCGCGCTCTGGACGTGGCGCGGCGTCGTCGCGCGCGAGACGGACCTTGCGAGCGTCGCGCTCGACGCCGGGGTCCTGGGCTTCCTCTACGCCAGCGTCGCGGCGCGGTGAGCCCGCGTGCCCGACGACCCGCTGGAGCTGGAGACGCGCCGTCGCATCTACCAGCATGTTCAGAAGTTCCCAGGCGCGCACATGCGCGAGATCGGACGCGACCTCGCGATCCCGATGGGGACCCTCGAGTATCACTTGCACTATCTCGTGAAGTCGGACCTCCTCGTGATCCGGCAGGACCCGCGCTACACGCGCTACTTCGCGGAGGGAGAACTCTCGCGGCGCGACAAGGACGTGCTCGCGGTGCTACGCCAGAAGGTGCCTCGCCAGATCGCCGCGCATCTTCTCCTCGAGCCGGGAAGCTCGCACGGGACCATCCTCACGAAGTTCGAGCTCGCGCCGAGCACGCTGTCGTTCCACATCAAGAAGCTCGTGGGCGCGGGCATCGTGTCGCAGGAGAAGGTCGGGCGCGAGAACCTCTACCGCGTCGTCGAGCCCGAGCTCGTCGCCCGCGTGCTCATCGCGCACAAGGAGAGCTTCTTCGACGACGTGATCGACCGCTTCGCGGAGGTGTGGCAGGGCCTGGAGGCGCGGCCGGCCTCCGAGCCCGCGGGCGATACGCCGCCGCCAGGGGGCGCGCTCATGGTGTTCCAGATGCTCGCGCGCGCCGTGGCGCTGGCGTAGCACGAAGCCGGCGGTCCGACCTCATTTGCGCCGGAAGAGCACCATGCCTGCGGGCACGAGGAGCGCGACGCCCGCGAGCACGCCGACGACCACCGAGGGCTTCAGCACGTCGAGGAGCGTCGTGACGCTGAGCGTGTGCACCGAATAGTGCGGCACGGTCACGATCAGCTGGAACGCCTCGGCCGCCGGGTCGTAGACGACGTAGTACTCGGGGGAGAAGCCGTCGTCGTCCGGGTCCAGGATGTCCGCGAGGTCGGTCGCGGGCGCGATGCTCGCGTTGTCGAGCGTGACGTCGAGCTTGTCGGCCCGGTCGGCGCCCAGCATGCGCCCGTCCACGTTGAGGACGATGACGCGCCCCTCGAACCCGTGCCCTTCGACCTGGACCGTGAGGTTGCCGCGCTCCGCCTTGAGCGTGGTCATGGTGACGTTGCCGTACGAGACGACGTCCTCCTGCACGTGGTCGGCGTTCTGCGCGTTGAACGTGGCTTCGATGCCCACGTGGCGCCGCTCGATCGCCTCGCCGATGTCGCCGCGGTGCTGGTCGAAGCTGCCGCGCGCCGTGTCGAGGAAGACGAGCATCTCGCCGTCGACGCCCACGACGCGCCCGTCGAGCGTGAGGTTCGCGCCGCGCAGCGTCCCGTGCAGCTCGCCGACGGTGAAGCCGACGCTCTCGTTCGTGCGCGCGACGAGGGTCGCGGGGCGCGCGAAGGTCACGTCGACGTGGCCCCCGTTCGTGACGAGCCGGCCGACCGCGCTCGGGTTGTCGTTGGCCTGGAACGTGAAGTTCGCCGTGCGCACGCGGAACATCGAGCCCTGCGCCTGGGCCCGCGCGGCGCGGGGACCGTCCTCGGCGCGCTCGTCGTGCACCGCGCCGCCCTGGACGGCGAGGTCGAAGAGCGTCGTGCCCTCGGCCGCGAAGTCCGTGATGCCGGCGTCGCTGAAGTTGAACGAGAGGTGCTCGCCGACGACGCTGCGGGAGTCGTTCTCGACGACGAAGCTCCCGAGCGGCGCAGCCGACTCCCCGCGCCCTCGGCCGTGACCGTTCCCGCCCCCCTGGTCGGCGAGCGCCGTCGCGGACGCGAGGAGCAGGCCGCAGACGAGGAGGGGAAGGGGTCGCAGCATGGGCTTACGGCGCTGATTCAAGGTGTGCTTATAAAAGAGAGTTGTTGCGGACGTCGACGGGTCCTCCGTCTTCGACGAGGTCCAGGCCAAAATCCACGGCGGCCGCGCTGTGCGTGAGCCACCCCATGCTGATGCGGTCGGCCGCGCCGGCATAAAGGGCGACCGTCGAGGGGGTGATCCCGCCCGAGACCTCGACAAGAAGCTGCGGGAACCGCGACTTCAGCTGGCGGCAGGTCTCCCGCGCAAGCTCGGGCCCGAAGTTGTCGAGGAGGACGCCGTCCGCGCCGGCCTCGGCGGCGAGGAGCGCCTGCTCAGGCGCGTCAGCCTCGACCTGGAGGAACTTGTCCGGGTCCAGCGCGCGGCATCGGCGCACGGCCTCCTTGACGTCGGGAAGGACGTGAAGGTGGTTGTCCTTCACGAGGAAGGCATCGTGCAGGCCGAAGCGGTGCGGGTCTCCGCCCCCAAGCTCGACGGCGCGCTTCTCGAACCGGCGGAAGCCCGGCGTCGTCTTGCGCGTCGCGGCGACGCGGCAGCGCGGATCCACCGCCTCGACCTTGTCCTGCATCTCGCGCGTGAGGGTCGCGATCCCGCTCATGCGCATGAGGAGGTTGAGCGCGAGCCGCTCCCCTGTGAGGACCGCGGACGCAGGGCCGACCACACGCAGCACGTGCCGGCCCGCGAGCACGCGCTCGCCGTCCTTCGCGACGTGCTCGACCTTCGCCCCCAGGTGCGCGAAGACCTCGCTCGCCTCCGCGAGGCCCGCCACGACGCAGGGCTGCTTCGTCACGATGACGCCGCGCACGCGGCCCGAGCCCAAGCCCGAGCCCGAGCCCGCGACGGCGGCCAGAATGGCCGCCGTCGTGATATCGCCGCCGCCGACGTCCTCGCGCAGGTACGCGAGAAGCTC
>DATLCC010000083.1:0-5648 GCA_035526585.1 Thermoplasmatota archaeon | reverse complement strand
ACCAGCCGCGGCCCGCGAGCTGCTCTTCGGGGCGCAGGGTCGCGTTGGCGATGCCGCGCATCGGGATGCCGATGCCCTTGGAGACCTCGGCGATGACCTTCGGGTCGTCCCAGTGCGTCGTGGCCTCGACGATGGCCTTGGCGCGGGCGCGCGGGTTGTCGCTCTTGAAGATGCCCGAGCCCACGAAGACGCCGTCGTTCCCGAGGTGCATCATGAGGGCGGCGTCCGCGGGCGTGGCGATGCCGCCGGCCGCGAAGTCGACGACGGGAAGACGCTTCATCGTCTTCACCTCGAGGAGGACCTCCATGAGGCCTTCCTCGATCTGCTCCATCGTGTGGCCGGAGAAGATGACCTCGCGCGGCATGCGCTTGCCGCCGTCGAAGCCGTGCTCCTTGTGGACGGTCGTGGGGAGCGTCGCGTAGCTCATGGCGTAGGCGTGCGCGACGGTGCGCAGCTCGTCCTTGTCCATGTGGGCGACCTCCTGCATCGCGTGCATGAGCTGGCGGCGGTGGCGCACGGCCTCGACGATGTCGCCGGTGCCGGCCTCGCCCTTCGTGCGGATCATCGCGCTTCCTTCCCAGATGCGGCGCGTCGCTTCGCCAAGCGTCCGCGCGCCCGAGACGAAGGGGACGGTGAAGTCCTTCTTCCACGTGTGGAAGAAGGGATCCGCCGGCGTGAGGACCTCGCTCTCGTCGATCATGTCGACGCCCAGCGACTCGACGACGCGCGCTTCGACGACGTGGCCGATGCGCGCCTTTGCCATGACGGGGATGGTGACCGTGTCGACGATCTGCGCGATGATGGCGGGGTCGCTCATGCGCGCGACGCCGCCTTCCTTGCGGATGTCCGCCGGCACACGCTCGAGCGCCATGACGGCGACGGCGCCTGCCTCCTCGGCGATGCGCGCCTGCTCGGGCGTCGTGACGTCCATGACGACGCCGCCCTTCTGCATCTTGGCGAAGCCCCGCTTGAGGAGCGTCGTCCCGTGGCGCATCTGCTCGAGGTTGACCATCCTGGACACCTTCTGGTTCGCCAGACGGGGTCCGGAATATAAAGGCGATGCCGGGGGAGGGGACACGTTGTCTGCTCCGCCGCGACGGGACAACGTGAACCGGGATGCGGTTCCCGTTCGCGGGTTCGCGTTGTTAAGTGTCGGGAAGCGGATACGGAACCATGAGCCTCCAGTCGGACCTCGCCACGCGCTTCGCCGAGGGCGACGCGAAGAGCGGTGCCTCCTTTCTCGCGCTCGTGATGATGGAGGAGGTGGGCGAGCTCGCGGAGGCGATCCGCCGCGGCGAGCGCGAGCACGCGCAGAAGGAGTGCGCGGACGTCGCGTTCATGGCGTTCTCGATCGCGAACGTGCTCGGCGTGGACCTGGAGGAGGCGATCCGCGCGAAGTTCCTGGCCCGAAAGCCAAGCGACGTCACGAAGAGCTGGACGGACGTCCCCCGATAGGCTGAAATGCGCCGCACGGCGTCCTCTCGCCGGGGAGTCTCCGTGCGCATCCTTGCTTGCCTTCTGTCGATCCTGACCCTCGTGGCGGCCGCTGGGTGCACCCAGAAGGGGGACGACGTGACCCCCGAAAGCGTGGACGACGCGCCTTCGCCCCCACCCGCCGTCACGACGCCGGCCACGCCCGCGAAGCCCACCCCGACGGCCACGCCCACGAAAGCTCCGACGTCCCCCTCGGCGAACTCGTCCGGGACCGCGCCAGCGCCCGCCGCTGCGCCAGCGCCCGCTGTGGTCACGGTGGAGGGCGACACGGGGGCGGTCGTCATGGTCGCGCTCCCAGATGGCCAGCTGACGCCGTTGGGGGCCGCGGTCACGTTCGCCGTCCTCGACCTCTCGCGCGGGGCGCCCAGGAACGGCACGCTCGTGGCGACGTGGGAGAGCGCAAGCCCGCTCGACGCATCGATGGACGTGAGCCTTTCCGACACCGACGGCAACTCGATCGCGGCCGGCACCGGCGCCTCGCCGCTCTCGATCGAGATCTCCGGCGCTGCGTTCGCGCAGGCGCTCGAGCTACGTGGCCTCGCGACGCCGACGGCGCCGGGCGTCGCCATCCAATACTCGGTGCACCTCGCGCTCACGGTCGCGTACGCGTGAGGACGGGCGCGACCGCCGCGCCGCACGCGGCGCAATAGCGCGCGTCCGCCAGCCCGGACGCGCCGCATGCGGGGCACGGGCGCGCGGGCACCGCGATGGGCACGCTGTGCGCAGGCGGAAGCCTAGGCTTCTCCGCGGCGACGATGCCCGCAATGATCAAGCCGATCCCTGCGAGCGAGAGGAGCATGCCGCCGGTGAAGAGGCCGCCGCCCACCGCGCCCACGACGAAGAGCTCGCCATCGTCGCATCGCTGGCGCTGGCACTCCTCGCCGATCGCGTCCATCGTCGCGCCGCCCACCGTCATCGCGATCCCGACGAGGAGGAGGAAGGCGCCGATGCCGATGACCCAGCCGCGCATCAGCGGCGCCCCTTCTTCGGCTTGGGCTTCTTCGCGGGCGGCTTCTTCTTCGCCGTGACCTTCTTCGCGGCCTTCTTCACGGCGATCTTGACGGCCTTCTTCGCCGCCTTCACCACGCGCTTCGCGCTCTTCTGGACCGAGGGCGCCTTCTTCGCCGCGGGCTTCGGGGGAGGGGGCGCCTTCGCCACGGGCTTGGCCTTGGGCCTTGTGGCCTTCGGGCGCGGAGCAGGCGGAGCGGGTGGCGCGGCCGGCGCGCTGGCGCTCTTTGCGCCCTTGGCGACGCCGATCGCGATCGACGTGCCTTCGAGGTCCCAGTCCTTCACGAGGTCGCCCTCGGGCGAGCTCGCGAAGTGCAGGCCATGGGTCGCGCGCGTGCTGTCGGCAACGTGGGCAAGGTGGGGCGCGATGAGCGCGGCGAAGTCGTCGGGCGCCTGGACCTCGACGCGGATGGCGTCGGTCATCGCGAGGCCCAGCGACTTGCGCATCTCCTGGATGCGGCGCGTGAGGTCGCGCGCCGCGCCTTCGGCTTCGAGCTCCTTCGAGACGACGGTGTCGACGTAGACGCTGCCGCCGGGGAAGTCCGCGCCGCTCGTGTGCGCGGGGAGGCGCGTCTCGAAGCCGAGCATCTCGCGGGAGAGCTCCAGCCGAAGCCCGTCGGCGTCGAGGGTCGCCTTGCCCTGCTCGCGCAGCGCGCCCCGGAGGTAGCGCAACTGGGTCTGGTCGAGCGAGGCGATCGCGGCGAGGACCTTCGGACCTTCTCCGCGGTACGTCTTGCCGACGAACTGCTTGTTCGGGACGGCGGCGATGTCGAGCTTCTCCCATTCTCCGCCGACGAACTCGACCTCCTTCGCGTTGGCCTGCTCGAGGACGATCGGGCGGAAGCGCGTGAGCGCCGCCTTGACTTCGATGTCGTCGGTCGCGACGACGAGCTTCGCGACGGGCCATCGAAGCTTCATGTTCGCCTTCTGGCGCGCGTAGGCCGCGGCTTCGACGACCGCGCGCACGGTGCCCATGTCGCGCTCGAGATCGAAGTCGGTGAGCGCGCCATCCGCGACGGGCCAGTCCTCCATCGCGACCGTCGCGTGCGCGCGGCCCTCGTGCAGATCCTGGTAGAGCGCCTCCGCGACGTAGGGCGCGAAGGGCGCGAGGAGTCGTGCGGTCGTGGAGAGCGCCTGGTGCAGTGTGTGGTAGGCGGCGCGCTTGTCGTCGCTCCCGGCTTCCTCCCAGACGCGCTCGCGCACGAGGCGCACGTACCAGCGGCTCAGGTCCTCGAGGATGAAGCGCTCGATCTCGCGCACGGCTCGGTGGAACTCGTAGCCCTCCATGTGGCTGGAGGTCTCGGCGATCGTGGTCTGAAGGCGCGAGAGGAGCCACTTGTCCTCGGCGCGCAGCGCCCTCTCGTGGCGCGAAGCGCCCCCCTCCTCCGGAATGAACGCGTCAGCGCTCATGTAGGAGGTCGAGAAGACGTGCACGTTCCACAGGATGTTGAGCGTGCGCTGCGAGGCGGTGAGCGACTCAACGCTGAAGTTCACGTCCTCCCACGGCGCCGCGCCGCTCAGGAGCCCAAGGCGCAGCGTGTCGGCGCCGAACTTGGAGATGATATCTTTCGGCCGCGCGGCGTTGCCGAGCGACTTGGACATCTTCTCGCCATCCATCAACACCCAGCCGTGCATGACGACGCGCTCGTAGGGGACCATGTCCATCGCTGCGACACCGGCGGCGAGCTGCGAGTAGAACCAGCCGCGCGTCTGGTCGAGCCCTTCGACGATCCACTTCACGGGGAAGAGCTTCTCGAACTCGGCCTTGTGGCCCGGATAGTGGAGGCTCGCCCAGCTCGCGACGGCGCTGTCGAACCAGACGTCGAGGACGTCCGGCACGCGCTTCATGACGCCGCCGCAGCCGCGCGTGGGGCAGACGACGCGCACCTTGTCGATCCACGGCCGGTGCAGGTCGCCGCCCGTGTAGTCCGAGACGTGGTGGAGCTCCTTGCGCGAGCCGATGACGGAGACGTGGCGGCAGTGCGCGCACTTCCAGATGGGGACGGGGATGCCCCAGTAGCGCTGGCGCGTGATGCACCATTCGCGCGCGCCTTCGACCCAGTCGAGCTGCCGCGCGCTGCCGGCCCACTCGGGCGTCCACTGCACTCGCTTCGTCTCGGAGATCATCTTGTCCTTGACCTTCGGGACGTCGATGAACCATTGCGACGTCGCGCGGAAGACGATGGGGTTCTTGCAGCGCCAGCAGTGCGCGTACGAGTGCTTCTCGTGCCGGGAGCCCAGGAGGAGGCGGCGCTCCTTCAGGAGCGCGAGGACCTTGTCGTCGGCCTCGGAGACGGTCTCCTTGCCCTTGACGCGCAGCCCCGCGAGGGAGCCCGCGGCCTCGGTGTAGCGGCCGTCCTCGCCCACGGGGCTGAAGACCGGGATCTTGTACTTCTTCCCCGCCTCGAAGTCCTCGACACCGTGCCCGGTCGCCGTGTGCACAAGGCCGCTGCGGTCGCCCGCGACGTGCGCGCCGAGGATGACGCGGTTGTTCCAGTCGCTCTTGCGCTCGCGGTGGTATGGCACCTCGGGGGCGAACGGGTGCTCGTAGCGCAGCCCTTCGAGCGCGCTGCCCTTGAAGCGATCGACCACGTCGAAGTGCTCGTAGCGGCCGATCTTCGCGATCTGCTCCGCCTGCGACGCGGCGACGATCAGGATGTCGACGACCGGATCCTTGCGGCAGCGGATCTTCACGTAGTCGATGTCGGGATTCGCGGCGATGGCGACGTTCGCAGGGAGCGTCCACGGCGTCGTCGTCCAGATGACGAGGAACTCGTTGTGCGTGCCCTCGACGGGGAACTTGACGTAGGCGCTGGGATCCTCCCGCTCCTCGAACTCCACTTCCGCGTTCGCGAGCGCCGTCTCGCAGCGCCAGCACCAGGTGAGGACGCGCTCGCTCTCGAAGAGGAGGCCGCGCTCGTGCGCCTTCTCGATCGCCCACCACGCGCCCTCGATGTACTCGTTCGTGATCGTCATGTACGGATGGTCCCAGTCCATCCAGATGCCGAGCTCCTTGAACTCCTCGTTCATCGTCTTGAGGTGCGTCGTCGCGAAGTGCCGGCACGCGTCGACGAACTTGTCGATGCCGTATGCCTCGATGTCCTTCTTGCTCTCGAAGCCCAGCTCCTTCTCGACCTTCACCTCGA
>DATLCC010000082.1:0-10849 GCA_035526585.1 Thermoplasmatota archaeon | reverse complement strand
TGGAAAGGTCTCCGATCTTCTTGTCGTCGCGCACGTCGAGCTGGAGCGCGGTGAGCGTTTCCTCGATGCGCTGCTCGGCGACCGTCCGCGGCACCTCGTAGAGCTTCGCGAAGAAGCGGAGGTAGCCCACCGGCGTCATGTCGTCGTAGAGCGGGCTCTCCTCCGGAAGGTACCCGATGCGCGACTTGTGGCGCGCGTCGAGCGTGTCCATCCCGCCGGCGATGGCGCGCCCCTCGGTGGGGGCGAGGAGCCCCGCGAGCGTCTTGATGGTCGTCGTCTTGCCGGCGCCGTTGGGACCGATGATGCCGAAGATCTCGCCGCGGTCGACCTCGAACGAGACGCCGCGCGTGGCCCACTGGTCGCCGTAGCGCTTGCCGAGGCCTTCGACGCGGAGGTACGGCTCGTCCTCCGCGGCGCTCGGGCTCGCACGCATTCGCGCCCGCTCTCTTCTGGACGCTATTAAAGGGTGGCGCTTCCGGGCTTGCGGGGGCTCCGCCCCGGGGACCAAACGATGGAACGCTGCCCCAAGCGGCGAAGTTGGCGTTCGAGTCCCTTGGCCGAGCGTGCCTCCAGCAGCTCCACCCGAACCCGCCAGCGAGCCGTCTTAGGTAACGAGCGCCCTCCGCGGCCTGGGTTACCTAAGATGGTCGCGCCGCTCGACAAGGTGAAGGCGCTCCTCGCCGCGCTGCCCGCCGAGGACCAGGCGGAGCTGCGCCGGTACCTGACGGACATCCTGGTCACGCCTGATGACGCCGCGTCCATTCTGGACGCGGCTTATTCTCGGGGGCCCTCCCGCCGCGCATCGCGCGGCGGGCCCTTCCCCGAGAACAAGGCCGAGGCGATCACGCTCGCCACCTTGGAGGAGACGAAGGCCGGGAAGACGATCACCTACACCTTCCGCCAGGAGCGCGTCAGGTGCGGGAAGGAGGGGTGCTGGTGCCAGTCGGGCATCGGCCACGGCCCGTACACCTACAAGTATTGGCGCGAGGACGGCAAGCTCCGCAAGGAGTACGTGGGCACGGGCGATCGCGAGCGCCCGAAGCGCGCGCCCCGGCCGAAAAGCTTGAGAACGGTCAAGCACGCGAGCGGGCTCGCGGACGCCTGATGGCCTGGAACGTCAACAAGATCCTCCTCGTCGCGGGCGCTCTCCTCATCCTCGCGGCAAGCGCGATCCAAGTGGCGCTCGTGCCCACGATGCTCGCCCAGACGGCGCCCTTGTGGGTCGGCGGGATCGTTGCGCTCATCCTCATGATCTGGGCGCGCCCGTGGATGTACCTCGTCGGCGGGATCCTCGCGGCGCTCTTCCCGCTCGTCGTCATCTTCGTCTTCGGAGCCTCGGGCGCGCTCACGCATCCGGGCTCGGGCATCGAGGGGATCGAGATCCTGCTGCTGCTCGCAGGCGCGATCCTCGCGCTCGTCGGCGGGATCGCGGGCTTCGTGCAGGGGCGCCGGCATGCGCAGCCCCCCGCGTCGATGGGCCTGCGCGCGCCGCAAGTGCTGGCGGCCGCACTCATCGCCGCGATGGTGCTCTCCTACGGGATCGCGAACGTGTACGCGAGCGGCGACACGCGCGCTCTCGCCGAGCGCCCGATCGCGCACGCGGACAGCGTCGACCTGCACGTCCGCGTCGTGACGACGGGCGTCGCCTACGCGCCGCGGCCGATCAACATTCCGATGGGCAAGCTCGTCTCCCTCGACATCGAGAACGGCGATCCCTTCGTGCACACGTTCTCGTACCACCTCGATGGCACGCTCCACGAGCAGGCGATCCCCGCCAGCTCGAAGATGAGCGTGCTCATGAAGTTCGACACGCCGCAGACCATCCACGTCTGGTGCGCGCCGCACAGCCAGGGTCCGGACGATCGCGACCCCGCGTCGATGTGGACGGACATGGTCGTCGGGTGAGTCAGCCGCCGATGCGGAAGACGACGGGCAACCCGCGCGCGTGGTAGCAGCGCGCCGAGCAGTAGCGGCCCCACGTCTCGAGGGTCAGCCCGTCGCGGATCTCGGCGCCGCAGCTCAGGCACTCCGTCTGCGCCATCAGGAACACGGGTGGACGCATGCCAGCCAGGTCGGGCCCTCCGCGCGCAAGGGGCGCCCGGGAGGGCTTGAGCTTTTCCGAGGAATGAGCCAGAACCGGGACACTCCCGTGGCACCGGAGTCCTCCCGATGGACGCGATCAAGCTTCTCGAAGAGGACCACAAGCTCGTCAAGCGGCTGCTCAAGGAGCACGAGGAGCTTCCCCACGGCCAGCCCGAGCGCAAGCGCGCGCACGCGGAGCGCATCATCCGCGAGCTCATGGTCCACGAGCGCATCGAGGAGGAGATCTTCTATCCGGCCTACAAGCGCGCGGCGGACGAGGAGGGGCGCGAGCTCGTCGCCGAGGCGAAGGAGGAGCACCACGTCGTCGACCTGATCATCGAGGAGCTGCAGTCGGTGGAGCTCGACGCGGAGGACTTTGACGCGAAGTTCACGGTGCTCAAGGAGAACGTCGAGCACCACATCAAGGAGGAGGAAGAGGAGATGTTCCCCGACGCGAAGAAGCTCCTCAAGGACAAGCTCGAGACGCTGGGCGACGCGATGCTCCAGTACAAGGAGGAGCTCACGGCGCAGATCGAGGCGCCAGCGTCGAGGAAGGAAGACGCGAAGCGCGCGCGCTGATGCGTCGGGGCGGCTCAGCCTTCGTCGCCGTCATCGTCCTCGAAGTCGCATTCCGCGCCCACGAGGCCGGGGTCGACCTCGAGGGTGTCCTCGTCGATCGAGGGCGTCTCGAAGGTGAAGTCGCAGTTCCGGACCTGGCAGACCGGTGGCGTGCAGGCTCCCGCCGATGGCGTGTGCTCCAGCGCGACGCTGGCGAGGGGGAGCGCCAGCGCCAGGAGCAGGACGATCCTCCTCATGGCCATCCGTGCGGAGGGGCACAAAGCGCTTGAGCTTGGCGGAGTCCGGGCCGGTGACAACTGCCCCGAAAGTGTATGCTCAAAGGTGGATCGCCTCCCACCCGCGCGCCCGGAGGATCTCGGCCAGGACATGGCGGTGGCAGGCCTCCGCGTCCGCCTCCACGCAGAGGAGGACGCAGCGCTGGGCGCCGGCCTGCTCCTCGAGCGCTGCGAGCGCGGCCTTCTGCCCGCGCAGATGCGCGCGGTAGGCGGCGCGGAACTCCTGCAGGGAGCCGCCCGCCTTGTACGCGTGCCGGATCGCGCGCGGCGTGCCCAGCGGCTTCGCGTGCGTGTAGGCGATGGAGGCGTGCGAGAGGCCGAGCGCGAGGGAGGACTTGCTGAAGCCGGCCTTGCGGGAAAGGGGTAGCTCGCGCACGTCGACGAGCCGCTGGATCTTCGCCTTGCGCAGGCGGCCGATCAGGCTCTCGGGGGAGTGCCCCTCGTAGCCGATGGTCCAGACGCGGCGCGCGCTCACGCGGGATCCTCGTCGAGCGCTTTCGCCACTTTCAGGATCGTGTTCCAGTTGCGCGCGGTGCCGGCGACGCCGAGCAGCTTCTCCACGTCGAGGGGCGTCGTGCCGGGCTTTGCGTCCGGCAGCACGGCGGACAGGAGGAAGCGCCCGTCGATGCCGAGGTAGCGCACGCCCTTCGCCTCCTTGGGCAGCGCGGCCGCGCTCTTGGGCTTCGCCGCAAGAACGGTCACGTAGTGCTGCTTGGCGTCGAGCTTCGCGAAGGGATCCTTCTCGACGAGCTTGCGGATCTCGGGGCGCGGCACGACCATGATCGTTGTGTCGAAGCCCAGCTCCTTCGCGACCGCCTTCGCGAGCGCGGGCGCCGAGGAGGGCCCGTACGAGACGAAGGTGCCGGCGGCGCCGATGTTCTTGAGCCCGAGCTTCTTCGCGATCGCCGCGACGCCCGCGACGCCGGAGCCGCCGACGTTCACCGCGCGCAGGAAGATGGCGTGGCGCATGCGCACCGCATCACGCGGCAGACGCAAAAGGCGCGCCCCTGGCGAGCTGCGCCGCCCCCTCCAGATATGTGACCATTCGGTTACGCGACGCTCGGAAGCCCGAGGGCGCGAGGCACCCGAGCGCTCGGGGACTCGGGTTTCTTCGGGGCCGCTTGGCGCAAGGGTGAAAGAGAAGAATGGGGCGCCGCAGCGCCCTTATTCCCTGAGGCGGCGGGGCCGCTTCAGGGCACGTGCGTCGCGCTGTTGCGCGCCGCGTCCTTTGAGGCTCGGCGCCTGAGGGCGCTCGGCCTCAAAGGACTTGCGTCGGACCGTGGTCCGCCGTGTGTTGTGAGGCCTGCGGGCCTCACAACACTTCGACGCCCTTCTGGGAGTCGCGCGCCTGCTTCTGGCGACGGATGATGCCGCCTTCGAGCTCCTGCGCGATCTTCTTGTAATACTCGACCGTGTTCTCGTCGACGCTCGGACGGACGCTGTTCAGCGCGCCCTCGAAGTCCTTGCCCGAGACGAACTCGGCCTTCATGTCCTTGCGCAGCGCGAGCATCGCCGCTTCGCGCGCGAGGCTCTGCAGGTCGGCGCCCACGTAGCCTTGCGTGCGCGTCGCGAGCACTTCCATGTCCACGTCCTTGAGCGGCATGCCCGAGGTGTGGATCTCGAGGATCTTCTTCCTCGCGTCCTTGTCGGGCGGCGGCGCCTGCAGGAGGCGGTCGAAGCGGCCTGCGCGCAGCAGTGCGGGATCCAGGATATCAGGACGGTTGGTCGCGCCGATGACGACCACGCCTTCGAGCGTCTCCATGCCGTCGATCGACGTGAGGAGCTGGTTCACCATGCGCTCCGTGACGTGCGAGTCGGAGGAGCCCATGCTGCGGCGCGGCGCGATCGAGTCGATCTCGTCGAGGAAGACGATGCTGGGCGCGGCCTGCTTCGCCTTCTTGAAGATCTCGCGGACCGCCTTCTCGGACTCGCCGACCCACTTCGAGAGCAATTCGGGGCCCTTCACGGAGATGAAGTTGGCGCGGCTCTCGTTGGCGACCGCCTTCGCGAGGAGCGTCTTGCCGGTGCCGGGCGGCCCGTAGAGCAGGATGCCGCGCGGCGGCTTGATGCCCATGCGCTTGAAGATCTCGGGGTTGTTGAGCGGCCACTCGACGGCTTCGCGCAGCTGCTGCTTGAGCTCGCCCAGGCCGCCGACGTCGTCCCACGTGACGCGCGGGATCTCGATGAGGACCTCGCGGAGCGCCGACGGCTCGATCTCGCGGAGCGCGTCCTTGAAGTCGTCCATCCGGATCTCCATCTTCTCGAGCACTTCCGTGGGGACGGGCTGCTCGAGGTCGATCTCGGGGAGATAGCGGCGCAGCGCCTTCATCGCGCCTTCCTTCGCGAGCGCGCCGAGGTCGGCGCCCACGAAGCCGTGGCTGTTGTCCACGAGGAAGTCGAGGTTGAAGTCGTTCGCGAGCGGCATGCTGCGCGTGTGGATCTGCAGGATCTCCTTGCGGCCTTCGCGCGAGGGGACGCCGATCTCGATCTCGCGGTCGAAGCGGCCCGGGCGGCGCAGCGCGGGGTCGACGGCGTCGACGCGGTTCGTGGCGCCGATCACGACGACCTTGCCGCGGCCCTTGAGGCCGTCCATGAGCGTGAGGAGCTGCGCGACGACGCGGCGCTCGACCTCGCCCTGCGTGTCCTCACGCTTGGAGGCGATCGAGTCGATCTCGTCGATGAAGATGATCGCGGGCGCGTTCTGCTCGGCCTCTTCGAAGACCTCGCGCAGGCGCGCTTCGGACTCGCCGTAGAACTTGCTCATGATCTCCGGGCCCTGGATGCTGTAGAAGTTCGCGCCGGATTCGTTCGCGACGGCCTTCGCGATGAGCGTCTTTCCGGTGCCGGGCGGGCCCTGGAGGAGGACGCCCTTGGGCGGCTCGATGCCGAGGCGGTCGAAGAGCTCGGGGTGCTTGAGCGGAAGCTCGATCATCTCGCGGATCTTCGTCATCTCCTCGCGGAGGCCACCGACGTCCTCGTAGGTGACCTTCGGCGCCGAGAGGTCGGCTTCCGAGATCGCTTCCTCGCGGATGTTGACCTCGGTGCCTTCGGTGATCTGGACGATGCCCGCGGGCGAGATCTCGACGACGATGAAGGGCAACGCGCGGCCGATGAGCGCGATGCCGGGCACGATGACCGTGTCGCCCTTCGTGACGGGGCGCTTGAAGAGGCCGCGCTTCACGACGCCTTCGATGCCGCTGCCGAACTGCAGCTTCTGGCCCTCTTCGATGACGGGGGCCAGGGTGATCCGGTTGGCGGGGCTGACCTCCACTTTGCGGATCCTTACTTTGTCGCCGATGCCGACGCCCGCGTTGTCGCGGATGAGGCCGTCCATGCGGATCAGCCCCTTGCCTTCGTCATCCGGGTGCGCGCGCCACACGATGGCCGCGGTGGATTTCTTGCCGATGATCTCGACGACGTCGCCGACGGTGAGATGGAGGTCGAGCCTGGTCGCGGCGTCGACGCGCACGCGGCCCTTGGCGACGTCCTCCTGGACGGCTTCTGCGACTTTGAGGGTGACTTCCTTCGCCACGAGGACAGCTCCTAATAAGGACGGACGGCCGAGGCGTCCGTTTCCGTTTGAGGGTTGCGCCAGCCTGGGCTGCGGATTCTGGGAAACCGGCTGCATCCGGACTGCCGACAAGCCTAAGCACAACGACGCGCCCAGCCGTGTCCATGCCCGGCGCTTGTGCCCGATGCGGCAGCACCCTGCTGCAGCATGTGACGTCCTCTGGCGGCGAGTTCGCGTTCGAGGAAGCGGCCTCCGAATGCCTGCACTGCGGGCATACGGGCGAGCCGAAGAACTTCAAGACCAACGAGGCGCTCGAGCAGTTCCGCCTCCAGGTCCGCCACGAGCGTTGACCAGGTCGACGAGGACCGATGCGCCGAACGGCGCCGACGCGCCCATGTTTTTCTTGTAACCATCCGGTTACAATTCAATCATTCTTCTCCGCTTCGGCGCTCCGGGGCCGTTCGGTCCTCCGGGCCGTGTGGAGCCGAGTCCAAGCGAAACGCACCCGCATGGCCGCAGCGCCGACGCATCTCCACCAACCTCATACGAGGAACTCGTCTGCCAGCGGGGTATGCAGGCGCTTCTCGCCGAGCTCGCCAAGCGTGGCACGTTCGTCACGCCCGAGGCGCTCGTCGCGCTCGAGAAGGCGCCTCAGCTCCACGAGGGCCTGCTCACGCGCGCGGACCTGCCGATCTTCCTCACGCCGGCCGATCTCGGAAGCACGACCGCATCCGCAGCGGCCATCGTCATCCCGCTCCCGCAACCCGCCACCGAGCACCGCCCCGCGCCCGCTTCCGAGCCCGCGCCCGCTCCGGCACCATTCACCCCCGACACAAGGGGCGCCCTCCTCGAAGAGCCCGTCGTGCCCGAGCCCCCCAAATTCACGCGCTCCGACAAGCCGCTCGCGCCCCGCCCGCGCCTCATGGAGGCGTACGCCCACGACGTGCTCGTGGAGCAGGACGTGACGGGCAACTCGACGTGCGAGGGCGCGATCACGGACTTCACGAAGTACTTCAACGACCGCCTGGGCAAGATCAAGAAAATGCTCAAGCAGCGCCGCGAGATGGTGGGCTTCGTCCCCGTCGCCCGCGCGAAGAGCGGAGGGATCGCCGAGGTCAAGCTCATCGGCATCGTGACCGAGGTCCGCACGACGAAGAACGGGCACCGGCTCATCGAGCTCGAGGACGAGAGCGGCTCGTGCGCGATCCTCGCGCCGGCGAGCGAGCATCAGGTGCTCACCGAAGCGGACACGGTGATCGAGGACGAGGTCATCGGCGTGATCTGCAAGCCGCCCGGTCGCGGCGACCTCCTCATCCTGCAGAAGATCGTGCGCCCGGACATCCCGATGCAGAACGGCGGGCGGCGCCCCCCGAACGCGAGCGCCGTTGCCGTCCTCTCGGACATCCACTTCGGCTCGAAGACGTTCCTCCACGAGGATTGGGAGCGCTTCGTGCGCTGGATCAACCTCGAATGGGGCGACTCGCGCATGAAGGCGCTCGCGCGCAAGGTGAAGTACCTGATCGTGAACGGGGACGTCGTCGACGGGATCGGCATCTTCCCCGGCCAGGAGGAGGAGCTCGCGATCGTCGACGCGTACGACCAGTATGCGTACGCGGGAGAGCAGCTCGATCGCATCCGCGACGATATCAAGATGTACGTGCTCCCGGGCAACCACGACCTCGTGCGCCCCGCCGAGCCGCAACCCGCTCTCCCCGAGAAGTACAAGAAGCTCTTCCCCGAGAGCGCGCTCCACGTGGGCAACCCCGTGAAGCTCAGCTTCGAGGGCGTCGAGTTCCTGAGCTATCACGGCCGCAGCATGGACGACTGGATCACGCGCGTCTCCGGCATGACGTACAACAATCCGATCGCGGTCATGAAGGAGATGCTTCAGCGCCGTCACGTGCTCCCCGTGTACGGGCTGCGCACGCCGATCGCGCCGGAGCACAAGGATTACCTCGTGATCGAGAGCGTGCCCGACGTCTTCATCACGGGCCACGTCCACGCGGCCGGCCTGGAGCAGCACCGCGGCGTCTCCCTCATCAACGCGAGCTGCTGGCAGTCGCAGACGGCCTACCAGAAGATGCACGGCTTCATGCCGGACCCCTCGAAGGTGCCCGTCGTGGAGCTGGACACGGGGAAGGCCTGGATGGTCGACTTCCACCGCGGCCCCTCGGGCGTGGACGTCGTGGGCCGCTCCACCTTCGGAGGGGCGTTCCGGCAGCCTGCGCGCATCGACGACCCCGGCGTCATCACGTAACCGACGTCGGGAACGAACGGGTCGTGAGTTAGAGGCCCGGGCGTGCGGAGCGGATAAACCACGGATGCTCGCTGCAGGTCGCATGCCCCGGCGCGTCCGCAAGGTGACCCTCTACGTCTGCACGGTGGACGGGTCCATCCATCCCACGCGCGCGGCCGCCAAGGCGCGCCTCGCCGAGTTCGACGCGCGCGCGGGTCCCAAGCGCGCCCGCAAGCGCGGCGCGTCCTGGGTCGGAGCCGTCATGCGCGCGATCGAGGCCGGCGCCCGCGACGCGCGCACCATCCGCGACCAGACCGAGGTGCCGGCGCGCCTTGTGCACCCCACGCTCTCGAATCTCCGCAAGCGCGGGCTCGTGAAGGGCGGCGCGGGGTCGCTCGCGCTCACGCGCGACGGGAAGAAGCACCTGGGCGAGCTGCCGTCGCAGGCCTAATCAGTCGCGTCGCCAAGCGCCGTCGTCAGGCGGATCGTCGCGTTCCGCGTGAGCTCGTGGAGGCGGCAGTAGCTGGACGTCGGCTCCTCGACGTCGCACGAGTTGTGGCCGCCGCTCATGAGCACGACGCCGTCCGAGCCGTCGGCCCACGTCACGGTGATGTCCTCCGTCATGGGTCCCAGGCGGCACGTGAGCGGGTCGCACGTCACGTTGCGGCCGCCGAACGCGAGCTTCACGGCCGGGAGCGCGGTCAGGTTCTCCGGCGGGATGAGCACGTCGCCACGCCAGGCGCCCGCGTCGAACCACGTCGCGTTCGGATCGCTCATCGGCACGACGATCACGCGCACGGTCTCGTTGCGGACCACGGTCGCGCTCTTGACTCGCTCGTAGCGCGCCTGGGCTTCCTGCGCCTCGCGCTGGGCTTCTCCGAGCTCCTTCTTCGCGTCCTCCGCGGCCCGCTTCGCGTCATCGAGCTGCGTGCAGCCGGCGAGGAGCGCCATCGCCGCCACGAGCGCCATCGCTTTCATCGCGGCGCGAGTCGGGTGGGCCCCCTTCAATGCAGCGGGGTCCGGCGGTCGTTCTGGGACGACACACGCTCTCGCGACCCCCGCATTTCAGATGGAGACCTGGAGGGTCGGCTTCCACTGCATCCACTAAACCGCTTTCTCGGCGGGACCTCTCTGCGATGCCATGGCCGCCGGCGCGGGTTATTTTGACGACGCAGTGCCGGCCGTCGAGGCCGACCCCGACGACGCGGAGGACTTCGATTTCGACGCGCCCGACGTGCCGGTCGTCTCCGGGCGCGGCGCGAGCGAAGGCATGGAGCGCTACTTCGCCGACCTCGAGCGCCGCATGCGCATGGAGTACCAGCTCGCGGAGGCGTGCCGCGCAAAGGGGTTCGACCCGCAGACGTTCGTCGAGATCCCGCCCGCGATCGATCTCGCCGCGCGCGTCGAAGAGCTGATGAAGGATTACCTCCCGCAGCGCGGCGTCGCCGAGCGCATCCGCGAGCTCTCGAAGATCAAGAACCGCGAGGAGACGTCGCTTCTTGTGGCCAATGAGGTGGCGGCGGGCAAGTTCGGCACGTACGAGGACAAGGTGAAGGCGCTCGATGGCGCGATCCGCACGGGCCTCGCCATCCTCACCGAAGGGATCCTCGTCGCGCCGCTCGAAGGGATCGCGGGCGTGCGCATCCTGCAGAACGACGACGGCACCGACTGCGTCTCCGTCTCGTTCGCCGGCCCCATCCGCGCCGCCGGTGGCACTGGCCAGGCGCTCTCCGTCCTCATCGCAGACGTCGTGCGCCGCGAGCTTGGCATCGGGAAATACATCGCGACCGAGAAGGAGATCTCCCGCATGAAGGAGGAGATCCCGGCCTACAAGGCCGCGGCGAGCCTCCAGTACGTCCCCTCGAACGAGGAGATCGAGTTCATCATGCGATCGTGCCCCATCATGATCGACGGCGAGGGCACCGAGAAGGACGAGATCGGCGGCAACCGCGACCTGCCGCGCATCGAGACGAACCAGATCCGCGGCGGCGCATGCCTCGTGCTCGCGGAAGGCATGACGCAGAAGGCGCCCAAGATCCAGAAGAACGTGAAGGCGCTGAAGCTCGACGGCTGGGAGTTCATCGACCAGGTCATCGAGTACGTCAAGAAGAAGGGAGCCAACGCGAGCGCGGGCCACGGAGGCAAGAAGTTCACCGACCCCTGGGC
>DATLCC010000081.1:0-40191 GCA_035526585.1 Thermoplasmatota archaeon | reverse complement strand
CGTCGCCGCCTTCGACGCGAATGAGGGCGTTCTCTCCCCCGGCGGCGTCGGATTCGACATCAACTGCGGCGTGCGCCTGCTGAAGACGGAGCTCGACGTCTCCGAGGTCGTCCCGCACCTGCGCGCGCTCGTCGACTCGCTTTTCAGGAAAGTTCCCTCCGGCGTCGGAGAGAACGCGAGGCTCAAGCTGACCCGCGGCGAGACCAAGGACGTCTTTGCGCAGGGCGCACGCTGGGCGATATCAAAAGGCTACGGCTGGGAGGAGGACCTCGCGCACATGGAGCACAACGGCTTCATGGAAGGCGCGGATCCCGATCAGGTCTCCGAGCGCGCCATCACGCGCGGCGCGCCGCAGGTGGGGAGCCTGGGCGGCGGGAACCATTTCCTCGAGATCCAGGTCGTGGACGAGATCTTCGATAGCCTCGCGGCGCGCACGTTCGGCCTGCGCGCGGGCCAGGTCTGCATCATGATCCACTGCGGCTCCCGCGGCGCGGGCCACCAGATCTGCACGGACCACGTCGAGCGCATGGAGAAGGCCGCGGACCACTACAAGGTGCAGCTCGTGGACCGCCAGCTCGCTGCGACGCCCGTGGGCAGCCGCGAGGCCGAGGCGTACTGGGGCGCGATGTGCGCCGCGGCCAACTTCGCGTGGACCAATCGCCAGCTCATCACGCACTGGACGAGAGAAGCGTTCTCGGAGGTCCTGGGCCGCGATGCGGAGAGGATGGGGATGCACCTCGTCTACGACGTGTGCCACAACATCGCGAAGCTCGAGGAGCACCGCGTGGACGGCCAGCGCCGCAAGGTGTACGTGCATCGCAAGGGCGCGACCCGCAGCTTCGCGGCGGGTCATCCGGACGTCCCGTCCGATTACAGAGGCGTCGGGCAGCCCGTGCTCGTGCCCGGAGACATGGGCACCGCCAGCTACGTGCTCGCGGGCACAGAGGGTGCCCTCGACGAGACGTTCGGGAGCTGCTGCCATGGCGCGGGCCGCGTGCTCTCGCGCACGAAGGCCGCCAACACGTGGAAGGGGCAGGACGTGCTGAAAGGGCTCGCGGATCGCGGCATCATCGTCAAGGCTGCGAGCGCGCGCGTCGCGGCGGAAGAGGCGCCCGGCGCATACAAGAACGTGAGCGACGTCGTGGACACGTGCGACGGCGCCGGCATCGGGCGCAAGGTGGCGCGCCTCAGGCCGATCGGGTGCGTCAAGGGGTAGGAGCGCAGGACGACCGGGGGTCGTCGGCCATCGCGCCTACTTCCGCGTCCCATCGATCGTCTGCGCGAGCTCGCGCAAGGAGCGCGCGAGGGAGCGCTCCTTCTCGAGCTTCGCATGCCCGAGCTGGAGGATGCGGACGATCTTCTCGATCATCTCCTCCGGCTCGACGGGCTTCGCGAGGAAGTTCTCGATGTGCGCCTCGTTGATCGCGCGCGTGGCGACCTCCAGATCGGGGTAGGCCGTCATGAGAACGCGCGGCGTGTCTGGAGACGCGGCGCGCGCGGCCTCGAGGAACTCCAGGCCGTTCATCCCGGGCATCTTGTAGTCCGTGATGATGAGATCCGGCCTGTGGGCCGTCATCGCCCGCAGCCCCTCGGCGCCGTTGGCGGCGAGCGCCACCGTGGCACCAGGGATCTGCATCTCGAGGAGGTCCTTCAATGAGGCGCGGATGTCAGGCTCGTCCTCGACCAGGAGGATGCGGCGGACCGGCTCCATCGAAGGCTGCTCTTTTGGCTGCGGCATATGAATCCTACTGAAATACCGCACCTGACCCGCCCTGGGACGATGGCCTTTGGCCACTGTCGAAAGCCCCTTGAAGGGTCGGTCGCCGAGGAGGATGCGTCACGCATGAAGCTGGCCCAGCGCGCGTGGAAGCGCATCGTCGAGCCAGCGGCAGCGCTGACGCAGCCGGACGAGCGGCGCAAGGCGCGGCTCCTGTTGAGCCTCGTCGCACCGCTCATCCTCATCGGCTTCGCCCTCTCGGCGGGATCCCCGTTCCTTGCCACGGGCGACCCGAACCCGCTGCATCAGCCCGCGAGCCTCGTGGGGTTCGCCTCGACCGGGCTTCTCATCGGGATCTATTTCCTGGCGCGCGGCCGCTATCATTCCATCGCCGCGTCCGCGGTCGTCGCGGTCGCGTCCGTAGCCGCGTGGGGGAGCTTCGTCGCGGCGCGCCATGAGCCCAACAGCGGTTTCATCCTGAGCTTCCTTGGCCTCGGCCTCCTGCTCAGCGGCCTTCTCCTGCCCTTCCAGGGCACGCTCATGCTCTGCCTCGTCGACGTGCTGGGGCTCGTGCTGCTGCCCACGCTCCTGCCCGATCTGCCCGCCGAGATCGCGCTCATCCCGAGCCTATTCGTCGGCGTCACGGCGTTCCTCGTCGTCATCAGCTCCGCGGTGCGCGCGGGAGACGCGCGTCAGCGCCAGCGCGCCGAGGTGCTGCTGCGCTCGCAGGAGGAGCGCTTCCGCCACCTCGTCGAGAGCTCGCCCGACGGCATCGTGGTCGTGGCGGCCGGCCGCATCGTGTACGGCAACGCGTCCGCGGCGCGTCTGTTCGGCGCCTCGTCGCCCGACGACCTCATTGGCCTCAGCCCCCTCGCGGACCTCGTCGTGCCCGAGCACGTGAGCGTGATCGAAGAGCGCATGACGGCCATCGAGCAGCAGGGCGCGAAGACGAAACCGCTCGAGATCCGCGTGCGCCGCTTCGACGGCACGGAGCTGGACGTCGAGGTCATGGGCGCGCCCGCCATCCACGACGGCGCCGCGGCGGACCAGACGATCATCCGCGACATCACGGCGCGCAAGGACGCCGAGTCCGCGCGCTCGCGCATCGAGCGGCTCGAAGAGATCAACGCGCTGAAGACGCAGCTCCTCAACATGGCGTCGCACGAGCTCAACACGCCGATCGCCGCGCTGCGCCTGCAGCTCCACATGCTGAAGCTGGGCGGCGGCGAGCAGGATCCGCGGAAGGCGAAGGCCGTCCAGCTCCTGGATCGCAACGTCGAGCGCCTCGCGCTCCTCGTGAAGGACGTGCTCGACGTCGCGCGGATGCAGAGCGGCCAGCTCAAGATCCGCAAGGAGACGATCGACGTGAAGCCCATCCTCGAGGAGGCGGCCGAGCTCTACTCGCAGCCGTACCTCGAGAAGGGCGTCTCGCTCGAGGTCGTGGCCGAGGAGGTCGTCGTGGAGGCGGACGGGCAGCGGATCACGCAGGTCCTGCAGAATCTCGTCTCCAACGCGCTGAAGTTCACCGACGCGGGCGGTCGCGTCCGCCTCGTGCTCGCGAAGACCGAGGGCGGCCATGCCGTCGTGCGCGTCGAGGACAGCGGCCGCGGGCTCACGGCCGAGCAGATCGCGAAGCTCTTCCAACCCTTCAGCCAGGTGCACGACCTCGCCGTCGAGACGAAGGGGGGCACCGGGCTCGGGCTCCACATCAGCCGCGGCATCATCGAGCAGCACGGCGGGCGCATCTGGTGCGAGTCGGACGGCCCGGGGAAGGGCACGACGTTCGCGTTCGAGCTGCCACCGCAGGCTCCCTTGATCGCGATGCTGCGCTGAACTACGATGTTCGTTCTGCCGCGGCCCAGCCTTCGGCGAATGGGAACGCGATGAACGCGATGTCGATGGACGCCACCATCGCGTCTGTCGCGTGCATCGCGTTCCTTCAGCGGCGGATGGCGCAAGAAGAGAAGCGCTCTCAGCCGAAGCGCTGCAGCCGCTGCGTCTCGACGGACCGGATCGATCCGGGCGTCTCGCTCCGAGCGGCCGAGAACGCCGTGAGGATGCCGCCGACGACGCGCAGCACCTGCGCGGGGTCCACGGGCTTCTGGAGGAAGCTCTGGACGCGCGCTTCGTTGATCGCGCGCACGGCGAGGTCCAGCTCGGGAAAGGCCGTGATGAGGATGGCCGGGACGTTGGGGAGCTGGAGGCGCACGTGCGCGAGGAAGTCCAGCCCGTTCATGCCGGGCATCTTGTAGTCGGTGATCACGAGGTCGGGCGCGTTGGCCGCGATGGCCTTCAACGCGGACGGTCCGTCGCCCCGCCCTTCGACGATGACGTTCTCGAGGCTGGAGCCCAATAGCTCACACAGGAGCGTGCGGATGTCCTCCTCGTCTTCCACGACGAGGATGCGGCGAGGCTTCGTCTGTGCCTTCGCGCGCAGTTGGGCGAGCTGCTCCGTCCTCATGCGACGCCCTCAGTCCTCTTCCTTGCCCTATATGACCGTTCGGGAGAGGGACCTGGCGGATGGAGGCTAGCTGGCCACGCGGGCGCATCGTGCCTTCCTCGGGATCGGGGTGGGGGTGGGGGCCGGCGGAGGGCCTCTCCCCCGCCCTACCCCGATCCCGAACGCGGTGTCCTCGTCATCGGAACATGCCGCCCGACAACCATTGTCCGCCATCGACCACCAGGCATTCGCCCGTCACGTAGGATGCGGCGGGCGATGACAGCCAGAGGGCGGCCAGGGCCATCTCGTCCGAGGTGCCGAACCGGCGCAGCGGGATCGTCTCCATCAGGCGCTGCTGGCTGTCCTCGTCGGAGTAGCCGAGGTTGCCGCTCGCGTTCTTCGTGACGACGACGCCGGGGGCGAGGGCGTTCACGCGGATCTGGTGGCTCGCCCATTCGATGCTGAGGCTGCGCGTGAGGTTCAGCACGCCAGCTTTCGCGGCGCCGCTGTGCGAGACGAACGGCGCCGCCATCCACGCGTATGTCGCGACCATGTTCGTGACGGCGCCGCCCTTCTTCGCGAGGAGCGGGAACGCGGCCTTCGACACGTTGAACGTGCCGTTCAAGACGATGTTGATGACCGTGTTCCATGCGTTCTTGGACATCTGATCGAAGGGGACGAGGAAGTTGCCAGCGGCGTTGTTCACGAGGATGTCCAGGTTCCCGAACTCGCGCTCGGCGAGCTCGAACACGGCGCCCACCTGGTCGGGCTCGCGCACGTCGCACACCTTGTAGAGCACGTCCTTCTTGTACTGCGCGCGCACACTCTCCGCCGCCGCCTTCAGGTTCTCCTCCTTGCGGCTGCAGATGAGCACCCGCGCGCCGTGCGCCGCGAACGCGTGCGTCATCGCGAGGCCCATGCCGGTCGCGCCGCCGGTGATGACGACGGACTTGCCGGCGAACAGGTCGTCACGGAAGGGGGAGCCGGGGAACATGGGTCGAGCAAGTCCGACTCACGGGATAGCCGTTTTCACCCGCAGAGACGAAGCCACGGAGGGCGGCGGAGACGAAAAGACCGGAGGCTCTCCTCGTTTCCGTGGCCCTGCATGGCTTCGTTCTGGGCGCGACAGAGATACGGCCTAAGCGCCTACGACCGATGCACGTGGGCCGCCGCCACGACAGGCACATCGGTGACCGACGCATCGGGGAACGCCGCCCAGCAGTCGTCCGCGACGCACGCCGCGCCGATGTAGTCGCCGATGAACGGGAACCCCTCCTGGTGGATGCCCTTGTCGCCGTCGAAGCCCAACGCGCTCACGCGCTCGTTCGTCCACGTCGCGCCGCCGTCCATGCTCACCGCATGGGTCACGTCCATGAGCACGTGCGCGGGGTCGTAGCGCTTGTCCATGTAGAACGCGTGCACGCTGCCGTCGCCGGCGACCGCGACCTGGCCCATCCACTGGTGCGAGCCCTCGGGATCGTCGTTCACGAGGACGCCCTCGCTCCACGTCTTCCCGTCGTCCGCGGACGTACGCAGCCACAGGTCCGCCTCGTCGCGGTCCGCGCTGTCGTAGAGCGCGTAGAGCGTGCCGCGGTGCGGGCCGTCGGTGAGGTCGTACGCGAGCTCCACCTTGCTCCCGACACGATACTCGCTCTCCTTGAACGACGGGATCGGCTTCAGCGAGAAGCCCGGATTCGCGTCGATCCAGGTGAGGCCGTCGTCGGTCGAGCGCACGACCGTCGGCTGGTACGCGTTGTTCGGACCCAAGAGGCCCCCGCCTACGATCACCGCGACGCCGTCCGGGGAGACCGCGATCGCGGTGTTCCCTCCCGAGCCGCAGGGCGGACCGTACTGCGTCTGCACGTCGACGAAGGTCGCGGTCTTCCCGCCGTCCGTTGAACGCAGCACGTGGCAGCCGACGCCGCCATCGCTGCCGATCGCCTCGAGGATCGCGTCGTTCGTGGGATCGATCGTCATGCGGCTGTAGTCTGTCACGACGAGGAGATCCGGCTGGAACGTGATGACCTCGGGCCACGTGTCCCCGCCGTCGTGCGAGGTCGCGAGCAGGATCTTGTAGCCGCCGGGCACAACGCCCCCGAGCGGCGTGTCCACGGGCCCGTTGGGCCCCAGGATCCCGTAGAGCTCGACGCCGTAATGCAGCGCCCCGTCCGAGGTGAACTGGAAGTCGGGATCCGTGTTGCACGCATAGCCGAACCACGGCTCCGTCGGCTGCCGATCGGCGAACGTCCCGCCGATCACGACGTCCTTCCACGTCCTGCCGCCGTCATGCGTGACGAAGACGCCGTTCCACACGCAGCCTGGGCTGCTCTCGGGGTTGAGGTCCTTCACGCCCGCGACGACGTTGTCCACGTCCGTCGGGTTGATCGCGATCCACGTCTCCGACTTCGAACCGGCCGTGTGGCTCGTGCGCGCCTCGCAGGGCTGCGCCCAGCTCGCGTTCATCGCCTTCTCGTAGCCGCCCTGCGCGCAATCGAGCGTCCAGCCCCCCAACGTCGAGGGCTCGGGGGAAGGCTGCGTCGCGGGGGCCGGAGTGAAGCAGCCGGCCGCGAGGACGAGGCCGACAAGGAGGAGGATCGCGCGCACGCGGGGCGAGCCGGGATGCGCTGTTTGAGCCTTGTGGCGATGGAGCCGTCCGATGGGTCTCAGGAAGGCGGCTCGCGAGCCTCCGCCAGGGCCCGCAGCTCGGGCACGAGCCTCTGATGCTTGCACGCGCGACCCCGGAGCGCCGCGTCGCACAGGCACGACACCGCTCCGTCCTCCAGGTCCAACAGGAGCTCGTGCGTGAGACCGGGCCGGCTCTCGCTCGCGAAGACGAACCGATGCAGCCGAGGCCCGAGGACCTCGTGGCGCAAGGGCGGGAGCATCGGGTCCTCGTGGGCGTCGCTCGGCTTGAAGATGCCCTGGCGGGGCGGGGATCCGCCTTGGGGCTAGGTGACGGGTACCTAGCCCCATCGCAGGAAGCAGGATCCGGTGATGCTGGTATTTTCTCGTGGCTGGGCGCGAAGCCGCAAGGGGGCTAGGTGACGGGTACCTAGCCCCAAGCCGAACGGCTCCCCCTTCGCGCACTTGAAACGCGAGGTCGCGCGTGCCTCGTCCGTGGGCTGGGTCGACGCCATCCTTGGCGGCACGGGCGGCGCGCCCTGGCTCTGGTGGCTCGTCGCGCTCGTCGTGATCATCGGGCTCCTGCTCCTCGGGATGCGCATGCTCGGCCTCCTGCCCAAATAGCGCCCTGCCCTTGCCCTTGCCCTTGCCCTTGCCCTTGCCCTTGCGCGCGTCGGGATCCAAGGAGAAACGGTCAAATCCACCGGCCGGCCTCGAAGGAGCATGGACGTCGTCGAGCTTGGCGGCATGCGCCTTCACCTGCTCACGGCGTATCCCGGCATCCCGGGCGAGGCGGAGCGCGTCACGCGCACGCTGGGGCGCATCGGGCCTGCGATGGTCCTGGGCGACCTCGACACGGAGGACGCGCTGCGGCTGCGGGCTTCCTTCACAGACAAGAAGAAGCCTTTCGAGCCCGGCTTCGTGGATCGCCTCTTCCAGGAGGAGATGCGGCGGCGCTTCGCCGCGGACGTGAAGCCCGGCGAGCATCCCCTCGCCGCGGCGGCGCGCTTCACGCGCGAGAAGCGCCTGGACTTCGTCCCGATCCGGCCGATCGCGGGGGCGCCTGGCTTCCTCGCGCGCCGACGCGCGACGAAGGCCGCGCGCGCGATCGAGGTGCGCGCGCCCGAAGAGTACCCGCACGCCTTCGAGGTCGCGCTGGAAGCCGTGGACGTCTGGCATTCGCACGCCGAGGCGGATGGCGCGCAGAAGCGCCTGGTGCGGGCGCTCTCGGAAGGCCGCGCGCCGGTCGTCGCCGTGCTGCAGGCGCACCGGCAGGCCGCGTTCGAGGACCTTGTGCTCCGCACCGGGAGAATTCCGGCATGAGCGCCTCGCCCGCGCCCTCGAAGCGGCACGTCCTGGTCCCGCTCCCGTGGCTCAAGGCGCACGAGAAGCACGTCGAGCAGCGCGTCGCCGAGCTCGTGCACCACTTCGAGCTCCGCAACGCGATCGACTACGCCATCGTGGCCGACGAGCGCACGGGCACCGTCATCGACGGCCACCACCGCCTGATGGCGCTGCGACAGCTCGGCGCGGCCTGGGCGCCCGTCTATCTGATCGACTACGCGAGCCCGGCCATCACCGTGCACACGTGGCGCGAGGGCGAGAAGGCGCCTTCCAAGGAGGAGGTCGTGGAGCGCGCGGCGCGCGGCGAGCTCTACCCGCCCAAGTCGACGCGGCACGACTTCGTGCGCATGCTCGATCCCGTGGACGTGCCGCTGGAAGTGCTGCGGGATCCCACGGCCGGAGGTCGGGCGACGTGGGAACCTCGGCCTTGACCAGGGAGGCGTGACTTGCGCTCGATCCGTGGCTGGCTTGTTGCCGCGCTCGTGGGGGCGGCCGTCTTCGCGCTCTCGTGGGCGGTGCAGCCCTACGATGCGCAGGTGGGTCACGCCGTCCTGGGAGCGCCGGGGTTCCTCAAGGTCGCAGGCGGCATGGCGCTCATCGGGAGCATCGTGATCATCGGCCCTGCGCTTGTGGTCACGGTCGGCATCCTCGGTTGGGCGGAACGATGGTGGAGCGCCGCGCGGGTTGCGGCCGGGGTCTTGCTCCCGGAGATCGTGACGCGCGTCCTCAAGGTCGTGTTCCACCGGCCGCGGCCGTCGTACGCGCTCGTGCCGGCCACCGACTTCGGTTTTCCGAGCGGTCATGCGACCTCGGCGGCGGCGTTGGCCGTGCTCGCCGTTTGGTTCGGCCACTCGTACTTCCAACGACGTCGGTGGGTCGCGCTTCTGATCACGGTCGCGGCCGGCTGGGCCGCGTTCATGGCACTTAGCCGGCTCGTGCTGGGCGTGCATTCGCTAAGCGACGTCGTGGCTGGCATCGGCGTCGGCGTTTGCGTCTCAAGCCTCGTCCTCGCGAGCTCTCTCGCGGCCGAACGTCAGCCTTCGCGCCGCCCCTTGCGCCGGTGACGGTTCGCCATGACGACGAGGGCGACGAGCGCGAAGGCCCCGACGGCGGCCGCGCCGACCGCAACCGCGTGCCGCGCAAGCGCGGCGCCCGGAGGCAGACCGATGTCCTCGGGCTCCCGCACGGCAGGGGGGGTCGCCGTGAACGTAGGCTCCGGACGCGAAGGATCGGCTTGCGCGAAGGCCGTGAAGAGCATGTCGGCAATCGAGTCGACCGCGAGATCCGCCGCGCGCTTCGCGATGTCGCGCGCCTCCGGGGTCCACGCGCCCTGCGACGCGTCGAGGCTCTTCACGAGGCCCGGCGCGAGCGCGGCGGAGGCTTCCGCCTCATGGATCGTGTACGTCTTCACATCGGTGATCTCGTGCGGCGGCGCGCCTGCGGAGATCGCATACTCGCCCCGATGATCGTAGGCGTCCCGCTCGAAGCTGAGATGCCACTCGTTCCCGTATGCGCCCGGGGCCGTGTGGAACGGCATCGCAAGGTCCGCGACAAAGTGCGTGAGGAAGCCCATCTGGTAGGCGATCCCCTCGTCGGTCTTCCCATCGCGCTTCGCCATCGTGGCGTCGTGGAGCGACGCCTGCACGCGATAGAGGCCGCCGCCGCCCCCGCTCCCCGGCTGGTAGGTGTGGAAGAAGGAGTTGACCTCCTTCGACGCGTCCGTCACGCCGTCCGGGTCGAGCGCTCCCTTGCGGAACGCGTCCTCATGCGCGAGAATGAGATCGCGCCACTCGGGAGGCAGGCGTCTTGCAGCTTTGACCGCCAGGTCGGCATGATGGGGCCGGTCCCACCCGGCGACCCAACCGAGCGCGCCTGGGGAGGACAGAAGGAGCAGGGCCGCAAGGAGCGGAGCGACAAGACGCACATGGGCATGTTCGCCTCCCCGCTTGACCTCGTTTCTGGCAGCTTGGTCGATGGAGACGAATCCAGCGCACAAGATAGGTAACCATTCGGTTACGCTTCGCGTTTTCGCGAGGACGTCGTGTCGTGCTTCTGGGCGGCCGGGCAGAAGCGTCAAGTCCGGGTGGGGCCTCCCCCGCCCGTGGACCCCGCGCTCGCTTCCCTCTACGCGAAGGTGAAGGACCGTGTGCCACAGGCGGAGTTCGAGCGCCGCTTCCGCGACGCGGGCGCGCAGTTCGGCGGCCTCCTCGACGACGAGGCGCTCGGGCTCCTCGTGCTCGACGAGCTCGGCCTCAACGAGGGCGCGTATGCCACGCTCGACGAGCTCAGGGGCCGCAGCGAGGCCACGGTGCGCGTGCGCGTCGAGCGCATCGATCCGCCGCGCACGTTCGACCGTCCCGGCCGTGAGCCGGGGCGGGTCGTGAACGTCCTCGTGGCGGACGCGACCGCGGAGACGCGACTGGTCTTCTGGGACAAGGACGTGGATCGCGCTGAGGAGCTGCGTCCCGGGATGCACCTCACCGTCGTGAACGCGCGCGTGAAGGAAGGCAAGCTCGGGTTCGAGCTGCACGTGGGCCCGTGGAGCGTGCTCGAGGTAGAGGGCGCGCTCGATCCCGCGAAAGCGAAGCTCCTCGCCGACGTCGCCCCGGAAAAGGAAGCCGTGCAGACGAGGCTCCCCATCGACGAGCTTCCCACGAGCCTCGAAGGCAAGCTCGCGTGGGTGTCGCCGACGCGCCCGGTGCACAAGGAAGGCACGACGAGCTTCGCGTGTGACGTCGACGTCGAGACGGCTGAAGGCATCCGACGCGTCGTCGCGTGGGACCTCGCCGTGAAGGCCGTGCGCGCGATCCCCGAGGGCGCGGCCGTGCGGGTGACCGCGCTGCGCTCGAAGGTGAAGGGCGCGACGACCGAGTGGCACACGACGCCCGAAAGCGCGTGGGAGCGCGCATGACGACACTTCCCTCGCCCGCGAACGCGAACGCGCCCTCGTCGTGGTGGCGGATCGTACCAGGCCTCGCCTTCGCGGCGGGGATCGCGCTCCTCGTCTTCGTCGCGGCGCGCGGCTGGTTCATCCCGAGCGCGAAGCTCGCGGTCGCGTACTTCGTCACCCCGCTCGCGAAGGAGGCGTGGGTCGCCGCTGCCGAGCCCATCTTCGGGCTCCCCGCACCCTACGCAGTATTCCTCCTCCTCTGCGTCGAGGCGAGCGTCGTCCTCGTCGTCCTCCTCGCGTTCCCCGTCGAGCGCCTCGCGCGCTTCGCCCCCAAGGTCGCGCGCTTCGAGGCGCGCGTGCGTGCCTCGCGCCTTGCGCGCCGCGGCCTCGCCCTCGCGCTCGCCGCCATCATCGCGCTCCCCTTCCACAGCGGCGGCGGCATCCTCGGCACGCTCGCGGGACGCGCGCTCGGGCTGCCGCGCTGGCACACGTTCTTCGCGGTGCTCGGGGGGATCGCGGTGCGGTTCCTCGTCGTGCTCGCGGCGTACGAGGGGTATCTCGCACTGACGTAGGTCGAGGCTGAGGCCGAGGCTTAGGGAGGACGAGGACGAGGACGAGCGACGAGGACGAGGACGAGGGCAATCCTCGGCCTCAGCCTAAGCCTCGGCCCGTCGGATGCTTAGTAGCGCCCGACGCGCGGATCCACCTTCGCCGCCCACACGTTGATCCGGACGAATCCCCTCTACGCGAACCGGTTTCCTGCGGGAAACCAGTTCGCTCCCGGGGCTTCGTCCTGTCGCCAGCGACTGCGGTCGCAGGCGATCCGGACGCGTCGCCATCGGGCGACCGGCCGCTGCGCGGCCTCGCGTCCTCTCAACGCTTGGTCCGACCGCTCAATACTTCGGTATTGAACGGTCGACGCGAGCGGACCAAGCGTTGATCCCGCCCTCGACGTTCGCGGCCTCGTACCCCTGGTCTCCCAGCCAGTCCGCGACGGCCTGCGATCGCCCGCCGTGGTGGCAGAGGACGAGGATGGGCTTGTCCTTGGGGAGCTCCGCGAGGCGCGACGGGACCTCGCGCATCGGGATGTGGAGCGCGCCCTCGACCTGCGCGCGGGAGAGCTCGTATCCTTCCCGAACGTCGAGGAGGACGACCTCGCCTGCCGAGTGGCGTCGCGCGGCCTCCGTCACGTCCACGCTGGGCGCCTCGTCGTCGTCGAGCTGCATGCGCGCCGCGAGGCGACGCTGCCGCATGAAGCTTGCACGAAGGAGAGGACAAACCTCATGGCTGGGACGCATAGTTTCAGTTCACCCGGGTTCTGGGTGATGCGGAGCACGCCGTTCGTGGTCTCACATGGCCAAGAAGAGCGCGACCGTGACCATCCAGGAAGAACCCAAGGTCACTGAGATGGCCGCCGACGAACCGAACAAGAAAGAGAAGATCACCGACATTTCGGAGCTGCCCGGCGTGGGGCCCGCGACGGCGGAGAAGCTCAAGGAGGCCGGCTACACGGACCTCATGAGCATCGCCGTCGCCGCGCCCAAGGACCTCGCCGAGTCGTGCGACATCGGCGACGCCGTCGCCGTGAAGATCATCCAGTCCGCCCGCCAGATGGCCGACGTGGGCGGCTTCGAGACGGGCGACGTCATCGCGGACCGCCGCAGCAAGGTCGGCAAGATCCACACGGGCAGCAAGGCGCTCGACGAGCTCCTGGGCGGCGGCGTGGAGACGCAGGCGATCACCGAGTTCTACGGCGAGTTCGGGTCGGGCAAGACCCAGTTCATGCACCAGCTCGCGGTGAACGTGCAGCTCCCCCCCGAAGATGGGGGCCTTGGCGGCGAGGTCATCGTCATCGACACCGAGAACACGTTCCGCCCCGAGCGCATCGTCGCCATGGCGGAGGCGGTGGGCCTCGATCCCAAGGAGGCGCTCGCGAAGATCCACGTTGCGCGCGCGTTCAACTCGCACCACCAGATGCTCCTCGCGGAGAAGGCGATGGAGCTCGCGAAGAACAAGAACATCAAGCTCCTCATCGTGGACAGCCTCACGGCGCACTTCCGCGCCGAGTACATCGGCCGCGGGACGCTCGCGGACCGCCAGGGGAAGCTCAACAAATTCATGCACGACATCCTGCGCTTTGGCGACCTCAACAACGCGGCCATCGCCGTCACGAACCAGGTCCACGCGAAGCCGGATGCGTTCTTCGGCGACCCGACGCGACCCGTCGGCGGCCACATCGTCGGCCACACGGCGACCTTCCGCATGTACCTCCGCAAGTCGAAGGGCAACAAGCGCATCGTGCGGCTGATCGACAGCCCGCACCTTCCCGAAGGCGAGGCCGTCGTCTCCGTGCTCGCCGAAGGCATCCGCGACTGAGCCTGCCAGAGACGACGCGGCCACGCGCCACAAACGCGAGCGCGCGCGCAGCGTCGCCATGAAGGCCGTCGTGTTCCACAAGCCGAAGGACGTGCGCGTCGAAGAATGGGACGATCCCACGATCCAGGACGCGCGCGATGCGATCATCCGCGTCACGAGCACGTGCATCTGCGGAAGCGATCTCCACATCTACAACGGCCTCCTGCCGCAGCTCAAGAAGATGGTCCTCGGCCACGAGTTCATGGGTGTCGTCGAGGAGGTCGGCGAGGGCGTCTCCGACCTGAAGTCCGGCGACCGGGTCGTGGTCCCCTTCCCGGTCGCCGACGGCACGTGCTGGTTCTGCCAGCACGGGATGCCGACGCATTGCGAGAACAGCAACCGCATGTACGGCCCCGAAGGCGGCGTCCTCAAGGGGAAGGGGGCTGGGCTCTTCGGCTATACCGATCTCTACGGCGGCCATGACGGCGGGCAGGCGGAGCGGGTGCGCGTGCCCTTCGCCGACCATGGGCCGCGCAAGATCCCATCGACCCTCAAAGACGAGCAGGCCGTGCTTCTGACGGACGTCCTGCCCACGGCCTGGTGGGCGAACGAATGGGCCGACGTCAAGCCCGGCTCGAGCGTCGCGATCTTCGGCGCCGGCCCGGTGGGCGCGATGAGCGCGCGCATCGCTAGCCTGCGCGGCGCTGACCGCGTCATCGTCGTCGACCCGCAGGACTACCGGCTCGCGCTCGTGCGGCGGCTCACCGGCGCGACGACGGTGAACCCGGACGAGGAGGATCCCGTCGAGTTCATCCGCGGCCTCACCGACGGACGCGGCGCGGACTGCACGATCGACGCCGTCGGCATGGAGGCGGACCGCTCCATCGTCGAGAAGGCCGCGAACCTCGTCCACCTGCAGCGGGGATCCATGAAGGTCCTTTCGCGCTGCTTCGACGCGGTGCGCCGCGGCGGGAGCGTGGGCGTCGTCGGCATCTACGGGACGCCGATGGACAACTTCCCCCTGAGCCAGCTCGTCGACAAGGGGCTCAAGGTGCAGGGCGGACAAGCGTACGTACACGAGATCATCGACCGCCTCCTCGCGGACGTCGTCGCGGGGAAGCTGCGCGGCGACGACCTGTTCACGCACACCTTCGCGCTCGAAGAGGCGCCCTACGCATACTCCATCTTCAACAAGAAGGAGGAAGGCTGCGTCAAGGTGCTGCTGAAGCCGTGATCACGATCGGCCGCGCCGCTGCTCCTCGAAGTTCTTCGCGAGGTCGGAGCGCCGGCGACCGCCTTTCTTCGCGACGAGCTGCGCGGCTGCGCTGCGCGTCTGGCGCGACGTCGCCTCGCGCGCGCCGGTCTTCCGCGTGTCGACGTCGGAGGGCGCGTGGACCGTGAAGCCGATGTTCACCTTCACCTGGAACTCGAGCGAGTTGCCCTGGCCGATGCGCCCGCGGATCTCCTTCACCTCGAACCACTGCAGATCGTCCACGCTCGTGCTCGCCCGTTCGATCGCGCCGCGGATGGCGTCGTCGATGCTCGTGCCGCTCGTTCCCACGACCTCGATGAGCTTGTAGACGGTCATCGGCGGGCAGGGGCGGCGCGCGGGCATTCCGTTTCTGGAACGGCGCGCGGAATGCGCGAGCTCACTTCACGACCTTGAACGCGTGCCCCCACATGTCCTTGGGCGCCCCGATGCGCACCCACAGCGGCACGAGCGCTTCGAGCCAGCGCGCCGCGCTGATGTCGCCCGCGTCCTCGACGCCGGGCCAGCCGACGCTGCGCAGGAGCTGCTCCGCCTCTTTCTTCGCGGCCGAGTCGTTGCCACAGATGAGCATCGGGGGAACGCCTTCCTCGAAGCGGGGGTCGATCATCTGCGCGTTCGAGACGGTGTTCCAGCATTTCACGACGCGCGCCTGCGGGAGCTTCCGCTGGACGCGCTCGCCGAGGGAATCGCTCGTGCCTACGAAGAGCCCTGGGGCGCCGCTCGAGAGATCGAGCGGGTTCGTGGCGTCGAGCACGAGCTTGCCGGCGAAGCGCTGCGGGCCCGCGAGCTCGAGCGCGGCTTCCGTGCCGGCGCCCTGGAGCGCAAGGACGACGATCTCGCCGAACGCCGCCGCGTCGGCGAAGCTCCCGACCTTCTGGCCCGTCTCCTTCTGCCACGCCGCGAGCTTGGCGGGATCCCGCGTGCCCAGCGTCACCTGGTGCTTGTGGCGCGCGAGCCCGCGGCCCAGTGCCTGCCCGACATCGCCGCTCCCGAGGATACCGATCTTCATCGCGCCCGCAGGAGCGCGCGCCGGTTCAAGGCTTACGGCATCGCGATGCGCGAGAGCTCGCCGGGCGCGCGCAGGTGCCAGATCTCGATGCCGTGCGCGAGGTGCCCGTACACCGCGAGCCACGGCCGCAGGCGCTCGGGGTCGTCGCCCACGACGAGCACGCGCTGCTGGGCGGGCGCGCAGGTGAGGAGGAGCACGGCCTCGGAGAGCTCGGCGCGCTGGAGCGCCGTCAACTGGCGGCCGCGGGTCGCGCGCGGGAGGACGATGCCGAGGAGGGTCGAGTCTTCGCTCACGAGGTCGAAGGGCCGCGGGTGGCCGCGCAGCCGCTTCGCGCACAGATGCGTCGCGAAGAGCGCGCTCAGCTCGGCCTGTGCAAGCTCGCGGAACGCCTGAGGCTCCCACCAGGGGGGCATCTCGCAGAGAGGGACGAGGGCGGCCATGCGCTCAGCTCCAGGCGGTGAGCGGGACTTCCTTGCGCGGCGCGGGGGCGAGGTCGGGGTCGTCGATCCAGAAGTACTTGCGCTGGGCGCGAGGCGCGAGGCGGCCGAGGGTCGGGAGGTCGGAGCGCAGGTCGTGGAGCTTCTTCGCTTCCATGGCTCCTCCAGCGGCGCAAGGAATGTTCAAGCTGTTCACGTTTGATGAGTGAACAATATTTGTAGAAGGAATATGATGAACATCGTGTGCAACGCGACCTGCGCGTCCACATCGCGGGCCAGGGGTTCGAGGTGCGCCGGATCGTGCAACCCGCGCTCGACATGCGCGCGGACCGCGTCTACCTCCTCACGGACCCGCCCAAAGGAAAGCTCCGCACCTACCACGCGCGCGTCCTGAAGCAGCTCGAGGCCGCCGGCATCGAGGCGCGCGTGCGCCATTGCGCGGTGTGGGACCCCAACGCCCTCGTGGGCGAGATGGGCGCGATCGCCGAGGCTGAGCGCGGCAACCGTCTCTACGTGAACCTTGGTACAGGGCCAACGACATGCGCGATCGCGGGCTCCCTCGCGGCGATGCTGTGGCGCTTCGACGCGTACTACACGCGCATCGACTACGAGGCGACGGACATCGACCTGGAAGGCGACTTTCCGGTGAAGGAGGTCACGTTCATCCCCACCTTCCAGCTGGATCCACCTGGCGGCGACGTCCTCGCCGTCCTCGAGCTCCTCGGCGAGAAGGCGGGTCGTCCCGCGCGCAAGAAGGAGGTCGTGGAGCGCCTGCGCGAGCGCGCCTTCCTCAAGGAGCGCTCCAGCGCGCAGGCCGACCAGAACGTGGCCGACCGCGTGCTCAAGCGCGCGCTCGAATGGGGCTTCCTCGACTCGGAAGGGGAGGGGCGCCGCCGCCGGTTGCGCCTCAACGCGCGCGGCGAGGCCGGGCGCAAGATGTTCGGACACCTGCCGGCGCGCGCGCAGCCGGAGTGACTCAGCCCGAGCCCGGGATCGCGGGGGGCGCCCAGGTCGGCGTGGGCGCTGGCTCCGCGGCCGTGTCGTCGCACACTTCCGCGCCCTCGACGCACATCGCTGAGGTCGCGGGCGGCGCCGAGTCGTTCGCGCTCAAGCAGCCGCCCGCGGTCGTCGTCGTGCTGTTGTCGAGGCACGCGTGCTCGGTGGGCGTCGTGGGCTCGGTCGGGTCCGTGCTTTCCTGCGAGGGGGTCGCGCAGCCGGCGAAGGCAAGGACGAGGACGATCGTCGAAAGAAGGAGAAGGCGGGTCATGGCGGGCCTTCGTGGGTCGCTCGCCGCCGAAGTCGTTGTGGTGGAGTGGCCGATGCTCAGCCGTAGACGCCGCCCGTCGTCGTGTTCGCCGCGCCGCCCGTGCCGGCGGTCGTGGAGCCCGTGCCGCCCATGCACCCATCGGCGCTCGTGTTCGCGGTGCCGGTCGTCGTCGCGTTCGCGCCCGTCGTGCCCATCCCGCTGCCGGTGCCCGTGACGCCGCCGGTCGCGCCGCCCGTGCTCGTGTCGGTGCCGTTGGCGTTGGTGTCGCAACCCATGGAGCTCTGGTTGTCGAGGGCGCCGGTGTCCGAGCCGCCCGCGCCGCCGTCGTTCGTGTTCTCGTTCGTGCTGCTGGTGCAGCCGGCCATGGCGAGTGCCACGGCGCAGGCTGCGACGATCAGGGTGCGCATCATGTGAGGCGCGGTCGCCGCGCTTGGGAAAACGAGTTGTGACGCAGGCGCCGATGCCCGCCTGCTCCACCGTCAGTGGACTACTTCGCGGCGCGCGCGACCGTCTCGAGGCCGCTGATGATGTTCCAGATGATGGTGCGGCCGTGGAGCGGGATGTTCGGATCGTTCGCGAGCTCGTCGAGCACCGAGACGGCGCTGGAGATGCGCACGTCGAGGGCGTTCGACTTGTTGAGGAGGGCCTTCTTGGCGTTGTCGGCGCCGCGGCGGATGTTGCGAGGCACGCTCGTGTCCTCGATGAGCTGGTCCATGACTGCGGCCAGTTGGGTGAGACGGTCGTCGGCGGCCATGAGATCGTGACCTCCTATCAGGAGAAGAAACCCGGTTTTCCCGGGGGCTGTGCCGGCGCAGAGCACTTCCCCTAGATAAGCGTTCGGTACGCCCCAGGGCTCGTCGGCGTTTCGATATAGGTTGTGGTTCGCCGGGCGTCCCGCGCGGGGAACGCCTTTGTAGCAGGCCGCGTCTGAGCGCCGCATGACGCCGCTGCGCCTCACGGAGATCTTCCACTCCGTGCAGGGCGAAGGCGCCACCGTCGGCCTGCCGACCACGTTCGTCCGCTTCACGGGATGCTCGCTGCGCTGCTCGTGGTGCGACACCACCTACTCGTTCTACGGCGGCGACGACTGGACGATCGATCGTGTCCTGGAGCGCCTTGCTCCTGTGAAGACGAAGCGCGTGTGCATCACGGGCGGCGAGCCCCTCGACCAGCACGACGCCTGCCTCGCGCTCATGGACCGCCTGCTGCGTGAAGGCTACTTCGTCGTGCTGGAGACGAGCGGCAGCCTCGACGTCGGCGCGGCGGACAAGCTGCAGCCGCGCGAGAAGCTCCAGCTCTCGATGGACGTGAAGTGCCCTTCGTCCAACATGCAGAAGCGCAACCTCCTCGCGAACCTCGCGCACATGCGGCCGCACGACCAGCTCAAGTTCGTGGTGAGCGACCGCCGCGACTACGAGTTCGCCCGCGACCTCCTGCGCTCCCACGACATCCGCAGCGAGGTCCTGATGCAGCCCATGTGGGCCTCGCCCGATCCCGTGGGCGAGACCCGCATCGTCGGCGACCGGGCTGACCTCGCGACGCTCGCTGCGTGGGTGCTGGAGGACGGCCTGGACGTGCGCGTCGGGACGCAGCTCCACAAGGTGATCTGGGGCCACAAGAAGGGTGTCTGATCCATGCGTCGGGCGTCGCAGGCGGTCGACGCGACCGGGCGTGTGAGCGTGATGAGCGTGGACGTGAAGGAGCGCTGGACGCTCCTGAAGGCGCTCCGCGGCTTCTCGCCCCGATCCAAGACGCCGGAGCCGATGACACCGGAGCCCGTGGCCGAACCGGCCTCGACCGTCGCGCAGCGGCCCACGGGGCCGACCGGGCGGCGCGTCGTCGTGCCCGCACCGCTCGTCCTGGGTCTGGGCGCCCTGGCGCTTGGCGCGCGCCTCGCGCGGCGCCGCTAGCGTAACCTTTCGGTTACACGTCGGCCTTGCGTTTGCGCTGGCCTTGCGCGTGCCATCTGTATGGCGGAAACCGTTAAGAGAGGCCCCCGATTATCGCGCGCCATCCAGGGGTTCTCCTGATGCACATCGTCGTCTGTCTGAAGCCCGTTCCGAACGCGCAGGACATCCGCATCAACCCCGAGACGAAGACGCTCGATCGCTCCGGCGCGTCGAACGTCATCAACCCTCCCGACCTCAACGCGCTCGAGATGGCGCTCCAGCTCAAGGACAAGCACGGCGCGAAGGTCACCGTGCTCTCCATGTGCCCGCCTTTTGGCGAGCCGTTCCTGCGCGAGTGCGTCGCCATGGGCGCCGACGACGCGATCCTCCTCTCCGACCGCGCCTTCGCGGGCAGCGACACGTACCCCACGAGCTACACGCTCGCGGCAGGCATCCGCGCGATCTCGGCCCTCAAGCAGGGCGAGTACAAGGGCGCGCTCCCGCCCCCGCCCACGCAGCCCGACGGCAAGCCCACGCCCCCGAGCGCGCCGTGGCTCGTCGGCAAGGACAAGCCCGTCTTCGGCAAGGTCGACCTCGTGATCACCGGCGAAGAGACCACCGACAGCTCGACGGGCCAGACCGGCCCCGGCATCGCCGAGTGGAACTCCTGGCCCCAGGTCACCTACATCAAGGACGTCACGCTCATCGGCGCCGACGGCAAGCCCGTGAACGGCAAGGTCGAGGCCGTGCCCAACTTCAAGGTCCACTGCACGCAGGACCTCGAAGGCGCGCGCTCCACATGGGAGGCGGACCTGCCCGCCGTCCTGTCCGTCAACCTCGGCATCAACACGCCCCGCGCGCCGCAGCTCGCGCGCAAGATCATGGCGCAGAAGACGTTCGAGATATCCTACTGGACGAAGGACGCGCTCAAGGACATCGACCCCACGAAGCTCGGCCTCAAGGGCTCGCCCACCGTCGTCGGCAAGATCATCACGATCGACGTCGGCGACAAGAAGACCGAGTGGATCGAGGACGCAGACCCCACGGCCGCCGCGAAGAAGCTCGCGGACGCTCTCGAAGCGCGCGGACTCCTCAAGCACCTGAAGGGAGGGAACTGAGATGCCTGAGATCGATCCCAAGAACCCGGCCGCCGTCGCCGAATGGTCCGGACTCTGGGTCTTCATCGAGCACCACGCCAACGAGCTCGCGCCCGTCTCGCGCGAGCTTCTCGCGAAAGGCCGCGAGCTCGCCGACCAGCGCAAGGTCCCCCTCACCGGCATCCTCCTTGGCACCAACAACGACAGCCTCGCGAAGGAGACGATCGCGTACGGCGCGGACCACGTGATCTACGTCGACGCGCCCATCTTCGCGCAGTACGCGACGGAGCCGTACGTGGAAGCGTGCGCGAAACTCGTGCACGACCGCAAGCCCGAGGTCTTCCTCATCGGCGCGACCCACACGGGCCGCGACTTCGGCAGCCGCATCGCCGTGCGCACGCACACGGGCTGCACGGCCGACGCGACGAAGCTCGAGTGGGACCATGCCAAGGTGGAAGCCAAGAACGAGTGGGAGCTCATCATGCTCCGCCCGGCCTTCGGCGGCAAGATCCTCGCCGGCATCGTCTGCCCCAAGCACCGCCCGTGGATCGCCTCCGCGCGCCCGAACACGTTCGTCCCGATGGAGCGCAACGACGCTCGCAAGGGCACGATCGAGAAGATCACGGACATGCCCCTCTCGGGCAAGTACCACTCGCGCGTCATCAAGTTCGAGAAGCTCGCCGAGAAGGGCGCGCACATCGACAAGGCCGAGTTCATCGTCTCCGGCGGCATGGGCCTCGGCAAGAAGGAGAACCTCAAGCTCATCGAGGACTGCGCCCGCGAGCTGGGCGCCGCCGTCGGCGCGAGCCGCAAGATCGTCGACGCGGGCTGGATCAGCCGCACGCACCAGGTCGGCCAGACCGGAACGACCGTACGCCCCAAGCTCTACCTCGCCGCCGGCATCAGCGGCGCCGTGCAGCACCTCGCCGGCATGCAGGAGTCGGGCACCGTCGTCGCGGTGAACAGCGACAAGAAGGCGCCCATCTTCGGCTTCGCAGACATCGGCGTCGTCGGCGATGCTACCAAGATCCTTCCTGCGCTGACAGCGGAGCTGCAGCGCAGGAAGCAGAAGAAGTAGCATCGCCGATAGGACGCGAGGGCGCGTAGCGCCCGGTCGCCCGCAGGCGACGCGTCCGTGTCGGCGATGCGACGAAGATCCTTCCGGCGCTCACGGAAGAGATCAAGAGGCGCAAGGCGCGGAAGTAGGGCTGCCATGTCGCAGGATGCGCCGCGACGCAAGCTCGCGCGACGGTTCCTGGTGGCATGGATCATCGTCACGAGCTCGATGCTCCTCGCGATCGTCACAGGGATCGCGAAGGAAATCTCGCACACACGGGAGTCCGTCTTCGACTTCCCGGCGGTCCTTTCGATGGCAGTCGGAGCGCCGACCGCGCGCTACCTGATCGGCCTCGTGATACGACGCAGCGACCATCACTGGTCGTGGAAAACCGCGTATGGCGGCCTCACAGTCCTCGCGGTGTGGGCGGCCTATGTGGGAATGCCGGGCGGTCTCGGGCTCTGGCTTGGCACGCTTCTCCTGGGATTCGTACCATTCCCGACGATCCCCGCATTCGTGATCATGTCCGTTGCGATCTGGAAGCGCTTTCGCCGCGAGGTCCCGCCGATCACTACTGTCATTCCGCTGGCCCATCCGATCACGCCGATGAATTCGAGTTCACATGGCGGCGCTGACGAGCAAGCGTCCCTCGGCGGGGGCGTCCTCCGTGACATCCTCGAAAGAGGCGACGTGATACCCGGATGAGCACTCGGCTGCTCCGGCGCTTCACGCGACGGAAACCGGAGACCCGAAGAGCTCCGGAGGCGCCTGAGGTCGAGGGCGTATTCCATCCTTCGGTTCTTCGGCATCACCTTCGGCTTCTCCGGTTTCCGTCGTGATCGCGCGTGCCAATCAGCGCATTCTGGTCGGCGACAGCTTGATGAGTAAGTATCACTTATTTTCTTACCATGACGGAAGCCGACACGACGCGCGTCTCCTCGCGTGGACAAGTGGTCATCCCGCAAGCGATCCGCGACGCGATCCATCTGCGCGAGGGGGAGATCTTCGCGGTCTACGGTGAGGGCGATACCATCGTCCTCAAGCGGGTCGCGACGCCGGACGTGGAGGAGCTCAAGGCGATCCTGGCAAAGGGTCAGGCCTTTGCGAAAAGGAAGAAGATCGATCGCCGCGCCGTCTCACGAGCCATCCGTGAGACGAGGTCCGGCGAATGAGGCTCGTGCTCGACACGAACATTCTGATCAGCGCGCTGTTCTGGAACGGCAAGGGAGGCGGCTTCTCGCTATGTGCATGGAGGGACGGCACGAGCTCGCGGTCTCGCCGCCCCTTCTCGCCGAGGCAGAACGCGTGCTGCTCGAGAAGTTCGACTACCCGAAAGTCGACACTGCGGCCTATCTCCGATCGATCGCCCGCATGGCGACGATCGTGATCCGAAAGATCGGCTGGCCATCGTGACGGAGGACCCAAGCGACGATCGGGTCCTGGCATGTGCACTCGCCGCTGGCGCAGACCGCATCGTGACCGGCGACCGCCACCTGCTCAAGCTGAAGGTCTTCCGTGGGATTGCCATTGTCCGCGCCGCGGATTTCTTGATCCGCGTCGTCTACCTCCTTCCTGCTTCCTCCTTCCTTTCTTCCTGCAACCTCAGAAGGAGGAAGAAAGGAAGAAAGGAAGGAAGGAAGGAAGGAAGGAAGGAGGAAGGAGCGAGGCTTCGCCTCGCTCAGAAACGATGGCGCTATCTTAGCATCCGCCGCGCCGATCACGGTATGTCCCCCCGCATGCTTCGGTGGTCCAGAGGCGCAGGACGCCTCGGGAAACTTGAGAACCATGCAGATGCGAACCCTCGGAACGACGATCCTCCTCCTGACCGCCGGCTTCACACTCCTCGCGGGCGCGGTCGCCGCGGAAGAGCCCTCGCACGCCTGTTCGAACTACGGCGTGCAGACGCAGGTGACGGTCGTCGGCGACAATGAGAATATGAACTGCACCATCCAGCACTGCGAGACCGGGCCCCAGGGCGCAGGCGCGGCGGGCGTCGGCGTGGGCACGGCCGCGGGCGATGGCGAAGCTGGCGCGGAAGCGAGCGCGGGCGCGGCGTGCGACCAGAGCGCCGGCGGCGGCGACCCTGACCCCGGCAGCGGCGGCTGCGAGGACTCGCGCCTCCTCGACGCGATGAGCTCCGACTCCCGCACGCACCCCACGTTCCTGGACGCCTTGAACGACCCCGAATGCTTCGGCGAGCTCTCCGAGCTGATCGGCCCCACGCTCGTCGAGCTCGCCTGAAGCGATCGAGGAGAGGACCCACCATGACCCGCCCCTTCCTCGCGCTCGCCCTTGTCGTCCTCGCGTGCCTCGCGGCGATGCCGCACGCGAGTGCGACCTACCCCACGCGGCCCCCGTGCGGCGCGGCGACCGACCCCGTGTGCTGGGGATCGAAGTTCGCCTGCCAGATCTACGGGCCGCTCGTGGAGGACACGCCGCTCGAGTGCGAGAACTTCACGACCCTCGAGCTCATCGAGGTCGCCTCGTCCGCGCGGGACGATGCGGCGCCCTTCCGGCCCACAGCGCTTCGCAATCTCGTCGACGACGTGGGGGAGGGCGAGGGTGCCTGCCGCAACTTCGGCGTGGTCGTCATGGTCACCGGCATCGGCACGAACCGCTACTGCACCGAAGGCGAGTGCGAGAATTCGGGTGTCATCGTGATGGTGGGCTACAGCGAGTCCTGCTACGGCCAAGGATACGGCACGGTCTGCATCGCGGAGACCTGCGTCGTCGGGCCTGACGGAGTGACGGGGGTGGACAGCCGGCTCCTCCCCTGATATCACCGACCTCCGTTCAAGGCGCGCGCGGTTCGGTCCCCGCGCCTTGATCCTTCACAATACGGGCAGGCCCAGCAGCCCGCCACGCTTCTTCGCGGGCGGCTCGGGCGCCGCGGGCTGCGGCTCGGGCGCGGGCGCCACGTGTCCGCCCGGCTCCCCGCGTCCGCGCTCCCACCACGGGGCCGCGGGCGGTGCGGGCGGCTCGCGCTCGGGCGCGGCCGGAGCGAACGAGGGCTCGTCCAGCGTGGCCTTGTCGAGCGGCGGCGCGTCGCCCGCAAGCTCGGACGACACCCACACGAGGGCGCCGATGACGAGCACGTAGGCGATCAGTCGTTCAAGCACGGGTGCTGCTCGTTGGCCGCCGTGGCATACGTTCTGGCCCGTGTTTCGATGGATCCAGCTGGAGCGCAAAGAAGCGAACACGCAAGTAATGTGACCGAATGGTTACGCGTTTGGTTTCGTTCGGCGACGAGCGTCACGCAGCGACCGCGTCGCCATCGCCCACGAAACTTGCGAGCGCCGGCGCCGGCACATAGCGCCGCGGCATCGCGCCGCTGCCGCTCACGAGGCCTTGCTCCTCGAGCTTGGTCAGGTGATAGCTCACGAGGCGCTGCGAGAGGCCGAGCTGCGCGACGAGGTCGCGCTGGCTCGCCGGCGTCGCCGCGCTCGCGACGGCCTGCGCCACGCGGCGGCGCGTCGGGTCCTTCAGCGCGACGTGGAGCAGCATCGCGGCGGCCGACGTCGCGCCGTCGAGCGCGAAGTACGCGCGCAACTTTCCCTCGCCGCGCACGACGACGAGCTGGTGGTCCTCCAGCATGCGCAGATGATGCCGGACGACGACCTCGGTGATCTTGGTCGCGCGCACGAGGTCGGCGACCGTCGATCCAGGGAGGCGCTTGAGCGTGTCGTGCACGAGGGCGCGACGCGGATTCTCCATCAGGGAGCCGCGCTCGAGACGCGTGTAGAGCGCGAAACCCAGAGCGATGGCGAGCGCGATCGCCGCCGAGGTCGCGATGACGAGCGGCGCGGTGCGCGTGCCGAAGCCGGCGACCGTCGCGCCCGCGATGCGCACGTCCGCGTCGCCGCTCACGCGCGACGCGAGCGCGCTCCCCAGCGGCCGCGCGCCCGCGAGCGAGAGCCCCTCGGTCTGCGGCGCGAGGGCGACCGTGCCGTCCAGCCGCAGGGTCTCGCCGCGCAGCTCCCTGGCCTGGCCGGCGACGACGAGGCGCCCTTCCGCGGCCGCCGCGAGGAGCGTCCCGTCGACGGACACGCCCGGCGCGGGCGCGAAGAGCGCCGCCTCGCCGGGCGCCTCGAGAAGCTTCGCGCCCTCGATGTGCAGCACGACGAAGGTGATGCTCGTGCGCTGCCCGATCGCGAGGGGTCCGCTCATCACGGCCTCCTCGCGCGGCATCGCGTCCACCGTGTCGCCACCGCTCGTCATCGACGCGTTGACGAGGAAGAGGGTGAGAGCGCCGCTTGCGCTCGGGCGCACCTCGCCGAGGTCGCGCGTGGACGCCGCGAGCCAGCCCGCGCGCATGGGGTAGTGGAAGTTCTGCGCGCCGCTCTCGTTGAAGCCGCTCCAGAAGGCGTCGTCGTCCGCGCGCCAGCGCATCGGGCCATCCTGCGCGCCCGCGAGGCCGATCGCGCCGCCGTCGCCGGCGATGAGCACGGCGCGGCATTCGACCGGCGCGCACTCGAGCGCGTCGAGCGTGCCGCCCGCGAGGACGAGCGTCACGTTGCGCGGCGACTGCGCGTTCGCGGTGACCTGCGGCGCGCCAGGTGGCCCCACGTACTCCCAGGTGCGCGTGACGCGCCACCCTTCCGCGCGCTCGAAGCTCAGGCGCGGGTGGGCGGCGCTGAGGTCGAGCGCGCCCTCCGTGGCTTCGTAGGCGATGGCGCCGTCGAGGTCCGCCCCTTGGGGGAAGCGCAGCTCGCCGCGGACGCTCGATGCGGCCGCGAGCGGCGCCGCGAGGACGAGGGCAAGCGCGACGAGGGCGAGCGCGACGAAGGCGAAGCGGCGCATCCTGACCTCCCTGGCGCAGGAGGGCCGGGGGCGGAGAAAAAGGCTCGGGCGACGCGCAACCATCCGGTCACGTCTTCAGAAACGGTCCCGCTAGCGAGCTTATGATGCGGCGCGTCGCTGGCGGCAGCGAGGCGTGGGCAAGATGCTCGTGGGGAAGGCGTGGGCGTGCGTGCTGTTGCTCTTTCTCTTGCCGGTCGCGGCAGCGGACACGGTCGTGTACGCCGGCTACGACGACGGGACGACCCGCTTCTGCGCGGCCGTCGGCGACGGCGGCGCAAGCCTGGCATCGGACGAGTGCTCCGGCAGCGCGACGCCCGTGCACCTCGTGGGCGAGGTCTCCGCAGGCGCGCGGGTGGGCGGCGTGAGCGCGTGCGTGCTCATCGACGAGGATGGCGAGCTCCATCCGAACTGCGACGCGTGCGCCATCCTCGACCGCACCGTGGGCGTCGAGAGGTCGCGCCTCGCGGATCTCGCGCAGCTTGCGGAGCTTCACTGCGAGTCAGGCTCGACCTGAATCAGTCGTCGCCACCGTGCCCCTTGTGCTTGCGCTTCTCATGCGCGTGCTCAGGCGCGGTGCGCGGCTCCGGGGGCTCCCCGACGGCCGGGTCGGGCGCAGGCTCCGTCGGGTCGGGGGCGGGCTCGTGCGCGGCGGGCGGTCCGTCGGGCGCCGCGTCGTCGCCGCTCCCGTCGGCGTCCACCGAAAGCGGGGGGTCGTCGGGCGTCGCGAGGATGGAGAACCCCCAGACGAGGAGGCCGATGACGATCACCGCGCCGAGGAGCCGTTCCACGACCGGATATGGGGTCTCAGCACGGCATGCGTTCTGGAGCACCCCTCGACGCGAACCCGGCCTCGAAACGTTCCAGTCGAAAAGGGTGCGCGGGCAGCTTCGCCGCGCCCAGACCGGCACTCTTATCCCGACTCCGTGCGTCGGCGCGAGTTGGCGTTCCGCGACTGCCGCGGGCGCCTCGTGGGGATGCACCATCTGCTCGGCGAGCGAGCGGAGCGTAGGCGCGTCCGGGCCCTTCTTCGATACTATGGGTTGTGTTTCAATTCGAAAGGTTCATGCTTGCTTGACGAATAGCCACTATTCCTTGTGGTAGGTCTCGATGAAGTGCCCGCACTGCGACTGCCATGACACCCGCGTGATCGACTCGCGCGAGAGCGCGGAGCTCGACGCGGTGCGTCGGCGCCGGCAGTGCGTGGCATGCGAGAAGCGGTTCACGACGTACGAGCGCTGGGAGCGCCCGGACCTCAAGGTCGTGAAGCGCAACGGGCGCGTGGAGGACTTCGACCGGGACAAGCTCGAGGTCGGGATCCTGAAGGCGTGCGAGAAGCGCCCCATCAGCCGCGAGGACATCACGCGCCTCATCGACCGGGTCGAGGAGGAGGCGCGTCGCTTCGAGGGCGACGTGCCGACGACCGAGGTCGGGGCGCTCGTGCTGGAGGGGCTCAAGCGCCTCGACGGGGTCGCGTACATGCGCTTCGCGAGCGTGTACAAGGAGTTCCTGGACGTGGAGCATTTCGAGCGCGAGCTCAAGGAGCTCAAGCAGGCGACATTGGACGCCGAGCCCAACGCGAAGAAGGTCAGGCGATGACGATCATGGGGACGATGGACAGGAGCGGATGAGGATGGCGACGAGTCAGACGGAGCTGCGGACAAGCGTGCCGGCCGATGTGCCGGCGCCGACGATCACGCCCAACGCGATGAAGGTGCTGGAGAAGCGGTACCTGGGCAAGGACCAGCAGGGGAAGGTCGTGGAGGATCCGCGCCAGATGTTCTGGCGCGTGGCGGAGAACCTCGCGCAGGCGGAGCGCCGCTACGGCGCGTCCGAGGCGCAGGTGACGGCGACGGCGAAGGAGTTCTACTCCCTCATGTCGTCGTTCAAGTTCCTGCCCAACTCCCCCACCATCATGAACGCGGGCCGCGAGCTCCAGCAGCTCTCCGCGTGCTTCGTGCTCCCCGTGCCCGACGACGTGCCGGGCATCTTCGAGGCCATCAAGCAGCAGGCGATCATCCACAAGACGGGCGGCGGGACGGGCTTCTCGTTCTCGCGCCTTCGCCCCAAGAACGACATCGTGGGCAGCACGGGCGGCATCGCCTCGGGCCCGATCTCGTTCATGAAGATCTTCAACACGGCGACCGAGCAGATCAAGCAGGGCGGGACGCGCCGCGGCGCCAACATGGCGATCCTCCAGGTCGACCACCCCGACATCCTCGAGTTCATCGACATGAAGATGGACCTCGCGCAGATGACGAACTTCAACGTCTCCGTGGCCCTCACGGACGCCTTCATGGAAGCGTGGAAGAAGGGCGAGAAGTACGCGCTCGTGAACCCCAAGACGAAGGCGGTCGCGGGCTATCTCGACGCGAAGACGGTGATGGACAAGATCGCGCACAACGCGCACATCTCGGGCGAGCCTGGCCTCTTCTTCATCGACAAGGCGAACCAGTCGAACCCCGTCCCCCACATCGCCGCCATCGAGGCGACGAACCCCTGCGGCGAGCAGGACCTCATGCCGTACGACTCGTGCAACCTCGGCTCGATCGTCCTCGACAACCACCTGCGCCAGGTGGCGCCGGGCAAGTTCGAGATCGACTGGGCGAAGCTGCGCGAGTCCGTGCACGTGTCCACGCAGCTCCTGGACGACGTCATCGACATGAACAACTACCCGCTCCCGCAGATCGAGGAGATGTCGAAGGGCACGCGCCGCATCGGCCTCGGCATCATGGGCTTCGCGCGCCTGCTGTTCAAGCTCGAGGTCCCCTACGACAGCGAGGAAGGGCTCGACATGGCCCGGCAGGTCATGAAGTTCATCCTCGACGAGGGGATCCGCGCGAGCGAGAAGCTCGCCGAGAAGCGCGGCCCGTACGGCTACTGGGAGGGCAGCGTCCACCAGAAGGCCGGCCTCAAGCCGCGCCGCAACTCGTACGTGACGACCATCGCGCCCACCGGCACGATCTCGATGATCGCGGACACGAGCGGCGGCTGCGAGCCCGAGTTCTCGCTCATCTGGTACAAGAACGTCATGGATGGCACGCACCTGCCGTACGTGCTCGACTACTTCGGCGAGGTCGCGAAGCGCGAGGGCTTCTGGTACGATGGCCTCATGGACGACGTGCTCAAGAACAACGGCTCGGCCCGTGGGCTCAAGCACGTTCCCGAGAAGTGGCAGAAGGTCTTCGCGACCGCGATGGACGTCTCGCCCGAATGGCACGTGAAGATGCAGGCCGCCTTCCAGAAGCACGTCGACGCCGCCGTGTCGAAGACGATCAACATGCCCAAGAACGCGACCGAGGCCGACGTGAAGAAGGCATACCTCCTCGCGTACGACACGGGCTGCAAAGGCATCACGGTCTATCGCGACGGCAGCCGCCAGGACCAGGTCCTGAACCTCGGCAAGAGCGAGAAGCTCGAGGGGGACGCCAAGGGCGCCAAGGACGCCAAGGGGCAGACGACGCTCGAGGCCACTCCCCGCACGAGCGTGGGGAAGGAGATCCAAGGGGCCATGCCCGTCGGCGTCGGCGTCCTCAAGCCGCGCGCGCGGCCTGACGTCGTCGTCGGCACGACCCAGCGCATCCAGACCGGCTACGGCTCGCTCTACGTCACGATCAACGAGGACGAGCACGGCGCGTTCGAGCTCTTCGCGACGCTGGGCAAGAGCGGCGGATACACGGCCTCCTTCACGGAAGCTGTGAGCCGCCTCGTGTCGCTCGCGCTCCGATCGGGCGTCCCTGCCGCCGAGCTTGCGAAGCAGCTCGAAGGGATCCGCTCGCCCAAGCTCGCCTTCGACAAGCGCGACAAGATCCTCTCGGTCCCCGACGCCCTCGCCAAGGCGATCCGTCGCCACGAGACCGGCGCGTTCGCGAGCACGGTCCAGGCGCGCCTCGACTCCGTCGGCGTCAAGCGCCAGAAGGTCGAGACGACGAAGGCCGAGAACGTGGACGTGAGCGACGTCGACGCCGAGGACGCGATGCAGCAGCTCATCGACCGGGGCGACAACCCCGAATGCCCCGACTGCAGCGCGGCGCTCCTCCTGCAGGAAGGCTGCATCAAATGCACGAGCTGTGGATATTCGGAGTGCTGACGCCCGCAGGCGGCAGCACGGAGAATATCCACAAACCGTGCATTTGACCGTGCACGCGAGGCCGCTTCAGCGACCGGTGCCCGCAGGCACGCGTGCTGGTCAAATGCACGAGCTGTGGATATTCGGAGTGCTGACGCCCGCAGGCGGGCAGCACGGAGAATATCCGCAGCCGTGCACTCGACCGTGCGCGCGAGGCCGCTCTGCGGCCCTTGCCAAAGGCACGCGCGCTGGTCAAATGCACGAGCTGTCCTGTGGCGCCGACGTGCGGGCACGGCGAGCGCGTTGGTTCGGAGCCGTCACGCGTCCGACGGGCTGCCCCTGGAGCGGGCCACCTGCTTCTGGGGCAGTCCACCAGAAATACACCCTTGCGTCCGTGCACCTGCCTGGTTGCGAGCGTACCGGCATCGCAGCCGAAACCGGTTTGAAGGGGTACGTGGTTTGAAGGATCGGGGTACCATCGGATGAAGAAGGGGAAGAAGATGCCGTCGATCGAGCTCGACGGACACAGTGAAGCCGCATTCGCGCTCGTGGACGGCAAGATCGTGCGTATCCCGGCATCCCAGCCGGCGACGCCCCAGATGCCCTCCCACGCCTTCGAGACCCGGGGACGCCCCGGCGGTCGCGAGTAAAGCGCTGACCTTTTCTCCCGGTCGTGGAGTGGCCGCCCGTTGGCGCCGCTCCTCGACCTTCTACGCCTTTTCACAGGAGCCACGCTGCTCGCGTTCGCCTCGTACACGGACTGGAAGTGGCGCCGCGCCCCCAACGTGCTCTGGATCATCCTCTGCGCCGCCGGCCTCTGCCTGCTCGCCGCGGACGCCGTCCAGGATCCCGCGCCGTGGTCCGGCAAGTGGCCCTACCTCCTCGCGATCTTCCCGCTCGCTCTGTTGCTTGCCCCCAGCGGGCGCGCGGACCTCCTCGCCCTCGTGGCGGGCGCGGCCGGCCTCGGGGTCACGCTCTGGCGAGCGCGCGCCGCGCCCGAGACGATGACGGCCGCGTGGCCCTACCTTGCCGGGATCGTCGTCTTCGCGGCCGCGATGTACGCGCTCTGGTACTTCGGCCTCATCGCGGGCGGAGCGGATGCGAAGGCGCTCCTCGCGCTCGCGATCCTGCTCCCGTTCCCTCTTTCGCTCGCTCCGGGCCTACCCCTCTCCGCCTCGCCGCTTCCGGGCGCCTTCGTCGTGCTGGGGAACAGCCTTCTCGCGTTCCTCGTCATCCCGCTGAGCTTCCTTGCCTGGAACCTGGCGCATGGCGACGCGCGCTTCCCGCATCTGCTTGTGGGCGTGAAGCGCCGCGCCGCCGACGTGGAGCAGGGGCATCAGTGGCCGATGGAGATCGTCGACGAGAGCGGCGCGCGAACGACGCGCTTCATGGCGTCGCGCATGTCGGACGAGGAGATCGCCGCGACCTTCGAGCGCGTGCAGGCGCTGGGTGACGAGCGCGTGTGGGTGTCGCCGAAGATCCCGTTCATGATCCCGATGCTCGCGGGATTCCTGCTGGCGTTCAGCGTCGGGGATCTGCTGTTGGCGTTCCTTTCCGCGGTCCTCCCCGCACGCTGACCTTTTGGAGTTCCGGCGACGTCCCGGTATTCCGGTCTACCATCTTGCGAAGCGGATCACGCGTCGCCTGCGCCTTGGACCTCGGCGCGCACGCGCACGGCGCCCGCGTCGTTGCCGCGCGGATCCTTGAGCTTGAGCTCGACGTCGACCACGTCTCCCGTGCTCGCGGTCGCCGGGGATCGCACCATGAGCCAGAGGCTGCGCGCCTCGCGCCCGGCGAGCTGCACCTCGGGGAGCGGCATGAACGCGCTCCAGCCTTCGGGCACGGCGCCCACCTCGAACTGCGCGACGGCCGGGTCCTTCGCGGCGTTCCGCAGCTCGATGGGGAAGCTCGTGCCGCGGCCCGGCTTCACCATCTTCAACGGCTCGGGACACTCGGCGACGATCCCTCCCTTCTTGCGGCGCATGACGAAGGGGATCGCGCTCGCAAGGCCCACGAGGACGATCGCGGCGAGGAGATATTCGACGGGGAAGTTCAGGTTGTCGAGCCCCGGGATCCGGAACCCCTGCGGCGCCGCGTACGGGACGGTGACCTGCGCGTTCGCGCTCCCCGCGTTGCAGGCCGCGCCGCAGTTGGCGCCCAAAGGCGAGTCGCACGTGCCGCTCGCCGAGAAGCTCAGCGGCGCGTCGTCCCCCGCGTCCTTGGTCGCCGTGACGGTGAAGGTGAATGAGCCGGTGGCCTGCGGCTGCACCTGCGTGGGCCCGGGCGCATCGATCGTCCACCCCGAGGGCGGGTTCGCGGCGACGATCGTGACGGTGACGGGCAACCGGCCGGCGTTCTGCACCTCGACGACGACGCTCGTGCTGTCGCCCGCGCGCACGGCGGCGGGCGTCGTGGGCTGCGCCGGGATGGAGATCGGCCCGCACGCGGTCACGGGCACACCGGGGACCTGCGCGAGCGCGCTCGGCACGGCCGCGAGCAGAAGGATGGCGAGGAGGGCGACCCGCATGGCCGCGCCTGCAACCTTCGGCGCGGCGGTTAAAGGCTTTGCAACGACCGATCAGCCGGTCGCGACGCGGGCGTGGAGGAGCGCGCTCCCGAGGTCGCGCGCGCCTCGCTCGTCCTCAAGGTGAAGGGTCACCGTCACGTCGAGGCCCGGGGGCGCCTGGGGCGGCGCCTTGAGGATGGCCCAGAGCGTCTTCTCCTCGCCTGGCTCGAGGTCGACGAGCTCGAGCGCCATGTGGAGCGTCCACCCCTCGGGCACGCCCTCGGGCGCGAGGCGCAGCCGTTGAGGCTTCCCGCGGCGGTTCTCGATCACGAAGGTGAACTTCACGCTCTTCCCCGAGGCGACCTCGCGCTCCTGCGACGACGCGTTGATGGCGACGCCGCGGCGGAAGCGCCGGATGCCAAGCACCGTGACGCCGGCCGCGAGCACGGCGAACGCGCTCAGCACAAGGGGCCAGGGCGCGTTGAAGGCGAGGATCGCGACGCCGAGGCTCAGCGACGAGGACGCGCTCGTCTGGATGTCGTCGTTCGTGCAGACGAACGTGACGAGCACCGTGACGTTGCCGCCGCCGGCGCCGCTCCCGCGGTTGGGCGCCGTCACCACGAGCGTCGTGACGCTCGTGTTCTGCGGGCCCAGCGTCAGCTCACGCTGCGTGGGGATCGCGGTCCAACCCGCGGGCGCGGTCGTCGTCACCGTCGCGCGCACGTTGTCCACGGGCGGCCCGTTCGGGTTCTCGACCGCCATGAGGAGCGCGGTGGACGTGCCCGGCTCGAAGCCTCCGGGCCGCTCGATCTCGAGGAGCGGCGCGCGGCATGCCTCAGGCTGCAGCTCGTCGGGCTCCTGCGCGCTGGCCGCGCCCGCGGCGAGCAACGCAACGAGCGCGACCAGAGCAGCGCGCATCCCTCCGGCGAGCCCGACCACTCGCCTTAGGGTTTGCCTTCCGGAGCTGCTTCGCCGAGCGCGACAGGCGCGACGACGCGACGGCCGCGACCGTGACGAGAGGCGTCGCGTCCGTCGCGTGCGGTCGCGTCCGTCGCGCCAAGCGGAGCGGCGGGGCCGGTGCTTTCACCGGGGCCGCGGGAAGGCTCAAGCGAGAAGGCGAGGCTCAGCGACCCCATGCCAGGCGCGCCCGAGGTGATCGCCCACCCTCGGATCAAGGAGGGCGCGGTCGCAAGGCGCGACTACCAGGTCGCCATCGCGCACGAGGCGGGGAAGCGGAACACGCTCGTCATCCTCCCCACGGGCATGGGGAAGACGGTCGTCGCGCTCCTCGCCATCGCGCATCGGTTGGACGACGCCCCGGGCAAGATCCTTCTTCTTGCCCCGACGAAGCCGCTCGTCGAGCAGCATTCCGCGTTCTTCGCCTCGAGCCTTCTTGGCGTGAAGGTGGAGACGTTCACGGGCGAGACGCCACCGGAGGAGCGCGAGCTCGCGTACAAGATAGCGGGCATGATCTGCTCGACCCCGCAGGTCGTGCAGAACGACATCGTCGCGGGCCGCTTCGACCTCGGGTCCGTCTCGCTCGTGGTCTTCGACGAGTCCCACCGCGCGGTCGGCAACTACGCGTACGTCTTCATCGCGGAAGCGTACCGCAGGGCGCGCATGGGCGGACGCGTGCTTGCGATGACGGCGAGCCCCGGCGCGAAGGCCGAGAAGATCCGCGAGGTGTGCCAGAACCTCGGCATCGACGGCGTCGAGGTGCGCACCGAGATGGACGCGGACACCGCGCCCTACGTGCAGGACACGGACGTCGAGTGGAAGACGGTCGCGGTGCCCGAGAGCCTGAAGCAGGCCGCGACGCTGCTGCGCGCGATGTACGACGAGGCCGTGCAGACGCTGCGCATGTCGGGCGGCATCCCGCCGCACATGCGCTTCGTGACGAAGAAGGTCCTTCTCGACGCGCAGCGCCTGCTGCAGGCGCGCCTGCGCTCCGGGGAAACGGATGGCCAGGTGTACAAGGCGCTCTCGGCGCAGGCGGCGGCCCTGAAGCTCGGCCACGCCGTCGAGATGATCGAGACGCAAGGCGTGGGGGCGACCCTCCAGTACATCGAGCGCCTCATGTCGGACGAGAGCAAGGCCGCGAAGGCGATCGTCACGGACCCACGCACGAAGGAGGTCGTCGAGCTCCTCGGCGACTCGAAGGTCGACCACCCGAAGCTGCGCCAGGTCGCGATCCTGCTGCGCCAGCAGCTCAAGATCAAGGCCGACAGCCGGATCCTGGTGTTCACGAACTTCCGCGACACGGCGGAAGCCCTGGTCGAGGCCCTGGCCGCGGTCGAGGGGGTCAGGGCTTCCCGATTCGTGGGCCAGGCCTCGCGATCCGAGACGGACAAGGGCATGTCCCAGAAGAAGCAGGTCGAGCTCATCGAGCGCTTCAAGGGCGGCGAGTTCAACGTGCTCGTGGCGACGAGCGTGGCGGAGGAGGGGCTCGACATCCCGCAAGTGGACCTCGTCGTCTTCTACGAGCCCGTCCCGAGCGAGATCCGCGCCATCCAGCGTCGCGGCCGCACCGGGCGCAAGCGCGCGGGGCGCGTCGTGATCCTCATCACGAAGGACACGCGCGACGAGACCTATCATTTCGCGTCGCGCGGCAAAGAGAAAAAGATGGCCAAGGAGATCGACGCGCTCAAGAAATATTTCCGCGCCGTGAACGCCTCGCAGGATTCGGACGACTGGCGCAAGTCTGCGTTCGTGGAGGGCGGCGCGGCCCGCCTGGAGAAGCCGCTCGACGCCTTCGAGACCCAGCGGCTTCCCGACGAGGTCGAGAAGATCGTCATCATCGCCGACCAGAGGGAATTCAACAGCGCCGTCGTGCGCGAGCTTTCGAAGCTCGGCGTCATCGTGAGGCCCGAGACGCTCGCCATCGGCGATTACGTCTTGAGCGACCGCGTCGCCGTCGAGCGCAAGGAGGCGGAGGACTTCGCGCGCAGCCTCGCGGACGGGCGCCTCTTCCCGCAGGCGCGCGCGCTTCGCGACGCATACAGCGCGCCGCTCGTCGTCATCGAGGGCGAGGGGCTCCTCGCGCCAGGTTTCGGCGCGACGCAGGTGTACGGCGCGCTCGCGGCGCTTTCGACCGACCTGCGCGTGTCGGTGTTCACCACGAAGGACCCCGCCGACACGGCGCAGCTCCTCGCGGCGATCGCGAAGCGCGAGCAGCTGGGCGAGAAGCGCCCGCTCAAGGTGCGCAACGACAAGGGCCCGATGAGCGAGGACGAGCGGCTGCGCTTCCTCGTCGAAGGGCTGCCCAACGTGAGCGCGGTGCTCTCGCGCCGGCTGCTGGAGCACTTCGGCACCATGAAAGCGATCGCGGACGCGTCGGTCGAGGAGCTCATGGAGGTCGAGGGCGTGGGCGAGCTCATCGCGGGCGGGATCCACCGGACGCTTCGTAGTCAGTATGTGGGCCGGCCGTCAAGGTAGTCGCTCTCTTCTTCGAGATCGAAGCCACGGAGGACCACGGAGACGTCGAGACATTTTGGCCTCCCACCTCCGTGGCCCTCCGTGACTTCGTCTGCAACGCGGCGAAGGGCTCATGATGCAGCCGACCCTCGCGGCGACTGTGACCACGACGGACCGCAAGGCGCGCTGCCTCCAGAAGCCCAGCGACGGCCCGCGCGCCTCGCTCTGGTACTGGCGCAAGCACGCGGGCTTCGTCCGCACGAGCTGGCGCTACGCGGTCATCGCGACGGCGCGCGTGATGCCGAGCTTCCGCGTCAAGAACTGGATGTACCGTGCGCTCCTGCGCGCGAAGGTGCACCCGCACGCCGCGGTCGGGCTCGAAGTCACCTTTGATATCTTCTACCCCTACATGATCACCATCCACGAGGACGCCGTCGTGGGCTACCGCACGACGATCCTTTGCCACGAGTATGCGGCCGACTTCTATCGGACGGGGCCGGTCGTCATCGGGAAGCGCGCGACCATCGGCGCGAACTGCACGCTGCTGCCGGGCGTGATCGTCGGGGACGGCGCCGTGGTCTCCGCGATGTCGCTCGTGAACCGCGACATCCCCGCGGGCGAGCTCTGGGGCGGCGTGCCGGTCCGGAAGCTTCGAGATGCGGCCAGCAGCAGCGATGCTGACGTGTGACGCGTTGCGCAGACGGAGCCACAAAGGGCCACGGAGGTGATCGGACCTCGTTCCTCCAAGATCTCCGTGGCCTCCGTGGCTACTTTTTTCTCGGAAGGGGTCCTGACACCTTTGTGGCGGCCGCCCGCATCTTCCAGCTCAACGTGTCCCCGGGCGGGGTCCCGAAGCGCGCCGTCGCGCACGCCGACCTCACGCCCCTTGGCCTTGCCGGCGACTCCGTGAAGGACACGCGCCACCACGGCGGCCCCGACCGCGCGCTCTGCCTCTACGCCCTCGAACGCATCCTCGCGCTGCAGGAGGAGGGTGCGACGATCTTCCCCGGCGCGATCGGCGAGAACGTGACGACGGTCGGTCTCGACTGGGGGCGCGTCGTACCGGGGGCACGCATGTCGCTCGGGCCCGCGACCATCGAGATCACCAAGTACGCCGTCCCCTGCAAGATCACGTCGCCGTTCGTCGGCGGCAATGTGAAGCTTTACGCCCAGGACCACCGGCCCGGCTGGAGCCGCGTCTACGCGCGGGTCCTCCAGGAGGGCCGGCTGGAGCCCGGGCAGCGGATCGAGCTTCTCTGATCGGCGTTTCAACAACACCTCCAATCACCCTTTACGTGCCTCCCGGGGTGGGTGGTTTGCCTCAAAGCAGCGGGGGCGACGCTGACATGCCTCGTCGGCGCGCTCCCGTCACCTCCGGATGTTAGCCCGTCCGGGGGCTTTTCTTGGCGGGGCCCCACGGTCGATCGCGGGGCCCGTTCCTTGCTCCGAGCGGAGGCGCTCGCCCGGTGGGCCAAAGCCCAACCAAGTCGGCAATGCCAAGGAGCCGCCCCGCGTTCTGCATCCTCATGAGATCCTGGATGCTCATGATCGGGGCGACCACCTGCCTGCTCGTCTTCCCCCTGGGCTCGGCCAGCATGGTCGAGACCCCGCTCGCCGTCGAACCCGACCCGCAAGCCGCCGAGGTCGGCGACGTCGTCACCTTCCACGTGACGCTCCTCAACGCTTCCTGGAAGGATCGTCTCGCGGGACACACGTACCGCGTCGACTTCACTCACGACGGCGAGACCGAGGGGGCCGACGTCACGATCGGCCGGATCGGCAACGTCTCGCTCGACGAGAAGGCCGAGGGCACCTTCGAATGGACGATCCCCGCGGAGGTCGACGACCAGAACGTCTTCGTCACCATCATGGACGGGGACGAAGGCATCGGCTCCGCCCACATCGCGGTGGGGGATGCGCCGCCCATCATGTTCGCCGCGGGCGGGGGGCCGTCCACCGTCGACGACGTCCCGCCCGCCGAGGGTGGGACCGATGCCTCCGGCGAGGAGAGGGAGCCCACTCCCGCGAAGGACGTCCCCGGGCTCGGAGCCGGCCTTCTGGGGCTCGCCACGCTCGCCGCGGTCCTCCTCGCCTCGCGTCGGCGATGATGTCCCAAGATTGACGATGCCCGACCAGGCTTTCGGGTGCGTTGCTCCCGATCCTTCTCCTGCACGGGATCCTCGACGGCCCCGACGCATGGTCGCGCGTCGCGCCGCTCCTCGAGGCCGCGGGGCGCCGCGTCATCCTGCACGACGCGCGCCACCTCGTGACGCCGCAGGAGGTGGCGCTCGATGCGGCCCCGCATCTGCCGGCGCACGTGGTCGGGCACAGCCGCGGCGCGACGGCCGCCTCCTGGCTCGCGGTCGAGGATCCCGATCGCGTCGCGAGCCTCGCGGTGGTCGCGTCCCCCCCGCATGCGACCGAAGCGTTCCGCGCGACCTTCCGCAGGCGCATCCCCCGCGCCGGCGGCCCGGAGGATCGGGCCGCCCTCACCTATCTGGCCCAGATCCCGGACGACGCCTTCCCGGCGGAGGCGCTTCGGCGCTACCGCGGCCGCGCGCTCGTCGTCGAATACGAGGACGATCCGCTCTATTCTCCGACGCACACGATGTTCTGGCGCATGTTCCTCCCCTACGCCGAGTTCCACCGGGTCCCCGGAGGCCATCGCGCCTTCGCCGAGGACAAGGCAGCGGCGGCCTGGCTGGCACAATGCATCATGGCGCACGTCGCAGCCGCCGAGGGCTAGACGCTTGCCGGCACGGTGCGAGGACCCCCCGGGGGCGGAAGTGGCATGCTTTCGTCATGAGGGCCGCTCCAGGCCGACCGATGCGGATCCTAGTCGTGGACGACAGCGAGGCGATCGCCAAGCAGCTCGCGACGATCCTAGGCACCCTTCGCGCCGAGGTGCAGATCTCGTGGGCGGGCGACCTGGCTCAAGCGCGCACCCTGCTTGCGACGCAGCCGCCCGACGTCGTCTTCCTGGACCTTCTCCTGGGAGACGACGACGGCGTGGACCTCATGTGGGACATCGGGCGCGCCTCCATGCGCACGCGCATCGTCACGATGAGCGCGCTCGCCGCGCACCACGCGAGGGTCACGCAGGCGTCTGCGCTTGGCGCGCGTGCGCATCTTGAGAAGCCCCTGCGTGCCCCGGACGTCGAGCGCGCCCTCGCGGCGGCGCAAGGCGCATAAGGGCGCGCCCGCGTCGCGAGCGCGTTGCCGCGCTTCGCCGTCGGGGACGTCGAGCTCCACGTGGAGCTCGATGGAAAAGAAGGGGCGCCCCTCGTCGTCTTCCTCCACGGCGCGCTCGCGGCGGGCGCGGCGTTCCGCAGCCAGCGCGTCGCCCTGCGCGACGAGATGCGCCTCGCCTTCGTCGACCTGCGCGGGCACGGGCGCTCGACGCATCTGGGCGGCGCGGTGGCTTGGGACACGCTCACCTATCGCGCGATGACGGACGACGTCCTGCAGCTCCTGCCGCAGCTCGACGCGCGCCCGGTGCACCTGGTCGGCGCGAGCCTCGGCGGAGTCCTCGCCGCGCGCATCGCGGAGCAGGCGCCGGAGCGGGTCGCGTCGCTCGCGCTCCTCGGGACGAGCGGCGTCGCGGGCCCGAAGCGGCGCGCCTACTTCGAGGGGCGCACGCCGGAGAGCCTGCCCATGGGCACGCAGCGCCTCGCGGCGCTCTGGCATGGCGAGCCGTACTGGCGCGAGCTCGCGCGGCACATCTTCGCGCGCATCGTCGAGCAGGGGCCCGAGGTCTACCCCGCGCGCCTGCGGGTGCCGCGCGCGCTCGTGATGCAGGCCGTGGACGACGAGGTGCTGGAGCCGCGCGAGGCCGAGGCGTGGGTCGATCGGATCGATGCCCCGACGACGCTCGTGCGACCGCCGGGCGACCACGCCTTCTTCGCGGACGGGCGCAGCGGGTCGCGCGCGGCGAACGCGGCGCTGCGTGAGCTTCTACTTCGATAGGAACGCCATGATGCGCTCCGCCACTTCCTCGGGAGCGTCCTCCTG
>DATLCC010000080.1:0-42082 GCA_035526585.1 Thermoplasmatota archaeon | reverse complement strand
CCTCACGATCGCAGCGATCGCGCGCCGCGGCGACGACCTGCTCGCGCCGCCCGCGTGGCGCACGGCATGGCGCGGGGCGCTGCGCGCATGGACCGACGGCGCGACCCTCCCCGGCCTGATCCTGCTCGACGCAGCGCACGCCGCCACACGCCCGACGGATCGCCTGCATGCGGAGGCCTCGCAGGACGAGCTCGCGGACGCGCTCGTCGCGCAGGGCGCGACGGTCGAGAAGCAGCCGCGCGCGCTCGTCGTGCGCCTGCCGGATGCGGCGCCGCTGCGCGTCACGACCTCGCAGCTCCTTCTTCCGCGCGGCCCGGCCCTCGACGTGAAGGGCGAGGTGGACGCCGCGCGCCGCCTGCGCCGCACGCTCGAAGGCGCGGCGAGCCACGCGCTCGTCTTCTCCTGGTCCGCGCCCGCGCGCCGCTGGGAGCGCCGCATCAACGCGCTCCACAAGGAGGCGCTCGTCGCGAGCTCGCTCGAGGAGCGCAGCCTCGTCATGGAAGAGTTGGACCGCGTGCGCCGCACGCTCTCCGAGCGGGCGCTCTGCGGCGAGGAGCACACCATGCTGTCACTCAAGGAGGAGAGCGTGCGCGCGCTCCTCGCGCACCGGATGCTCAGCGAGCCGCCTGGCGCACGAAGCGAGGGGCGCGTCCTCGCGACGCACGGCGCGCTCCTGCCTCATGTGGCGCGCGTCATCGACGCGGGCGGCCTCGCCGCCGTGAAGCGCGTGGCGTTCGTCCCCCACTGGATCGTCCCCGTCTCCACGCGCTGGGGAGAGCAGGAAGCCGCCGTGAGCGCCGCGACCGGCGGGGTCGAGCTTGCGGAGAGCAGCGCGCTCCTTGACGCGATGCGCCGCCGTGGGCCGGTGCTTTTCGCGGACGTGGGCGCGCAGGCGATCTTCCTTCCGGCGCCTGCGCCCACCGGGGCGATCCTGCGCCAGATGAGGCAGGCGGGACTCGCGGTGCCTGAGGACGTCGCGAAGGGGCTCACGCCGGCAGATATCGTCTACGTGCCCTACCTCGCCACCGGCGACGGGTACGTGAGCGGCATCACGGGCGCCTTGGCGCCTGACCTCGGGAATGCCGTGCCTGTCGCGACGCTCTGAGACCAGGACCGAAACGAGCGGACGTCGCCGATGCTCGGAAGCGGAAGAACAAGCGTGACCGTATGGTTACGCATCTTCGGACGCTTCGCGTCGCTCGGCGCTCCCGTCCTGGTGGTCAACTGGCCAGAAAGGCTGCGATGCGCTCGGCGAGGAGCGCCTGCAGCTCCTGCCCGGAGACCTGCCCCTTGAACTTGCCCATCAAGGGCCCCATGAGGCGGCTCGCGGCGCGCTCGCGCTGCTCGCGCACCATCGGCGCGTTCTTCTGGATCTCCGCGTCGATGGCGGCGCGCACCGCCCCTTTGTCTGCGCCCGTGAGCCCGAGCGCGGCGGCCGCGTCCGCGGCGCGCATCTCCTTCTCCGCCGCGTGGCGAAGCACCGCCGGAAGCGCCTCCTTCGCGAAGGCGCCCTGCTTCACGGCGACGAGCGCGTCGATGAGGAGATCCTCCGTCGCGAGTTCGACCTTGAACCCTTTCGCTTCGAGCTCCGGGAGTGTCGATAGCAGAACGCGCGCCGTCTCCTTGGGAAGGCCGGTCGCCTTCACGAGGCGATCGAAGCGGCGCGTGTGCCAGCCGCGGACGATCTGCGTGATCTGCTCGTCGCCAAGCTCCGCGCCAAGGGTCGCCTTCAGTCGAGCGAGCGAGGCCGCGGGCTTTTCGGGCAGGGCGGCGCGCAGCGCCTCCATCTTGGCCGCCGTCAAGCGGACAGGTGGCACGTCGGTCTCCGGGTACATCCGCGCGCCGCCGGGCAGCGGGCGCAGGTAGCGCGAGGTGCCGTCGGGTTCGAGGTCGCGCGTCTCCTCGGGCACGCCGTGCAGGAGCATCGCGGCGCGCTGGAGCACCGCGTGGAGGGCGCGCTCGGCCTGTGGGCGCGGGGCGACGACGAGCGCGTACGCATCCTTCGCGCCGAGATCGAGCCTCGACGCGACGTGCCCGCATTCCTCGGGCGTGAGCCCGTAGGCGGGCAGCTCGTCGCTGTGGAAGATGCCCTTGACGCCGGCCTGCACCTTCGCGTAGTCGGCGAGCTCGCGGCCGACGCGCGGGGGAGGGAGCTCCTCCTTGCCTTTCTTGCCGATGAGGCCCGCGAGGTGCGGCAACGCGGCCGCGAGCGCGACGGAACCGCTCTTGAGCGCCTCCATCGACTTCGCGGCGCTGTGCGCAAAGAGGTCGCCCACGTCGACGAGCGGGCGTAGGTAGTCCGCGTCTTTCGCGCCGCGCGCGTGGAGCTCCTTCTTGATATCAAGCAGATGGACCTGGCGCTGCACTTCCCAGTCGACGCAGGTCTCGATGAGGCGCAGCTCCTGCACGCCCTTCACTTCGACGCGGGCGCCTTCACGGATGCTGATGTTCACGTCCTGGCGGATCGTGCCGATGCCGCGCTTCACCTTGCCCGTCGCGCGCAGCGCCATGCCGATCGCCTCCGCGATCTCGCGCGCGTGCGCGGGGCCCTTGAGGTCGGGCTCGGTCGCGATCTCGATGAGCGGAATGCCGAGCCGGTCGAGCCTGTAGCGCTGGAGGTTTCCGACGCGGTCGAGCCGCCTCGCCGAGTCCTCCTCGAGGCAGAAGGTCGCCATGCGCACGTCGCCGCGCGCGCTCTCGACCACGCCCGCGGTGGCGACAAGGGACGTGCGCTGGAAGCCCGAGGTGTTCGAGCCGTCGACCACGATCTTGCGCATGATGTGCACTTCGTCGACGGGCTTTGCGTGGAGGAGGAGCGCCGTCTCCAGCGCGACATCGAGCGCCTCCGAGGACATCGCATGCGGAGGCTCTTCGTCGGCCTCGACGAGGCACGCGCTGTGGCGCGAGCCGAGGTACTCGAAGTGGAGCCGCTTGCGGGCCTCTTCCACGGCCGCGCGGTCGACCTCACCGAGCTCCGAAGCCGTGGGATGGAGCGCGCGCAGGAAGGTGAAGTCCGCGGCGTCGCTCTCGTCCAGGCGCGAGGGGCAGCGGCAGAAGAGCTTCGGAGTGTCGAGCTGCTGGTGGATCTCCAGGCCTGCCTTGAAGCCGAGCGCGGCGTGATCGAGGACGCTCAAGCGCCCGCCCCCCGTCGATCGAAACGCGAAGGACGCGATAGACGCGATGAGAAGACCATCGCGTGCATCGCGTGACGTGAACACACGCGCGGCATCAGGGGGCCTCCCCGTAGCTCGCGGTCGGATACGGCTCGATATCCGTCCGGGCCGCGATCTCTCCCGCGATCGGCGTCAGGAACAGGCGCACGACCTCCTCGCGCGTCTTCGCGTGCGCGAGCACCCACATGGCCTTCACGTAGGCGACCTCGGGGAGCATGTCCTCGCAAGGGATGACGCCGAGGCGCTGCAGGTCGCGGCCGGTCGAGTAGACGTTCATGTTGACGCGGCCGTTCAGGCACTCGCTCGTCATGAAGACGAACTTGCCTTGCTTATGGAGCTTCTCGAGCGCGGGGAACGTGCGCTTCGCGACGTGGCCCAGGCCGGTGCCCACGAGGATCACGCCGTCGAGGACGACGTCCTCGATGTGGTCGGGCCAGAGACCTGGATAGCTCTGGATCATCGCGACGCGCTCGTTCACGGCCTCGTCCACCTTGCACGGGCCCTTCCCCGCCTTCTTGTAGGGCTCGCTCATGACGACCTTCGGGGGCGTTCCCGCCGAAGGTCCTTCGATGCGCCCGAGCGGGAAGGCGTTCAGCGACTGGAACGCGTCGCGGCGGGACGTGTGCATCTTGCGGACGCGCGTGCCGCGGTGGATCGCGCAGGTGTCGTCCGCCATCCCGCTGTGCATCACGACGACCACTTCGCCGATGTCCGCTGTCGCCGCAGCAGCCACGGCGCAGTGGAGGTTGAGCTGCGCGTCGGAGGACGGGCGGTCGCTGGAGCGCTGCGCGCCCACGATGACGACGGGCCCCGGGAGATCCTGCAGGAAGAAGGAGAGCGCCGCCGCCGTGAACTGCAGCGTGTCGGTGCCGTGCGTGACGACGACGCCGCGCGCGCCGCGGTCGAACTCGGCCTTCACCTCGCGCGCGAGCTTCTGCCAGTGCTCGGGCTGCAGGTCCTCGGAGAACATCGCGAAGACGATGCGCGTGGAGACGCGCGCGATCTGCGCGAGCTCGGGCACGGCGTTCGCCAGCTCCTCGGGCGTCGTGACCGGGTGCACGGCGCCCGTGCGGTAGTCGACGTAGCTCGCGATCGTGCCGCCCGTGGCGAGGATGGAGACGCTCGGGAGCCCGGCCGCTGCGTGGGGCACGCTCGGGACCTTCGCCCGGCGCTCGACCTTGCGCGAGAGCCGCAGCCCGGTGCCGGGCCCGACGGACACGCCCACGTTGTAGCCGCTTCCGAGCTTCAGCGTCAGCACGTCCGCGGCGCTGAAGGCGTGGTGCTCCATGACGAGCCCCTTCCACACGCGCCCATCCGCTGCTTGGACCTCGACCTCGTCGCCGAGGTCCGCCCCCGCATCCTGGAGGAGGCGAGCGATGGCGGGCGGGTAATCCATGCTGGTGCGGAGCCGGACCGCCGGCAAAAACCTAGCCCAAGCCTCGGCCGCGGACCTCAGCCGTAAAGATCCTCCCACAGGTCGGCGAACGCGTCGATGAGCGAGGGCGTCGGGCGATACGCGCGGATCAGGCGATCGATGCGCTCGGCGTCCGCGAGGCGCAGGGCCGGAGCGCCGGGCTCGCGCTCCACGATCCCCGCCTCCGCGAGCTTCGCGAGGTGATAGCTCACGGTGCTCTTCGCGATCCCCAGCTCGCGGACGAGCTCCGTGTGCGTGAGGGCCCCGCGGTCCAGGAGCAGCAGCACGATGTGGAGCGGAACCTCCTCGCGCAACAGGCCCACGAGCGGCACGTCGCGCGTCGTGACGCGGGCGCTCTTCCCTCTCGCGGTCGGATAGTAGCGCGCGTAGCCGCCCTGCTCGTGGTGCTCGACGAGCCCCTCCTCCGCGAGCGACCTCAGGTGGTACTGCGCCAGGGCGGCGGAGGTCGACAGCTCGCGCTCGATGCCGCGCAGGTGGATGCCAGGGTAGCGGCGTACGGTGTCGTACACGCGCTGCCGCATCTCCTCCGGCTCGGGCGCGCCCTTCGCCACGCTCAGGCTCCCCCTCCTCGGGCGGCGCCGCGGCGCCGGCGGAGGAGGGGGAGGAAGAGCAGCACCATGATGATCAGGTCGAAGAGGCTGAGGACGAGCTCGATCTCGTCGTGCGGCACGCTGGGGATGTCCGCGCGCTCGTGCGCCACGACGTTGTAGGCGCTGAAGACGTTCTTCACCGCGAAGACGACGAAGGCCCAGCCGACGAGGACGAGCCCCGGGTTCGCGCGGCGTCGCGACGCGCGGAAGGCGACGATCGCCATCGCGAGGGCGAGGAGCGCGACGATGCCGGAGGTCGCGGCGCTGTAGGGGGTGAGGGCGGGGAACGTCTCCTCGGCGAGAAAGGCGAGCATGCGCGGCGGAGGCTGCGGCGCGCGGAAAGGCGTTGCGTGCGGTCGCTGCGAGGATGGCTCCGAAAGCCTCAAAGGGGGCGCGATGTTCGAAGATTGCCAAAGAGGCCCGGTGCCTGCCCATGAACCCGAAGACCGTCCTCGCCTTCGTCGCGCTCGTCGCGATCGCCTTCGCCTGCGCGCCCACCGCGGCCGCGCACAAGACCGCCTACTCGCCCGATGGCAAGCTCAAGATCGTCTGGGGCTTCCTCAACGAGCCTGCCGTGACGGACACGAAGAACGGCCTCGACCTGCGCATCCAGGACAACGCGACGGGCTACGCGATCCCGGACCTCCAGAGCCATCTCCATGCCGAGATGCACTACGGGGACCAGGAGACGGAGATGGATCTGGAGGGCCAGTTCGGCAAGCCCGGCTACTACACGGCCGTCCTCACGCCCACGAAGGCCGGCGTCTACGTCCTCCACCTTTCGGGCGAGGTCAACGGCACGGAGCTCGACATGGAGATCCCGGGCGCGCACGAGGTCGAGGACATCGCGGACACGTACTTCCCCGCGGAAGAGGACGACGACAAGGCCCTTGAAGACCGCGTCGCTGCCCTCGAGACCGAGGTCGCCGCCCTGAAGGCGCAGATCAAGACTCAGACCCAGACGCCGGCGACGCTCACGCCTCAGCCCACCGCCACCGGCTCCGGACCCATCCCGGCCGTGGGGGTCGTCCTCGCCGCGCTCGCGGTCGTCGGCGTCGCGCTCCTCGTGCGCCGCAAGGCGTGAGGTCGCCTCGATGCGGGCCGGTCTCCTTCTTCTCACGCTTCTCCTCCTCGTCCCGCTCGCGTCAGCGCACGCCACGCTCCAGTCGGCGACTCCCGCGGCCAACGGCCACGTGGACGTCGGCGTGACAACGATCGAGCTGCGCTTCACGGAGGATGTGGAGACGGAGTTCACCGACGCGGATCTCCTCGACACGCAGGGGGAGAGCTGGGCGGCTGGCCCGATCCAGTTCGACGAGGCGCAGCACAACGTGGTCCGACTCCCGGTGAGGCCGCTCGCGGACGGCATCTACTCCGCGAGCTGGAAGGCGCTCTCGATCGATACGCACACGACGCGTGGCTCCTTCGTCTTCGCGGTCGGCAACGCGACGCTCGACCCCGGCCTCTACCCGCCGACGCTCGTGCAGCAGGACGCGGGCGAGGTCGCGCGCGATGGCTTCGGCCGCTTCGCCTTCTATGCCGGCCTCTTCCTCGTCGTCGGGATCCCGCTCTTCGCGCTCCTCGTGCTGCGCGAGCCCGCGCCGCCCGCCGCGCTCTTCCGCACCGCCGCCGCGTTCGGCATCGTGGCCGTCGCGGGCGCGGCGGTGGGGCTCCTCTTCCTGGGCCAGCGCACCGAGCTTGGCTGGGGCGTCCTCGCGAGCGCGCCCGCGCGCAGCTTCGTGTGGCGCGGCGCGCTCGTCGCGCTTGCGACCCTCGCGTGCCTCGCGGCGCTCGCGCGCCCCACCGCCTGGCGCGCCGCGGCGACGGCCTCGGTCGCGCTGGGCGCGCTCGCCATCCTCGCGACGTCTTTGGGCTCGCACGCGGCCTCGGTCAAGGCGGACACCGCGCTCTACGTCACGGCGGACACGCTCCACCTTGCCATGGGCGCGATCTGGATCGGCGGGATCGTCGGCTTCCTCCACGTCCTCTGGGGGAGGACCGCTGCGCAGGTCGGGCAGATGGTCGTGCGCTTCTCGCCCATCGCAATCGCGAGCGTCGTCGTGCTCCTTGCGACCGGCACGATCGCGAGCCTTGCGCACATGCCTTGCGCGCGCACGCTCGCCGACGGGATCCCCTGCCTCGGGGAGCTTCGCACCGAGAGCTACGTGCGCCTCGTGGCGTTCAAGCTCCTCCTCATGGCGCCCCTGGTCGCGCTCGGGGCCTTCAACAAGTATCGAGTCGGCCCGCGTCTCGCGACCGGCGCATGGACGCCCCGCGTGTTCCGGCGCGTCGTGCAGGTCGAAGCGATCGTCATGGCGCTGATCCTCGGAGCGGCGGGCATCCTCGCGGCGAGCGCGCCTCCCGACGTCGCGGTGGAGCAGGGGCAGTATGTCCCGCCGTATCTCGAGCTCCAGAACGTCACGAAGGCGAGCCACGTCATCCTTCAGATCTCGCCCAACCCCGTGAAGGTCGGCGTGCAGAAGATCGTCGTCGCGGTGCACCCGCTTTCCGGGCGGCTCTCGAACTCGACGATCGTGCAGATCAAGGTGTGGGGCCCGGACGATCCGGAGCCCGATATCACGACGGACATGGAGAAGGTCACGCCCAACGAGTGGGAGCGCACCGACGGCTTCTTCACGAGCCCAGGCACCTGGCACGTCCAGGTCCTCGTGCAAAGGCCGGAGGAGTTCGTGAAGCTCCCGTTCAAGGTCGAGGTCGCGCCCATCGACGGAGGCACAGGCTCATGACCCGGGCCCAGGATGCGGAGGTCCGTCCATGACGACCGCGCGGGTCCCCCTCCTCGTCGCGTTGCTCCTCCTCGTGCCGCTCGCGCCGGGCGCCACCGCGATCGAGCGCGAGATCGGCGTCACGCTCCACGAGTATTCGGGCGGCTTCCACATCGTCCCCGAGCAGATCAACGCCGAGGTCGGCGACGTGCTGAAGCTCACGATCCAGAACGCGGGCCAGAGCCCGCACAACTTCATGGTCTGCGGCGATGGCGCGAGCCCGATGGAGACGTGCGACGACGTGTGGGGGAAGACGCCGATGATCGCGCCCAACGCGAGCGCGCCGCTCCAGGTCACCGTGAAGAAGGCGGGTACGTTCGACTACTACTGCTACGTCCCCGGCCACAAGAGCGGCAAGATGGTGGGCGCCCTCGTCGTCGGCGGGGCCGACGGCGGGAAGAAGGCGCCCGCCGCCCCGATCGGTGCGGGCCTCGCCCTCATGGTCCTCCTCGCCCTGTCCAGGAGGCGCGCCCCATGAAGCCCATCCACCTCGCCTTCGTTGTCCTCCTTGTGGCTCCCTCGGCCTCCTTGGTGCCCTTCGCGGCGGCACACGTCTCGGACTTCTCGCAATCGCGCGCCATCGTCGCCGGCCCGTACAACGTGTTCTTCGAGCCGCGCCCGACGCCGCCCTTTGCGGAGAACACCGTGAGCATGGTCGTGCAGGTGTCGAGCGTCGACACGGGCGCGCTCATCCCGCGCATCCCCGCCTCCGTGCTCGTCGCGAGCGGCGACTTCACGGAGCGCAAGAAGATGGAAGGCGACGGCACGGGCTATCTCGTGGCGTCGATGGTCCTTCCCGCGGCGGGCAACTTCTCGGTGCGCGTCTTCGTCACCGACGAGTCGTCGAACCAGACGTACGCCGCGGACACCGAGTTCGAGGTCTTCCCCAACATCCCCTACCGCATCCGCGCGGTGGACCAGACGGTCGACGTCTACACTGGGCAGCGCACGCCGCTCGCCTTCGAGGTCGTGGACCCCGTCTCGCTCGAGGCGAAGGACGTGGGCGCGCTCCAGGTGCGCCTCGAGCACTGGACGGAGGACCACAAGACGTTCCTCTCCGCACAGGACGCGCCCGCCACGAAACAGGGGGCCGGCGTCTGGCGCATCGACCCGGTCTTCCAGGAGACGGGGATGTATCATGTGCGTTTCGCCTCCGATGCCGGAGGCTTCAACTACGCAGATGTCCCCATGCTGCACGTCTATGCCGTCGCGCCAAGCGAGGGGGCCCTCCAGAAGGACACGCCCGGACCTCAGCTGGGGCTCCTCGTTGCGATCGTCCTCGTCCTCGCGACCCTCCCGCGTCGCCGCTAGGACGAGGACGAAGACGAAGACGAGGACGAAGGCGGGGGGAGGTCCACGGCGAAGTCGCCCGCCGCGACCGTCGTCCCTCGACCTCGCCCTCCCCTCGCATCGGCCTTCGCCTTCGGGGGAACGATAGCGTGTACGTCGGCGAGCTCGTCTTCAGCTACCTCTACGACCTCGGCGGCGAGGTGAGGCTCCAGGACGCGGCGAAGCTCCTCGCGAGCGACATCGCGGCCGAGCGCGTCGAGCCGCGCAAGAACGCGCCCTCGTACGTGGAGTTCGTGCGCCCGATGCTCTTCCGGCACCCCACGCGCAGCGTCGAGACGGAGAAGGGGCTGCTGCAAGTGGGGATCGAGTCGCGCATCTACGCGATCGGCGCCGTCGGCGTCACGCTCCGCGTCCCGTTCGAGCACGCGTCGCTCGACGACGTGAACGAGCTCACCTTCGTACGCCTTCCTGATGGCACCTCGCTCGAGGCCATCGCGAAGGGGATCGCCGACGAGCTCACCGAGAGCCTGCGCACCGTGCTCATCGAGACGTACGACGCCGACGTCGAGCCGGAGACGTACCTCGTCATCGTCCTCACGCAGACGCCGCGCCCGACGTGGGAGCTCTTCGAGAAGGAGGCGCAGACGCTCGCGGGGGTCCTCGCGGGCGAGAAGCGCCCCGAGCGGCTCTCCGACGAGGAGGTCCGCGACAACCTGCGCACGTGGTTCTCCTACTACCAGGACGACCTCGTCGTCGTGGACTGGGACCGCGCGCTCATCATCGAGCCCAGCGGCAAGTACGACGACACGCTCGCCGTGATGGAAGCGGCGAACCTGCAGCTCCTGGAGCTGCGCGCGTACGACAAGTACCTCGACGACGTCCTGGAGGACGCGTACGAGGACATCAGCCGATTCTACGGGCGCGGAGGCCTTTTCCGCAGCGCGCGCGGCGTGCAGCAGGAGCTCTCGAACGCGCGCATCGACCTCGTCCGCGTGACGGACACGATCAACAACATCGGGAAGATCTTCGGCGACTACTATCTTGCGAAGCTCCACCTCGGACTGCAGGAGCGCTTCCACCTGCACGAGTGGGAGACGATCGTGCGCGAGAAGATGGCCACGCTCAACGAGCTCTACACGCTCGCGTCGCACGAGGTCGAGCACCGGCGCGGCGTCGTGTTGGAGAGCATGATCGTCCTGCTGTTCGTGGTGGACCTGGTGTTGATCTATCTGGTCAGCACTTGAGCGGGCGCGGGCTCGGAAGCGGGCGCGGGCTCGGAAGCGGGCGCGGGGCGGCGTGCGGGCCGCGGGGGCGGGAGCGGATTCGTAACCATTCGGTTACATACTTCGCTGCCCGAAAACCGCTCCCGAATACCGCCCCGCGCCCGCGCGCGCTTCCGCGACCGGCTATGCCTTGGCCGGCACGTTCAGCGCAGCTTCAGACAACGGCGGGAAATGCCGGGCGATGCGCCACTTCGGGTTGAACGGCGGGTTGCGCGTGCGCTCGATGTCGTTGCGGTCGCGCACGCTGCGCGCGCTCGCGCGCACGAAGAAGAATCGGAGCGACTCGACGGGCTCCTCGGGCTCGGGCGGGGGCGGGAACGGCTGATCGACGCCGCGGCAATTGAGGAATGCCTCCAGCGCCGCGCGCGCCCAGAAGGCGCTCGGGAACTGGTGCACGTTGTCGTGGCAGTGGCGGCAGATAAGGACGAGGTTGCGCAGGTCCGTCGGGCCGCCCAGGGAGCGCGGGTGGATGTGGTGCTTCGTGAGCTTCTGGACGTCCTTCTCGTCCCCGCACACCGGGCACTTCAGCACGCCGTACCTCAGGAGGAGCTCCCGCGCGAGAAGGCGCTTGGTGCTTCCCACGCTGCGGTCCCACGCCACGCCACGAGGAGCGTGCATCCGTGCAATTGCTCGCGCCTGAGGATAAAAAGCCTCTGGCTTTTGTCGAGGCCTGCGCGTCCAGGGCCTCCTGCCTCTCCACAGGCTCCGAACGCTCCGCGAGACCAGGGAGGACCCAAGCGCAGGGCAGGCGCCAGATTGATGAGAGGATGCCCCCGAGAATGATAGCGGGGCAGTGCCAAGATGACCGATCGGGCAGTGAGCTCCGTGCTGGGGACGATGCTGATGCTCGCGATCATGGCGACGCTCATCCCGATCACGATGATGACGCGCCAGGCCGTGAGCGACGAGCTGCAGGCCCAACGCGAGGCGGCGGAGCGCGCCGCGTTCTGCGCCCGCAACCCGCTCGTCGGGCCGCCCACCTGCGTCGCGCACGGGCCGCTCCCCGGTTACACGTGCACGACGACCGGCGCGGACGTGTGGGTGTGCGCGCCGCCGGGGGCGCCGCAGGGGCCGAGCCCGAGCGGGAGCACGACGCCGACGCCTATCCCGGTGCTGACGAGCCCGACGGTGCCGACGCTGGGGGTGTGAAGAGCGCGAGCAGAAAAAGCCGCTCTCGCGAAGGACGGGAACTCTGGGGGGTAAACCCCCCAGACCCCCCTTTTTAGCGCCCCCGCCGGGATTTGAACCCGGGTCAGAGCCTCGACAGGGCTCTATGATAGGCCACTACACTACAGGGGCAGCTCGGATGAACTGCCGGGGGACACGCCCCCAGGGGCAACCCTCGAATGTGGGACCCCTATAAGACGATTTGGGAGCGGGGAACTGGGCTCACTTTCGTCCTCCGGAGTGGCTGCTTCATCCGGGATGTCCGGCATCGCCGCGCGATGTCCTCACCAGGGAATGCGCCCGTGATCGTCGCGCGCGGGATCCAGAGATCGTACGGCAAGGTGCAGGCCTTGCGCGGCGTCGACCTCGCCGTCCAGAAGGGCACCATCCTCGGTCTCCTGGGCCCCAACGGCGCCGGCAAGACGACGCTCGTGCGCGTCCTTGCGACGCTCCTCACGCCCAACGCGGGCGAGGCGCGCGTGGGCGGGCTCGACGTCGTGAAGGACGCCGCCGGCGTGCGCGAGATCATCGGCCTTGCCGGCCAGTACGCAGCGGTCGACGAGCACCTCACGGGGCGCGAGAACATCGTGCTTTCGGGTCGTCTCCACCACATGCCCAAGGCGAAGGCCGAGGAGCGCGCCGCGGACCTTCTTGCGCGCTTCGACCTCACGGAGGCCGCCGATCGGCCCAGCAAGACGTACTCGGGCGGCATGCGGCGCCGGCTGGACATCGCCGCCTCGCTCGTCGCGGAGCCTGATATCATCTTCCTCGACGAGCCCACGACGGGCCTCGATCCGCGCTCGCGTCTCGCCCTCTGGGGGATCATCGAGCAGCTCCGCCGGGAGGGGAAGACGATCCTCCTCACGACGCAGTACCTCGAGGAGGCCGACAGGCTCGCCGACCGGATCGCCGTCGTCGACCACGGCGTCATCATCGCCGAGGGGACAGCGAGCGAGCTCAAGACGAAGGTCGGAGGGGACATCGTCGAGGTCGCGCTCGCCGACCCCGCGCGCGTGGGCGACGCCCGCGCGGCGCTCTCCGACCTGCATCCGCAGGTGGACGAGGCGCGCGGCAAGCTCTCGATGCCCGCGCCCAACGGCGCGCGCACGCTCGCTGAGGTGATCCGGCGCCTCGATGGCGCGAAGGTGGAGGCCGCGGACGTCGGCCTGCGCCGCCCGAGCCTCGACGACGTGTTCCTCGCGCTCACCGGGCGCGCGGCGGCCGAAGAGGAGGTCAAGGCATGAGCGTGACCCGCAGCGCGGGCCTCGCGACGCGCGCCGGTTGGGCGCTCAGCGACACCCTGCTCCTCACGAAGCGGAACCTGATGCACTACGTCCGCGTGCCGCAGCTCATCGCGTTCGCCGTCATCCAGCCCATCATGTTCACCGTCCTCTTCGTGTACGTGTTCGGGGGAGCCATCAACACGGGCGTCTCGTACGTCGACTTCCTCATCCCCGGCATCATCGTGCAGACGGTGATCTTCGGATCGATGGGCTCCGGGATCAACATCGCGGAGGACGTGCAGAAGGGGATCATGGACCGCTTCCGTTCGCTCCCCATCGCGCGCGGCACAGTCCTCGCGGCGCGCGTGCTCAGCGACACGCTGCGAAACGCCCTCTCGGTCTTCATCATGGCGGGGGTCGGCTGGCTCATGGGCTATCGTTTCCATGGCCTCTGGGGAGACGCCGCGCTCGCCGTCACGCTCTGCGTGCTGATCGGCCTCGCGTTCGCCTGGATCGCCGCCTGCATCGGTCTCCTCGTGAAGGACACGCAGACCGCCGAGATCGCCGGTTTCACCTGGGTGTTCCCGGTCGTTTTCGCGTCGAGCATCTTCGTGCCCGTCGCGACGATGCCTGCGTGGCTGCGCTGGTTCGCCGAGCGAAGCCCCATCACGCTCTCGGCGGACGCGGTGCGGGGATGGTCGCTCGCGCGGCCGGACTATGGCGCGTTCTGGGTCGCGACCGTGTGGTGCGTTGGTCTCATCGCCGTGTTCAGCTCGATCGCGGTGTGGCGCTTCCGCCGGCTCACGTAGGCAAAGAGCTTTCCGTGGCGGCTCCACATCCGCGCCATCGCCCCGGGTCTGTGGGGTAGCCTGGTAACCTCGGTGGTTTGGGACCACTGGCCTTCGGTTCAAATCCGGACAGACCCACTTTTTGCGCCAGCCGCGGCTGGGGCAGAAATGGAGCGAGGCCGCGTTAGCGGCCGAGCGAGTCTGGCCGGATGAGCGCGTGAGGGCGGCCCCCCGGGGGCCGCCCGGTCGCCCGCAGGCGACGCGCGCGGGATCCGAACTGACCCGTGTCGGCCCAGCCTCGGCTGGGCAACTGAAAAGACGGGCGGGCGGCCTCAGCCGTTCACGACGGGCTTCTTCCAGCGGAACCAGTCATAGCCGCGTGTCGGCGGGGGGTCCCACCCGTTGTCTTCGTCTTCGTCCCTGCGGACCATGGTCTCATAAGCGCAGCGGCAGGGACTTGGCCTTGATGGCCAAAGGCTCGATGAAGGAAAAGGGCCGGAGCACGAATGGTGGGGAGGAGGCGCCCCGGCCCTTGGAAGCCCAGAGCCTCCACATCGTCGAGCGCGGCTCCCCCTCTTCAACTTGGTTGCTCCGCGCTTTCCTCGATGCGGACCGAGGGTTCGGCCACAGCCGCCATAGGCGAGCCGGTCCGCCTAGGCTCCATGCAAACCCTCGGATTGGGCATTGCCCTCGTGGTGATCGGACTGCTGCTCAGCTTCTCGAACGTGTTCGGGTTCGTCATCGGTGCGCCGCTGATGTATCTGGGATGGATCCTCATCCTCGTGGGCATCGTGCTCGGCATCTACCACCTCGCGACGGGCCGCACCCGCAGCGGCCAGCTTCGTGGCCCCGGCCGCACCGTCTAAGGACGGTCTCTTCCCCCGCGCCGGCGATTCAGCCGGCGCGCTTCTTGTCTTTCCAACGCTGCCACCAGACGGCGACGCCGTACGACGCGACGAGCGTCGCGACCGTGATGAGGGCGGCCCAGATCCACATGCCCGTGTCGTTCATGCGGTCCGGCTCCATCGGCCCGAAGTAGTCGCCGATCTCCGCCATCCTGCCACTTGACGGCTGCAACCCTCAAAAAGGAGACGGCGCATCGGCGCCCCGTGGACGACCCCGTCTCGCTCCTGCGCGCCTCCCGTCGCATCGCGGTCGTCGGTTGCTCGGCGACGCCCGGGAAGGACGCGCACGACATCCCCAAGCATCTGCTCGCGCGCGGCTACGACGTCATCCCGGTGAACCCGAGCGCGTCCGAGATCTTCGGCCTGAAGGCGTACAGGACGCTCGCCGAGGTCCCCGGCCCGATCGACCTCGTGAACGTTTTCCGCCCCGCGAGCGAGGCGGCGGCCATCGCGCGCCAGGCGGCGGACGTCGGCGCGAAGGGGATCTGGCTCCAATCGGGCCTCCGGAGCCCCGAGGCGGAAGCCATCGCAAGGGAGCACGGACTGCGCTACGTGGAGGACAGCTGTGTGCGCGTCGTGAGCGGCTACGTGGCTCACTGAGCGAGCGGCCCCAGCTCGTGCGCGAGCGACTCCGCGGTCGCGCGGATGGCCTCCGCGCTCGTGCGCTTCGGGCGCCACCCGCTCGCCTTCAGCTTCTCGCACGAGAGGCCCATCCGCTTCACGTCGCCCTTCCATCCGCCCGAGCCCGCCACGCCCGTGGCTTCGACCTTCGCGTCGACGCCCCACACGCCCATCGCGACGCGCGCAAGCTCGAAGACGTCGATGGCGTCGTCGCTCCCGATGTTGAACGTGTCGTAGCGCGCGGGGAAGCGCTCGCCCACGTGGAGCATCGCGCCCACGGTGTCGTCGATGTGGACGTAGCTCTTGAGCTGGCGCCCGTCGCCCAGGATGGCAAGCCGCGTCGGATCCTTCTTCAGCTTGTGGTAGAAGTCGAAGGTGACGCCGTGCGTGCTGCGAGGTCCGACCACGTTCGCGAAGCGGAACGACACGCCGCGCAGATCGAACGTGTGGCAGAAGGAGGAGATGAGCGCCTCGCTGCCGAGCTTCGAGGCTCCGTAGAGGCTGATCGGCTCCAGGGGCGCGTAATCTTCCGGGGTCGGGATGAGCTTCGCCTCGCCGTACACGGTCGAGGTCGAGGTGAACGCGATGCGCTTCACCTCCGCGACGCGCATGGCTTCGAGCACGCGCAGCGTCGCGACGACGTTCTGCTGCACGTGGGTCCCGGCGCGCATGCCCGACGTGCGCACGTCCGGGTCGGCCGCGACGTGCCACACCGTCTCCGCGCCCTTCATCGCGATGGCGAGGTCGGCCGTGTCCAGCACGTCGCCCTGCACGAACGTGTAGCGCTCGTTCTTCTTGTGCTGCGAGAGGAACGCCTTCTTGCCGCTGCTGAGGTCGTCGTAGACGACGACGCTGTCGCCGCGCGCCAGGAGGGCATCGGTGAGGTGGCTTCCAATGAATCCGGCGCCGCCGGTCACCAGATGCTTCACGGATCTCACTTCCACTTGCGGCGCCGGTCGTCGCTCGGAGGCGGCGCGCGGTCGTCGCGGTCGCGGCGTTCGCCGCGGGAGGGCGGATCCGCAGGTCCACCGGAACGCGGGGGAGGCGAGTCCCGCTTTTGATAGCTGCCGCCACCGCCGCCGTATCCGCCGCCCCCGCCTCGGGGGCGGTCGTCGCGCGGGGCTGGGCGCTGCCAGCCGCCACCGCCGCCGCTCGGGCGATCGTCGCGGCGCTGGTAGCCGCCACCGCCGCCATAGCCGCCGCCGCGCGGGGGCCCACGGTCGTAGCGCGGGCGCTCGTCGCGGGGCATCTCGCGCTCACCGCCGCGTCCGCGGGACGCGGCGTCGCCCTCGCTGCGGCTGCGGGGGTCGGCGCGCTGCGTGGGCTTCGGCTTCCCGCTGCCCGGGCGAAGGACGATGGCCGCGTGGTCGCGCTCGTAGGGGCCGAGGTCGACGACCTCGACGACCTCGTAGCCGGTCGTCGCGGAGACCTCCTCCGCGATCGCCTGGTACACGTCGCGCGGGTTCGCGGCGACGTTCACGCTCCTCGCCTTCACGGCGATGATCGCCAGCGTCGGCTTGAAGCGCAGGATGTTCTTCGAGAAGATGGCGCCCTGCTGGCGCTGCGAGATGTCCTGGAACAGAAGGTCGACCTTGCCGACGTAGCGCTCGTAGAGCTCGGGGCGCCACGCGTCCGCGAGGACCGGCACCATGTTGGGGCGCGGCTCGGCGACGCGCAGGAGATCGCGGAAGGAGCGCGGGCTGAACTCGACCGCCACGAGGACGCCATCCGACACGATGTCCGAGACGTGCGACGGCGTCGTGCCGTTCGCGGCGCCGAGGTACATCACGACGCTGTTGGCCTGGAGGTCGAGGTTGCGGCCGCCCTTCACGAGGTACGAGCCGAGCTTCGACTTCATCGGGTTCCACGTGCGGTGCTCGGAGCCCTGCACGGTGTGCAGCTCCTCGTCGTACACGCGCTGGCCCGGCGCGAGGTTGCGCGTCAGGAGACGGCCGTCGTCGAACTTCACGAGGTTGGGCATCGCCATCTAGCGCCACGCTCCCTTGGGACCGCGGTCCCCACGAGGCGGGCCGCCTTGCCCGCGCGGCGGGCCGCGGCTCTCGAACTTGCCGCCGCGCGGCGCGTTGCCGCGGTCGCCCTTCGCGCCATAGCTCTTCTTCGACGCGCGCTTCTGGCGCTGCTGCTGGTCCTTGAGGCTCTCCGCGCGCGCCGCGAAGTCGGCCGCGAGCTTCGTGCCGAGGCCCGTGCTCTTCGTGAACATGTCCGCGCGCGCCGCGAGGGCGACCTTCGCCGCGAGGCTGCGCGCGAGCGCGCCGCGGTGATAGCGCGGGGCGCGGTGAACGAGGGGATGTTGCATGAGGAAGCCGTGTTTCGGCGGGCGCTTGCCCTCCTTGATGTGGCGGAAGAGCGCCTTCTCGGCGCCCAGGGTCTGGATGGTGCCGGCCGGCATCGTCGCGAGGCGACGCAGGCCGCCCGCCTGCCGAAGCATGCGCGCGGCGAGGACGGGCTGGAGGAGGATCGCGACGTTGGGGGCGACCTCGACCATGATCTGGTCCACGTACTTCTCGAGGTCTGCGCGTGTGGCGTAGAGCGAGCTCGCGGTGCGCGCGAGGCTGCGGACGGCCGCGGTGTCGATCTCGGTGAGCGGGCCGCCCATGCTGGCCGCCGTCTTGTACTGCGGCGCGGCCTCCATGATGGCTTCTCGCGTGCCGTGGGAGCTCACGAGCATCGCGACCTCCTCGTTGCGGTTCTGCGCGTCCACGAACTCGGGGAAATGGAGGCCGTACCACTCGCGCAGGCGCTCGACCATGATGTTGGCCTGCTCGGTGATCTCGTCGATCGCGTCGACGGCCTGCACGACGTGCATGTCGTGGCTGGAGTATGCCTGGCGGACGCCGAGGCGCCCGAGCTCGAGCGCGGCGTCGTGGAGGTGGCGCTGCGTGAAGCCGAACTCGCGCGCGCGGTCGGCGAGCGTGGGCGCGGCGTCCACGTGCGTCGCGCCCGGCAGCTTCTGCTGGCGGACGTCGCGCACCTTGAGCGCGCTCTTCGCGGCGGAGGCGAGCTGGCGCTCCTCGTCCAGCACGTCGCCCGCGCCCAGGCGCTGGAGGACCTGCGCGAGGCCGGCCGCATCCTTCGGGAAGAGCCGCTGGTCCTGCACGTGCCCCTCGTCGTCGAGGAGGAACGTTCCGAACCATTCGGTGATGAGGAACACGCTTCGCGCAGCCGGGTCCTCCTGTTTAAAGGTAGGGGGGCAACGAGCTGCGCCCGTGGACCGTTACGGACGGCCACCACAGCCTTGAAGTGCCGTGCCCGGCGTGCGCGCGGATGTGTTCTACCGGGCGACCCGCGCCATCCTCTTCCGCTTCGAGGCGGAAAAGGTCCACGAGTTCGCCCTCCGCCGCCTGGAGCAGGCAGGCCGCCGACCGCGGCTCGTGAAGGGGATGCGCAACCGGTACTTCATGGAGGACGCGCGCCTCAGCCAGGAGCTCTGGGGGCTGCGCTTCCCGAATCCCGTCGGGATCGCCGCGGGCTTCGACAAGAACGCGCGCCTCGTGGACGTGCTCCCGCACCTGGGCTTCGGCTTCGTCGAGGTGGGAACGGTGACGAGCGAGGCGCAGAGCGGCAACCCGAAGCCGCGCCTCTTCCGGCTGCCGAAGGATGGCGCCCTCATCAACCGCCTCGGCTTCAACAACGACGGCGCCGAGACGGTCGCGGGGCGCCTCGCGAAGTCCGGGCCGCACATGGTGCCCGTGGGCGTCAACATCGGGAAGGCGCGCCGCGTGACGAACGCGGAGGCGACCGCGGACTACCTGAAGACGTTCGAGAAGCTTTGGCCCTACGGCGACTACTTCGTCGTGAACGTGTCGAGCCCCAACACGCCGGGCCTTCGCGACCTGCAGGCGCGCGACTCGATCGAGGAGATCGTGGTGGCCCTCAAGGCGAAGAACGCGGAGCTCTCCCGCGCGCACGGCGGCCGGCCGCGCCCGCTCCTCGTCAAGGTCTCGCCGGACCTTGCGCCCAAGGACCTCGAGGGGCTCGTCGAGGTCGCGAAGGCGCAGCGGCTCGATGGGATCATCGCGACGAACACGACGACCGGCCGCGTGGGGCTCACGAAGGACCCGCAGCAGGAGGGCGGACTCTCGGGCGCGCCGCTACGCGAGCGCAGCACGAGGACGATCCGCGCCATCCACCAGCAGACCGAGGGGCGCATCCCGATCGTCGGCGTCGGTGGCGTCTTCACCGCGGACGACGCGTGGGAGAAGCTTTTGGCAGGAGCTTCGCTCCTGCAGCTTTACACCGGGTTCATCTACGGCGGGCCCGCCACGGCGAGCGACATCAACGAGGGGCTCGTCGAGCTCATGGACCAGAACAAGGTCGAGCACCTCGCGGACATCGTGGGGACGGGCTGAGCGCCTTCCGCGCCTCAGCGGAACACCTCGACGAGGGCCGCGCGCAGCGCCGCCGGCTTCACGCCATGGTTCTGCTTCGGAAGCTCGCGCAGCGTGGCGCCGGGCACGAGGCGCGCGACCTCCGGCGCGGCGGCCTTCAGGCTCGCGGCCGTGGCCGTGCCCACGAGGACCACGGTGGGCACGCGGATCTCGCGCAGCCGTTCCTCGGGCGGCGTGAAGCCGTTCATCGCGGCCGCGTCGTAGGGAAGCGTGTGCGCGACGGCGACCATCTGCTTCCAGAACGGCATGAGCCGCATGACCCAGATCGCGGGCTTCGGGACGCCGACGATGCGCATGAAGTAGGAGACGGCTTCGCTGCGCTTGCCGTCCGCGACGAGCTTCGTGACGTTGCGCTCGTAGTCCTTGTCGAACGTCGCCATGTGCTCGCCCACCATGTAGGGAGGCTCGTGCGCGGCGAGCATCTTCATCGGCACGTGGGCCGCCGCCGCCTCGAGCGCGAGGGCGGCCCCGGAGGAGACGGCGACGACGTAGGGCTCTCCGCCCGCGGCCTGCACCATCGCCGCAAGATCCTCGATCTCGCGCTCCATGGCGAAGGGCTTCGTATCCCCGCTCTTTCCGCGGCCGCGCCGGTCGTACGCGTAGACGGTGAAATCCTTCGCGAGCTCCGCATACATGGGCTTCGCGAACGGGCTCTCCATGAGCCCCATCGCGCCCCAGACGAAGACGAGGGGCGGTCCGGTCCCCTGGACCTCGTAGGCGATCGTGGTTCCATCTTTGCTGGTGACTTGGGGCATGATATCATCTCTCCATCTCGGCCGCGAGACGGTCGAAGTTCTGCTCGTTGGCGGCGGCGAATACCTTCTCGACCGCAGCGAGCTGCTCGGCGTTCGCGAAGCGCGTCGTCCAGACGAGGCGCGAGCCGCCGGGAACGGGCTCGTACTCCATGGCGATCGTGAAGTCGTGCCCCTCCTGCGCATGGTGCACAAGGATGCGTCGCGGCGGATCGAACTCAAGGAAGCGCTTCCGCATCCGATGCGTCGCGCCGTCGTGCAGGGTCATCGTGAGCTCCCACGCGCCGCCCGGGCGGGGGTCGAATCGGTGGAAGACGTTCACCGCGCCCGCGGGCCCCCACCAGCGCGCGAGGCGCTCGGGCTCCACGAACGCTGCGAACAGCGCTGCCGGTGGGTGCGGAAAGGTGCGGGTGCTCACGAGCTCGCGTGCGTCCATCGTGCTCACCCCAACGCCGTCGTGCCGTACGTGGGCTCCCCCACCGGCTCGTACGTGAGCAGGAGGGCGCCGTTGCCGAAGGTGCGCGAGCGCGTGAGCTTCAGCGCGGCGGGCACGGTCCCGCTCGCGAAGAGCTTCTTGCCGCTCCCGAGCACGAGCGGGTAGACCCAGAGGTCGAGCTCGTCGACAAGGCGCTCGCGCAGGAGCGACTGCACGAGGTCGCCGCTGCCGATGACGTGGACCTCCTTGTGCAGCCCCTTGATGCGGGCGACCTCGGCCTTCAGATCCGGGCGCAGGAGCGTCGTGTTCTGCCAGTCGGCGCGCTTCATCGTGCGCGATGCGACGTACTTCGGCATGGCGTTGAGCTTCAGCGCGGCGGGATCGTCCGCAGGCGCCTTGGGCCAGTAGCTCGCGAAGATGTCGTACGTCTTGCGGCCAAGCAGAAGCGCGTCGCTGCGCGCCATCTCCGGGCCCATGGCCTCGCCGAACTCCTGGTCGAAGTAGGGCACCTGCCAGCCGCCGTGCCTGAACCCGTCCGCGGCGTCCTCCTCGGGCATGCCGGGCGATTGGACGACGCCATCCAGCGTCATGAATTGGCCGACGATGAGCTTCCCCATGACGTCACCTCAGAAGGGGAGCTCCGGCTCCACGAGGTTGGCGAGCTTGTCGAGGCTCTGCGACCAGCCGTAGGGAGCGCCGCTCGCCGCCATCGCGGGGATGCCTTCCTGCACGATCTCCACGAGCGTGCCGTCCCCCTGCGCGGTGAGCACGATCGTCACCTTCATCTCGCCCTGCATCGCCGGGTCGTCCGACTCGAACTTGTCGGTGTGCACGATCTTCTTGTTGGGCACGAGCTCGAGGTAGATGCCGCCGAAGGTGTTCTCCCACGACTTCGTCACGGTGTAGAAGGACATGCGGAACTTGCCGCCGACCTTCGGCTCGAACGAGTGCATCTTGGCCACGAAGCCGTGCGGCGGGAGCCACGCGGAGAGCGCGTCGGCGTCGAGGAACGCCTTGTAGATCTTTTCGGGCGAGGCATTGATGACGCGCTTCAAGCGCAGCGTCACACCGTGGTCGGGCGTCGTGGTCACGAGGGCGGTCGTCGCGCCGACCTCGAAGGGCTTCCCTTCGGGCGCGCGGGGCGGGGGCAGGTGGCTGCTGGTCTTGTTGGTCATCGTTCGTCATCTCCTTCGACGTGGTGGGCCAGGGCATCGAGCGCGTCCTCCCAGAACAGGCGGTACTGGACGAGCCACCCGAAGGCGGCCGAGAGCGGCGCGGCGTTGAGGTTGCAGCGCCGCACTCGCCCGTCGGGGCTCTGTTCCAGAAGGCCCGCATCCTCGAGCACGCGCAGGTGCCGCGAGATCGCAGGGAGGGTCACATCGTGCGGCGCCGCGAGGTCGCCTACCGTGCACTCGCCCGCGGACAGGCGCTCGACCATGGAGCGCCGGATCGGGTGCGAGAGCGCGGCGAAGACCGAATCCAGGTCCGGTGCCGCGCGATGTCCCTTAACCATCGTGTTAACAATAGATGCCATGACACTTAACACTTTGGTTAAACGGGCTGTCTTTAGCGACAGTCTCATAGGGAACAAGAAACCGTTCGGTTTCTTGTGAAGGAGGACGATGCGGTGTTCCACGCGATGGCCGATCCCACGCGCCGCCTCCTCCTGGACGAGCTCGCAGAGCGCGACGGGCAGACCCTCTACGAGCTCGTGGCCCGGCTCATCATGAAGCACAACGTCGGGATGACGCGGCAAGCGATCGGGAAGCATCTGAGGATCCTGCGCGACGCCGGGCTTGTCCGCGTCGAGCGCCGCGGGAAGTTCAAGATGCTCACCTTCGACGCCTCGCCCATCCGACGCGTCGAGGAACGATGGATCCAGAAATTGGTGAATGCATGACGTTGCGGGTCGTGGTCGTGAGCGTCCTCGTGAAGGACCAGCAGAAGGCGCTTGAATTCTACACCGATGTCTTGGGCTTCGTCAGGAAGCACGACGTGCCGCTGGGCGAGCATCGGTGGCTGACCGTCGTCTCGCCCGAGCAGCCGGATGGCCCCGAGGTCCTCCTCGAGCCCATCGGCATGCCCGCCGCAGGGGCGTTCCAGAGGTCGCTCCACGCGGCGGGCGTCCCGCTCACCTCGTTCGGCGTCGCCGACGTGGACAAGGAGCACGATCGCCTCGCCGCGCGCGGCGTCCGCTTCACGATGCCGCCCACCCAGATGGGCCCAGTGAGGCTCGCCGTGCTCGATGACACGTGCGGGAACCTCATCCAGATCGCGCAGACGTGACCGCGGATCAGGCCGTCGCGTCGAGCGCCAGCGCCAGCTTCTCCAGGTTCTTCATCACGCCCTGCATCGAGCCCTCCGTGTGGCCCGGGGCCCGGAGGGGGCCCTGCTTGAAGACCATCTGCGTGCCGCCCATCGGCGTGGGAGTGAGCGTGACCTCGATGGACACGTCGTACGGTTTCTCTCCCGGCTGGAGATAGATATCGAAGTGCCACGTCCAGGCGAGCTTGTGCGGCGCGTCCACCACGGTGTACGTGCCTCGGTTCACGAGGTCGTGCTCCCTGTTCTTCATGCCGAAGGCGAACGTGCCGCCGACGCGAGGCTCGATGTGCTTCACGTCGAAGTCGAACCCCATCTCCTTGGCCGAGAGCGCCCACCACTTCATGAGGCCCTCCTTTGTCGTCCACATCTTCCACACGCGCTCGGGCGAGGCGGCGAAACCGCGCATGATGGTGAAGCCCGTGTCGATGCCGACCTCCTTGCCGATCTCGCGATCCAGCTTGTCGAAGCCCGCGCCCCACCCGTTCACGGCCATCGCGTGCCACTCGGGAGGCACGCCCTTGACCTCGAGCGTGGTCTTCGTACGCTTCGCGTCCACGGGCTCGAAATGCACGGTGATGAGGAAGCTGCGGTCGGGCGCGCCGCTCACGAGGAGCTTATGGGGCACGATCTCGTGGAACACGCCCTCCTGCGGGTTCTTGTTGCCATCCGGCTGCGGCATGTCGAAGCGGATCTTGCCGCCGACGCGCAGCTCGAAGTCATGGATGATGAGGTCGATGGGCGCGGGGTTGAACCACTTCGCGTACTTCTTCGGGTCCGTCCAGTACGACCACAGCCGCTCGGGCGTGGCGTGGAAGGTGCGTTCGATCTTGATCGTGGGGATCGTCGTCGTGTTCATCGTGATCATTCCTCGTCTTCTTCCAGGGCTTGCGCGAGCCGGTCGAACGCGGCGTTCCAGCGCGCCTCCGAGCGGCGCACCCAGTCGCCCACCGGCGAAAGCCCCTCGGGGCGCAGCTTCACGTACCGACTCCGGCCGACCTTGCGGGTCTCGACGAGGCCCGCGTCCTCCAGCGTCTTCACGTGCTTCTGCACGGCCATCAGGCTCATGGGGAGCGGCGCCGCGAGCTCGCTCAAGGTGCGCTCCCCCGATTCCAGCTGGGCCAGGAGCGCGCGGCGCGTGGGGTCGGCCAGCGCCGCGAACGTCGAGTCCAGCTGCACACTAAACCAGTAGGTTTAGCGTCTGCATGTACCTTTCGGTAGGCCGGCAAGAGGGGACCTGGGGCCACAGACGCGTAACGCGAAGGTTACAGATCCAGCGTGGCCTGTGCGTGCGGATCGCCGTCCTTCGGGATCCCTTCGTCGCGCAGGAGCGCAGCGGCAAGCGCGGAGGCAAGGAGCGCGAAGAGCGCGCCCGCCACGAAAGCCGCGTGATAGCCCGCCGCGAGCGCGGCGCGCGACGGCTCGCCTGGCCCCGCGAGCGCGTGCGTGCGCGCCGCGGCGAGGCTCGCCAGGATCGCGAGACCGAGCGCGCCGCCCATCATGAACGACGTGTTGGCGACGCCCGAGGCGAGGCCGGAGCGTTCGGGCGGCACGTCGCTCATCGAGGCGAGGAGCACGGGGTTGAACGCGATCCCCGCGCCAAGCCCGAGAAGCAGCATGCTCGGGAGCACGTCGACGAGGAAGACGCCATCGACCGGAGCGCGCGCGAAGAGCGCGAGCCCGATCGCGACGAGGAGCATCCCGACCGCGAGAGGCACGCGGACGCCGAAGCGCAGCACGATGCGCGCGGAGAGGCCCAGCGAGAAGGCGGCCATGAGGAGGTTCGCGCCCAGGAACGAGAGGCCCACCTGCAGCGGGTCGTAGAGGAGGACGAGCTGCAGGTAGAGCGCGGAGAGGAAGAACCACGCGAACATCGCCGCGCTCCAGAGCACGCCGACCGCGTTCGCCGTCGCCACGTTCCTCGAGCGGAAGAGGTCGAGCGGCATGAGCGGGTGCGCCACGCGCGACTCGAGCACGAGGAACGCGACAAGGAGGATCGCGGCGAGGCCGAGGAGCCCGAGCGTGCGCGGCGAGCTCCAACCCGCCTGGTTCCCGTTCACGATGGCGTAGACGCCGACGATGAGCGCGCTCGTCACGAGCACGGCGCCCGCCACGTCGAGGCGCTGACCGACCGCGACGCCGCGGGCGGGCGAGAGGAGCGCGAGCGATGCGATCACGACGCCGACGCCGACGGGGATGTTCACGAGGAAGACCCAGTGCCAGTCGAGCGCGCTCGTGATCACGCCGCCCAGGAGCACGCCGATCGCGCCGCCCCCGCTCGCGACGAAGCCGAAGACGCCCATCGCCTTCGCGCGCGCCTCCGGCTCGGGGAAGAGTCCCATGATAAGCGAGAGCGCGACCGCGGACGCCACCGCGCCGCCAAGCCCCTGCGCCGCGCGCGCGACGATGAGCGATCCCTGCGAGAAGGAGAGGCCGCATGCGAGCGAGGCGAAGGTGAAGAGCGTGATGCCGCCAAGGAAGAGGCGCCGCTGGCCATACAGGTCGCCCAGGCGGCCCCCCAGGAGGAGGAAGCCCGCGAACGTGATGGCGTAGGCGTTCACGACCCACGCGAGCGTGCTCTCGTCGAACCCGAGATCCTCCCGGATCGAGGGGAGCGCGACGTTGACGATCGTCGTGTCGAGCACGATCATGAGCGTGCCCGCGCAGAGCACGAAGAGCGCGAGCCAGCGCGTGCGGTCTTCCACGCGGCGGGCTCCCTCTTCCCCGATATAGCCTTTACCAGGGGACCCTCGACTTTATCCGCCACGACCGATTTCGCCGCTCGATGGCCGTCGGGTTCGTCCTCATCAGCGCCGCCCCCTCCAAGGAACACGAGGTCTACAACGCGCTCCTGAAGGTGCCCGAGATCGTCGAGCTCCACCCGCTCTTTGGCGAATACGACCTCATCGCCAAGATCGAAGGCAGCGACTTCGACACGCTGGGCCACATCATCGTCAACAAGATCCGCACCATCGAAGGCGTCATGGACACGAAGACGCTCACTGGGACTCGGTTCTGATGCCCCTGGGTGACGCCGCTGCCGTCTTCAGCGGCATCCTCGTGCTGGGCTTCGGCCTCACGATCCTCTTCTGCGGCATGTTCACCACCTACTTTGGCGCCGGCAAGAGCCGCAAGGTCGGCATGGGCCTCGTCATCGTGGGCCTCCTCACCCTCTTCGCGTGGATCACGATCACCTTCGGCGTGAACGTCTTCGGCACGATCGACGCGTGGAACGCGCAACAGATGGCGACCGGCATCGCGGGCGTCGCGGCCGGCCTCCTGGGCGGGCTCGTCGCGCTCGCCCTCTTCCTCGTCGCGATCATGCGCGCCTGACGGGGACCACGGAGGCCCCATCCTCCCCTGCGGACCTTCGGACCTGGAGACACGTCCATGACCTCGCGGGTCGACGACCCGCTGCATGCCTCGAACACGCCTCACGCCCGCGCAACTCGCCGGCCTGTGCGCGGTCTGCGCCGGCACGGCGACGATGCCCCGCAGCGCACCGGCGCACCTCCGCGTGCCGTGCGAAGGGTGCGAGGGCACGGGCGCTGTGGCGTAGGCTTGAGGATCGTCCTCGCCTGTTCGCCACCTACTCGCCGCCGCGCCTGACGCGTCACCTGCGGGGCCGAGTAGCTCCCTTGAGCTTTGTCCCCCGACGCCGTCTTCCTACCCATCTTCGAGCGTGACCTCGTCCCACGTGAAGACGAGGAACGGCGTCGAGGCGTACTGCGCGCTCCCGACGATGGAGACGCTGAAGATGCCATCGCCCGTGAGCGTCGCCGAGATGGGCAGCGCCGCGCCGACAAGAAGGAGCGTCCCCGTCGCGGTGGGCCCCCCACCCGTGGGCTGTGGGGCGACCTCGAGGTGAGACAGCTCCGTGCCGTTCCCGTCCACGATGCTGACGCTTCCTTGTCCAAGCGCGCCGAACGGAAGAGATGCGTCCGGGCCAAAGACGCTGAGGTTGAGATCGAGCGTGGTCGCGCCCGGCTCCGTCAGGATCTCCTGCGTGACCGAGCATGCTGCGCCCTGGCACTGGAGCGTCACGCTCACGTTCACGGGGGGATCTTGGTACGTTTCGCCCATCGGGTGCTTCACGAAGAGGATCGCCTGCGGGTCGTTCTCCGCGCGGAGTGCGTCCGCGGGCGTCGCGGGGTCGTAGGGTGTCGTGCCGTCCGCCTTCGTGATCCTGCCATCGGGGCCGCGCACCGTGTCTTGGCTCACCATGAGGTGCGCGGTCCAGGGCTCGGGGGCGGCGAGCTTGCCATCGACGCTGACGCGCGCCTTCCCCCAGGCCGCGGCGAGCGCGTGCAGGTGGGGGAGGGCCGCGTCGCCGATGCCCGTGTCGCCGTGCTCCTCGATGTCGAACGCGACGCCGCCGTCCTGGAACGGCTTGTCCGGCGCCTCGGCGAAGGCGTCGAACAGGATGTCGACCTGCCTGTTCTCCATGAGCGCGCTCACGGTGACCGATCCGTTGTTCGTCCCGTCGAAGAGGATCGCGTCGAGGACGGCTCCAGCGATGATCACGCTCTCACCCTTGTAGTCCCACCCGTGCGTGACCTTGCCGCCGACCGCGCTCGCGTGGCGCGACGCGGGCTTCGCGTCGCCTCCGAAGCACCCCGCAACAAGGAGGATCGCGAGTGCAGAGACGAGGAGGGCGCGCATGCGCCGCGCAGCGAAACGTGGCTTAAGAAGGGTTGCGGGGACGACGTGCATTCGTCCGGAGTCCTGAATGCGTCGATGGCTTATGTGCGGCAGCAGAACGGGACCGGCCCATGCCGTCGCTGAGCCTCAAGACGCGCATCAGCCTCTCGCTGCTGGTGGCGTTCGCGCTCGTCGCGGGGATCGCGACCGCCTTCGCGCAGGCGGGGTTCCGCGACATGGAGACGCGCCACGCGCACGACGACTCCCAGGCGCGCGTGGACGCGATCGCGCAGTTCGTGGACGCGCGCTTCCTCGCCCTGGGCCAGGACGCGAAGGCTGCCGCCAACGACGCGGGGAACGAGCCCGCCGCGAAGGTCCTGGAGGAGATGGAGCGCGCCGGCTTCGGCACCGCGATCGTTCTGTCGCGTGCCGACGAGGTGGCCGCCGCGAGCGGCGAGGCGCAGGCGAATGGCACGCTGCGCGCCCTCATGCTGGAGGGCGCGCCTCCTCGCGATTATCCCGCGACGGTCTTCTCCTTCCGCGACGGCTGGTTCATCGTCTCCTCCCGTTCGACCGACCTCAAGACCGCGGTCGTCGGCGCGATGTCGCAAAGCTATCTTTCCGACAGCTTCCTGGTGGATGCGCTCATCCACCCCGAGTATGGGCACGCGCTCGTGCTCGGCGATGGCGCAGTGGTGGCCGCCTCCGCGAACTACGCCGGCCTCGCGTCGGGCTCGCTCGCGACGGTCGCCACGAAGGAGCCCGGCGGCCTGGACGCGCACGTGGAAGGACGCGTCCCGACGGGCGCGATCGAAGCGCGCGTCGATGCGATGACGGTGCGTTTCGTGCTCAGCATGGCGATCGCGTTCGGCATCGGTGGCGGAGTCACGATCCTCCTCGTCGCCTACGCCTTCCGGCCGCTCGATCGCATCACGGAAGCCGCGCGCCGCATGGGCCGCGGCGAGGAGGACCTGGGGCTTCCCGCCGGCGGCAAGGACGAGCTGGGCGAGCTCGCCGACGTCCTTTCGCGCTCCGCGCGCGCCATCGGGCAGGCACGCCGCGCGGAGGCCGTGCGCGCGACCGAGGCGCGTCTCGCAGCGGAGGACTTCGAGCTCGCCGTGGGCGACCTCAGCCGCCAGGTGGGCGAGGCGGAGACGCCCGACGAGGTCGCGTCGAAGCTGACGGACGCGCTCTTGCGCGTGACGACGGTGAGCGCGGTCCTCGTGCGTTTCGAAGGCGCCACCCTCGCGGTGGCAGGGCGCGACGGGATCGCGGATGGCCTCCAGGCTCTCTACGAGACCGAACCGTCCGCATGGCACGTCGTGCACGATCGCGAAGGCGACCTCGAGATCGCGCTCGGTCCGGCGGGACTTCCGCAGCGCGAGGCGCGCAAGGTGGAGATCCTCGCCGCGCAGGCGGGCATCGCGATCCACCGCGCGCAGGCCGCCGTCGACCTGCAGCGCGCGAAGGCGCAGAAGGAGACGTTCCTCGACATCCTCTCCCACGATCTCAAGAACCCGCTCGCGGTCGCGCGCGGCCGCGTGGAGCTCCTCGCCCGCAAGCACCCGGACGCCAGCGAGCGGCTCGGGCAGGTCGAGGCGAGCCTGGATCGCGCGACGCGCATCATCGAAGAGGCGGTCCTCCTCTCGAAGCTCGAGAAGGGCGACACGCTCGAGCGCATCCCTGTCGATCTTGCGGCCCTCGTGGAGGAGTCCGCGGCGAGCCTGCGGCCCCTCGCGGCGCCGCGCGGCGTCCGCATCGCCGTGGACGCGCCCGCGAACGCGATGTGGCCAGCCAACCGCCTCCTGCAGCGCGCGGTGGAGAACCTCGTCTCGAACGCGATCAAGTGGAGCCCGCAGGAGGGCGAGGTCGAAGTGCGGATCGTCCCGGACGACCACGCGTGCCTTCTGCTCGTCGTCGACCACGGCGTAGGGATCCCGGACGAGGACAAGCGGCGCCTCTTCGCGCGCTTCGAGCGTGCGGATCGTACCGGCGTCAAGGGCACGGGCCTCGGCCTCGCGATCGCGCAGCGCGTGACGCAGATGCACGGCGGCTCGATCCGCATCGAGGACACGCCCGGCGGCGGGACCACGTTCGTGATGGAGATCCCTCATTCTGATATCGCCCCCCTGGCGGTGGGGCGATGATCCGTGACAAGGTGAAGAACATGCAAGCCTATCAGGAGCGCGCCGAGGCGCTCGCCCACAAGGTGACGACCGAATGGCAACAGGTGCACGCCGACGACGTGCGCGGGCTCACGGACGCCGTGCACCGCGCGCTCGTCGACGAGGCCAACCTGGAGCTGCGCCAGATCTTCGCGCACCTCTCGGGGCAGCTCGAGCTCGCGCAGGCGCGCGCCGCGCGCGGCCAACCTGCCCTGTCCGGGGAAAAGATCGAGACGCTCGTAGGCGCCGTCGATCGGGCCTCGTCGCTCATGGACGTCTTCCTCGATCGCGCGAGCGCGGCAAAGCTCGTCATCCGGTTGGATGCGGAGGCGTTCGACCTCGCGGCCGCGTTCGACGCGTACCTGCAGGCGCACGGGCTTCGCGAGCGCGTCGACGCGAACCTGCACGCCTCCGAGGTGATCGCCGATCGGCCGAAGCTCATGGACGCCCTCGGGCATCTCCTCACGCGGTTCCATTTCGCAGCTCGATCCCACGAGCGGGTCCTTCTCCAGGTCGCCGCGGTCGACGGTCGCGTGGAAGGCTTCATCGGCCTCTCGCCCTCGCACCTGGAGCCCGAGCAGCTCATGGACGAGATGCGCATCCCGGTCGCGATCGAGGACGTCGGCATCGACGTCAGCTACGCGCGCGCGATCGTCGAGCGCCACGGCGGAGTGCTCTTCGTCGCGACGGCCGGCGAGCACTCGGTCGGCTTCGGCTTCCAGCTTCCGCTCCTGGGGGGCGCTTGAGATGGCCCTCGTCTACGTCGCGGACGACGAGCCTGAGCTCGCGGAGCTTCTTGCCGAGACGCTCACCGACGCGGGGCACGAGGTGCAGACGGCGAGCGACGGAGCGTCCCTCCTCGCCAAGGTGCAGGGAAAGACCCCGGACCTGATCCTCCTCGACATCAACATGCCCGGCCTCTCAGGGTGGGACGTGCGCAGGAAGCTCATCGAAGCGAAGGTGCCGACGCCCGTCATCGCCGTCACGGCGCAGGGCGGCCAGAGCACCGAGGTCTCGGCGCTCTCGACGCTCCAGTTCGCGGGGTTCGTGCGGAAGCCTTTCCGTCTTGCGGAAGTGCTGGATGCCGTGGATGGGGCGCTGAAGTTCCAGTTCCGTCTGTGAGCGTATCCTTGGCGCATCTGCGCTCGCGACCGGGTTTCCGCGGATCCGCGGACACTCGTCGGAGCGGAGTGAAGAAGGCAAGGATTAACGAGGCCTGGAACATCGCGCCCGCATGACCAAGGTCGCAGTTGTCGGAGCAGGCATGGGCGCCTTTGGTGTCAGGCCCGAGTCCCCGAAGCGCCTCTTCGCCGAGGCGGTCGCTGCGGCGTTCGCGAGCGTCGAGAAGGGCATGCGCACGAAGGACGTGCAGGAGGCGTGGATCGGGAGCACGGCGTTCGGCGGCTGGCAGCTCGGGAACACTGCGGCCTACCTCGTCGAGCATGCGGGGCTTTCCGGCATCCCGGCGCGACGCGTCGAGAACGCGTGCGCCTCGTCGGGCTTCGCTCTCCGCGACGCGTACCTCGCGATCCGCAGCGGCGCGATCGACGTCGCTCTCGTAGGCGGCTTCGAGAAGATGAACGACGTCGGCGGGCTCCACAAGCGGTACTGGCTGGGCGTCTCGGGCGATACGCCCTGGGAGCGCATGGCGGGCGCGACCTTCCCCGGCGTCTATGCCATGATGGCCGCGCGCCACATGCACGAGTACGGGACGACGCGCGAGGACCTCGCGCGAATCGCCGTGAAGAACCACGCGAACGGGGCGAAGAATCCGAACGCGCAGTTCCAGAAGCCCATCACGCTGGAGAAGGCGCTCGCGTCCCCCATGGTCGCCTCTCCCCTTTCGATGTTCGACTGCTGCAGCACGACCGACGGCTCGGCGGTCGTCCTCCTCGCGAGCGAGCGCGCCGCCCGCCGCTACACCGACACGCCGGTGTGGATCGAAGGCTCGGGCGCGGCCACCGACTTCCTCGCCGTGCATGACCGGCCCACGATGACGACGCTCGAAGCGACGCGTCGGGCCGCGCAAGGCGCATACGACATGTCGCACGTGATGCCTTCGCAGATCGATGTCGCCGAGGTCCATGACTGCTTCACGATCGCCGAGGTGCTCGCGGTCGAGGACCTCGGCTTCGCGTTGAAGGGCAAGGGGGGCAAGGAGATCCTCACGAAGGTGAAGGTGAACACGAGCGGCGGGCTCAAGGCGAAGGGGCATCCGTTGGGCGCGACGGGCGCGGGCCAGGTCGTCGAAGTCTTCGAGCAGCTCCAGGGGCACGCCGGTGCGCGGCAGGTCGCAGGCGCTGAGGTCGGGCTCACGCACAACGTCGGCGGCAGCGGCGCGACGTGCGCGGTCCACGTGTTCCGGAGGGGATGAGCGATGACGCGCATCGTGCAGGACGCCGTCCGCGCCCGCGGCTCCCTCGAGGTGGATCCGAAAAGCGCTGAAGGCGAGGCCGTCCCGGAGCGCTCCCTCGCGTGGGACGAGGACCACACCACGCTCGCGATCGAGGCGGCCTCGCATCTTGCGAAGGCGCCCGTCGCGCTCGTGGGTCCGGGGATCGACGCCGAGACGGTCAAGCTCGCGCTCGATGTCCCTGCGGTCTTCGCTGCGAACGATCCGATGGGTGTCGCGAAGGGGATGACGGGCCTCGTCCTTGCCGTCGGGTGCCCGCCCGGAACGGCGAACGCCATCGCGGCTCTCGTGGCGGACGGCTGGGGCGCCGAGCCCCCCGCGCCGCGCGACGTGGGACGCCCCGCACGCCTCGTCACCGCGTCGCGGGCCCTGGCCGAATCGCGCCGCGTGCCTCCCACCGAGCCCATGCCCGACTCGCCCATGGGCGCGTACGTGCCCTGGGGCACGTGGGTCGAGGACCTGCCGGCGCGCCTGCGGCTCCTCGCGCAGCGTTGCCACGCATGCGCGAGGCTGCAGTATCCGCCGCGCGCCTCGTGCGTCGCGTGCGGCGGGCGCTTGTTCTCGCAGGAGCCCTTGCCGCGCGAGGCTCGCGTGTATGCCGCCACGCGCATCGGGCGCGGGGGCGCGCCCAGCGAGTTCGCGCTGGAGCAGGCGCAGGTGGGCGCGTACTGGGTGGGGGTCGTGGAGTGGCCCGAGCTGGGCGTGCGCGTGACGGCGCGTCTTGCCGGTTACGACGAGGAGGGCCCGGCGATCGGCGCGCCCGTGCGCGCGGTCGTCCGGCGCCTCTTCGACCAGGAAGGGAAGACGCGCTATGGCGTGAAGTTCGCGCCTTAGACGGAGCGCTTGTTCTTCTTCATCGCGCCTTCGAGCAGGTCGCCAAGCCAGACGCCGCCCACGAAGAGGAGGACGATGACGATCGCGCTGAGGATGCTCCACACGAGCGACGAGCCGAAGCCGAGCAGGTTCACGTGGAACAGGATGCCGAGGATCGCGAGCACGACCGCGATCACGATCCCGATGATGAGCCCCTTCTTGAGAAGAGCCATCTTGTCCTGCGATCCAGGCGTCAGGAATCCGTAGGCGATCCCGATGAGTAGCGCGAGCCAGCCCCACATGCGAGGCGGACAAGCTCACGCTCGTGCATGAAGGTGATGAAAAGAAGAGGCCGCGACCGCAGTCGCGGCAGTCCGCTGTCAGCTGCGGAAGAGACGCGTCCTTAGACGCGCAGTCCGCTGCCTCAGCTGCGGAAGAGACGCGTCCTTAGACGCGTCGCAGTCCGCTGCCTCAGCTGCGGAAGGGACGCGTCCTTAGACGCGTCGCATGCCGGTGTTGGGCCCGACGCGCTTGCCGCCGGGGATCATGTCGCCGATCCAGACGCCGATGATGAACACGAGCGCGAGGACGAAGGCGGCGATGATGTTGCCGACGAGGCCGTTGTCGGCGAGGCCGAGCGGGTTCACCCCGAGGAAGTAGCCGAGGATCGCGAGGACGATCGCGATGCCGATGCCCCAGATGACGCCCCGCTTGAAGAGGGCGCCTTTGTTCTCCTTGCCAGGAGAGAACCAGCCGTACGCGATGCCGATCAGGAAGGTCAGGAGACCCCAGGGAACTGCCATGTGTCCCGGAGTTCCACGCTTCGACGTTTGAATGCCTTGGCCCGGTCGCCGGATTCGCGGTGCTCGGCTGCCTGTCTTTCGTCGGGTCACGAGAGGACGCGGCGATCGATGGTCTGTTCGCGGCCGGGGCCCAGGCCCACGATCTCGATGGGCACGTCCAGCGCGTCCTCGATGGCCTCGACGTAGCGGCGCGCCTCGGTGGGGAGGGCCCCAAGACCTTCGCGCGAGGCCTTCGTGACGGTGGCCTTGTTGAACGGCTCGAAGCCGGGCATCGTCTCGTACACGGGCGTGGCTCGCGCGAGCGCATCGGCGTTGGAGGGGAGCTTCGTCGTCTCGCTGCCGTCGATATCGTAGGCGACGCACACGTCGATGTCGCCGATGCCGCCGAGGACGTCGAGCTTTGTGAGCGCGATGCTCGTCATGCCGTTCACCTGCGCCGCGCGCTTGAGGATCACGAGGTCGAGCCAGCCGCAGCGGCGGCGTCGGCCCGTGACGGTGCCGAACTCGTGGCCGACCTCGGTCATGTGCTTGCCGGCGCCCTCCTCGTGCGAGAGCTCGGTGACGAGCGGGCCGCCGCCGACGCGCGTGGTGTAGGCCTTCACGATCCCGAACACGCTGTCGATCACCGTGGGCGGGATGCCCGTGCCGGTGCATGCCCCGCCGGAGGTCGTGTTGCTGCTCGTGACGTACGGGTACGTCCCGTGGTCGATGTCAAGGAACGTGCCCTGCGCGCCCTCGAGGACGATCGTCTCGTTGGCGTCGAGCGAATCGTGGAGGAGCGCGACCGTGTCGGTGACGAGGGGCCGCAGCTGCTCTCCGTAGCCGGCGTATTCCTTCGCGAGCTCGTCGACGTAGCGCGTCGGGTCGACGACGAGATGCGAGAGGTCATGCCCCGGGATCTTGCCGCCGCGGTGGTGCAGCGTCGCGAGCTTCTCGCGGATCGTTTCCTCCAGCCGCGCACGCAGGCGCGGTGGCGAGAGGAGGTCTCCGATGCGGAGGCCCGTGCGGGCGATCTTGTCGGAGTAGGCGGGGCCGATGCCGCGGCGGGTGGTGCCGATGCCTGCGCCGGCGTCCTCGCTGGCGCCGTCGAGGAGCTTGTGGATCGGGAGGATGACGGCGGCGCGGTCGCTCACGTGGAGCTTGGGTCGCAGGCCGCGGCTGCGGAGGGCGCTGAGCTCGTCGAGGAGCGCGGCGGGGTCGACGACGAGCCCGTTGCCGATGACGTTCTTGACGTCGTCGTGGATCACGCCGCTCGGCAGGAGCTTGAGCTTGTATTCCTGTCCGTTCGCGATGACGGTGTGGCCCGCGTTGTTGCCGCCCTGATAGCGGGCGACGACGTCGGCTTCGGCCGCGAGGAAATCGGTGACCTTGCCCTTTCCTTCGTCGCCCCACTGGGCACCGACGATCACGCTGACGGGCATCGGAACGACGCGCGAAGCAGGGGGTTCTGTATCAAGGTATCCTCGGTTCGCCGGGGGTGGGGCCTGCCGTGCGTCAGGGCAGCGGCAGCCTCAGGATCGTCGCGGAGAGCCACATCGCGCCCGCTGCCGCGAGGGGGACGACGAAGTTGTCCTCGACGTGCGGGATCGTCTCGGCGAGGGCGCCTGCGATCGCGCCCACCGCGACGACGAGAAGGAGGAGAGGCGGAACGGGGAGGGTCGTGAAGAAGTAGGGGACGCTCGCCATGAGAGCGCCGGCGAGGAAGCCGGCGATCATGCCGGCCGCGGTCCCTTCGGCGCTCTTCTTGCGGTTCCATGCGAGCTTGGTGCGGCCGTACGCGACGCCCACGAGCGCGCTCGCCGCGTCCCCGATGCCGAGGATCGCATAGGCGCCAAAGCCCACGGCCCACGAGAGCCCGAAGTAGCGGTGCGCGAGGCCGATGAGCATCAGGCTCAGCGTGTAGAGGACGGGCGACCAGGGAAAATCCTCCTCGGGCCGGCGCGTCTTCTGCAGCACTTCGGCGAGCGGCTCGTGGAGCGGCCCCTTGAGCTCGGCGGGGAGGCGCCGCCGCTCGATCCCCCAGGTGAGGGTGACGGCGACGATCCCGGCGAGGGCGAGCCAGAAGGAGACCCAGAAGGGGACGAGGAGAAGGAGCGGCACGGCGACGATCGCCGTGACGACGTGGAGCACCTTGCGGCGCATCTCGAAGCGCACCTTGGGCGGGAGCTCACGCGTGTGCGCCGGGTCCATCGCGCTGCGCAGGGCCGCTTGCGGGTCGCGTCGCCACGGGGCCACCATCGCCCGCGCGACCCCGCGCGGCGGAATAAGCCTTCCACAGGCAGGTTCAAGACGTCCCAGGCCACCGGGCCGGCGGGGAGAGAATGACGATGCATTTCTTCGCCGCGATCGTGCTCGCGCTCGCGGCCGTCCTTGCGTCTGGCGCGGCCGATGCGGTGGATCCTGGCGCCTTGCATCCGGACGCGCTCTGCGCGCGATCCCACGCGGCGATCGAGGAGCGCGTGAGCGGGGTGGGCTGGGCCGAGTTCTGCCGGGCGCAGATGCAGCTAGGCTCCGAGGTCTTCCTCTCGTACACGCAGACGGTCGTCTCGTGCACGAGCGACGGCCACTCGTGCACGTACTCGCCGACGTTCCACGCGGACCTCACGACGCTCGGGATCGGCACGTGGGTCCTCCGTGCGACGACTCGGGAGCTGAACTACGTGACGCACGCTCCCCTGGCCGGCACGACCCGCAGCGTCGCGTGCGTCGTCTCCGACGGCGTGGCGGCGTGCGGCGCGACCGCGGTGAACGCGAACGTCGTCGGCTCGAACTTCCAGAGCGCGCGGTGGGACGGATCGTGGAGCCTGTGGCTCGTGGATCCGCTGGGGGACGAGCATCAGATGTCCTCCGGCGCAAGCTCGGGCTACCTTGCGCAGTATTGCAGCTGCCCTGGTTAAGGCGCGGAGAACGCCTCCGGCGTCACGATGCGCGCGCGGGCGAGCCGCGCCTCCGCCTCGCGCGGCGTCAGCCCCTTCGCGAAGCGCGCGCCGGGCGCGTCGAGGAGGCGCCAGCCGATCTCGTCGAGCTTCGCGTGCGCCTCCTCGATCGTGCGCCGCACCTTGCGCTCGGCGCGCAGCGCTGTGCCTGGGACGGGCATCTTGGGGCACTCCGAAGCGAGGCCGCGCTTGCCGATCTGGAGCACGGGATACGCGCGGCACACGAGAGGGCGAGCGTCATAGACGCCGCAGCGGAAGTCTGCGTAGAAGGGGCACACCTTGTCAGGCATGTGCCAGTCGAGGACGACCGCCGCGCGGCGCCGCGTCTCCAGGAGCCAGGTGCGCGGGTGGAGGTCGAGCTTCATCCGGCGCGCGGATGCCGCGGCCTGGAGGGCTGCGGCCTCCGCGTTCGACAGGGAGAGCCCCAGGCGCAGGCCGTCCGTGCAACCGTAGACGCCGTGCTCCCGCAGCATCGCGCGGAAGTCCTCGTCCTCCGGGACGTGCTCGCGCTCGAGGTGCGTGCAGCAGTGGCCGCAGTCGGGCGGGCAGGCGAACGCCACACTCACGCGATCGGGTCGAGGCGTTGCCCACTTAAACCCTCCGTTCCTCCTTCCGTGTCCTCACGCGTCTAGCGAGCGTCCGGCGGAGCGAATGGCTGTCGCTCCTGGCTGGGGATCAGGAAGAGGTAGCGGCGCCACACGGTAGGCTCCCGCAGGATGGCGGAGGATGCGGGCGGCTCGATGTGCTGCTGCTCGACGAGGCCGCCGCGCGCGCGGCAGATGTCCTCCAGCGCGGTCACGGCCACCTCGAGGAGGTCGCCATGCGGGCCCCGCGAGAGCGCGGTGCGCGGCGTCGTGCCCTCGGACGGCGCGGCGACGTCCGCGTCTTCGCGCGCCTCCCAGATGAGCTCGAGGTCGCCACCTGCGCGCGCGTGCGTCGAGATGCGGATCGAGGCGCCGCGCGCCAGCCTGGCTGGCAGCACGCGGAAGCACGTGTAGACCGCGCGGTGGACGATCGCGTCGCTCGTCACGAGACCGGAGGTCGGCGTCAGGTCGGTGATGACGAGGATCCCGCGCGCCTCGTAGGCTTCGGCCGAGTCGCGGAGCGCGTCGACGATGGCGCGACCGACGGGGCACTCCATCTCCACGCTCGTCAGTCAAGTCGCCTTTCCCCAAAAAGGCGATCGTGCGGGATCCCTTATGCTGGATCGCGCCACACGCACGTGCATGAGCTCGGCGCCAGTGCCACCCATGCGCCGCGATGCGCTCGAGAGCGGCCGAAGGAACCTGGCCGCGCACGATCACGCGCTCCACGTCTTCTCGTCGGAGGCGCAGCTAGGCGAGGGCCTCGCCGCGTTCGTGCGTGAAGGGGAGGCGCAGAACGAGCTCTGCGTGTTCGTCCACAGTTTCCCCCATGACGAGGATGCCTGGCGCTTCCTCGAGCGATCCCTGGAAGGCCGGGCCCCGCCGCGCGACATGGTCCTCGTCCGACTCTACACGCAGGCGTTCCAAGGGGCCAGCCCCCGGATCGATCACGCGCACGTCGCCGCGGTGGTGGACTCGCTCACCGCGCTCGCGTCGAAGGACGGTCGCGCGAGCGTGCGCATCTTCGTGGACGCGAGCCGACGCTATCTCGGGACCGGTCGCGCGGACGAATGGTTCGCCTTCGAGGCGTGGCTCGGGAGGCGCCTCGCGGCAACCGTGGGGCTCGTGTGCGCCTACCAGAAAAGCGACGTGTACGACCCCGCGCATGTAGCACGGGTGCTCGAGACGCATGCCTACCGCTTCGCGTGAGCGGGGTCAGGCCCGCTCCTCTTCGCGTTCCCGCAGGTCCTCGTCCGCGTGGCGCTCCGCTTCCTCGCGGGAGAGTCCCATCTCGAGGGCTTTCGCGATGTGCTGCTGGCGGTCCATCGCGCGGATCTTCGTGAGGTTGGGCAGCTCGGGCTCACGCAGGTCTTCGGGCATGGCGACCCGTGGTCTCGCCCCCCGCATGGCGACTCCGGTCGGGGTATCGCTGGGCTCTGCGGCCGGTTCGAAGGAGTGGACTAGGCCGAAGGCTCGCTCGCATCCTCGGGCATCTCGGCATCCAAGCAGATCGCCCATTTTTCGCCCCATACGCGCATCGAGAGGAAGATGCCGTCGAGCTCGCGCCCCTTGTCCGTGAGCGCGTACTCGACGCGCATCGGAGACTCGCTGTAGACGGTCCGGGTCAGGAGCCCGCGCAGCTCCAGCTCGGCGAGGTTCTCGGAGAGCACCTTGGCGCTGATGCCGCGGACGGCGCGCTTGAGCTCGTTGAACCCCATCGCCCCGCGGGTGAGCTCGTGGAGGATGATCAGGTACCACTTCTTGCCGATGATCTTCGCCGTCTCCGTCACGGGGCACAGGTCGACCTTCGGGCGGGAGGTCACCATGATCGGGCGGCGAGCGGCCATCGGCCGACCAGGATGCGCCCTGCCTCATGAAGGTAACGGATGGTAACCGGGTGGCCCGCCTGCCCGCGACGGACGGCCAAGCTTCTTGCACGCTTTCCCCATAGGCACCGCCGCATGCCCGACGCCGCCATCGCTCCCCAGTCGCGCGCGAAGAGCCTCGCCCGGGAGATCCGCGAGCGCCAATACCGGGACGGGCTGCGCACGATCCAGGCGTCGGATTGGGCCTCCGACATCTACACGCTGATCCTCAACGAGTGCCCGCACGTGCCGGAGGAGGACGTCGTCCGCATCTTCCGCAACCGCCACCCATCCGAGGCGGAGAGCGTCCTCGGGGACGCGCTCTTCCGAGAGTACAACCTCTCCCACCGATGACCCTGCGACAACCGGGATACCCGTGCGCCTGCGTGGGGGCGCCCATGCCCGACGACACCACGTACGAATGCTTCTGCGGGGACACGTTCACTTCGCGAGAGGAGCTCATCGACCACAACGTCCAGCGGCACGAGATGACCCAGGGCGACTCCCGGCGCGCGGTCTTCGACAAGTACCCCGAATAGGCGTACCCTTTTGATGCGAGCGACCGCTCCGGAGGCCGATGCGATCCCATGTGGGGTTCACCTGATGGCCGATCCCGCGCGCACGGATCGCATGCTCGTGGACGCCTACGACCGGCACGTGAGCGATCTTCGTGTGAGCTTGACCGATCGCTGCAACTTCCGCTGCGTCTACTGCGCACTCACAAAACTGGCCCTCGTCGGGGTCGGTGCTCGGGGCGCGCCTGCGGGCGCGTCCCTGCGCGCCGACCCCGAGAAGGACTCCACCAGTTTTGCGAGTGCGACCTCGTTCCTTCGATGCGATCCTCTTGTGGGGTCCACCTGATGGCCGATCCCGCGCGCACGGATCGCATGCTCGTGGACGCCTACGACCGGCACGTGAGCGATCTTCGTGTGAGCTTGACCGATCGCTGCAACTTCCGCTGCGTCTACTGCCACAACGAAGGTCTAGGCGACACGCGCGGGCCGGCGGACCCCTCGGGGACCGAGATGACGACGGACGAGGTCGTCCGCTTGCTCCGCATCGCGCGCGAATTCGATATTGCCCGCGTGAAGTTCACGGGTGGCGAGCCGCTTCTGCGGCGCGACCTCGAATCCATCGTCGCGGCCGTGTCCCCGTGGATGGAGGTCTCCCTCACGACGAACGGGAGCCTCCTTGCGGGCCGCGCGCAGGGGCTGCGCGACGCGGGGCTTGCGCGCGTGAACATCAGCATCGACTCGCTGGACGCGCGCCACTTCCGCAGCGTGCGCCGCGGCTCGCTGGAGCCCGTCCTCGCGGGGCTCGAGGCGGCGCTCGCGGCCGGGCTCGCGCCCGTGAAGATCAACACCGTCCTCATGGACGAGACGCTGGGCGAGCTTCCCGAGCTCGTGGACTTCGTCGCCCAGCGCGACGGGCTCGAGCTCCAGCTCATCGAGGTCATGCCCGAGATCCGCACCGACATGCAAACTCACCGGGTCCCGCTGGAACCTGTGAGGAGGTGGCTCGCGGAACGCACGGCTACGGTCGAGCAGCGCACGATGCATCACCGCAACGTGTACACGCTCGCCAACGGCGCGCGCGTCGAGCTGGTCGATCCGGTGGGGAACGCCGAGTTCTGCGCGAACTGCCACCGCGTCCGCGTCACGCACGACGGGCAGCTCAAGGGGTGCCTGAACCGGCTCGACGACTACGTTCCCACGCGAGGGCTGGACGATGAGGGCATCCGCGCCGCCTTCCGCCAGGTCGTGGCCGACCGCATGCCCTACTACGGTGCCTACCACAGGGAACGCTATCATGCGGCCGAGGATCCCGATCGTCTCTATGCGAGCCTGCGCCGCCCAGGCTTCCGGTGATCGGCCTCGCGCCGGGCGTCGTCACGACGTCATGACGCGCACGACGCCGCTCAGCGATCCCAACGCGGGGTGCACGCTGAGCTGGTCGCAGCCTGGCGGAACGGCGATGAGGGCCGGCCCGAGAACGAAGCCGTGCGCGCACCGTGCGTCGGGGTCGCCCACGCGCACGTCGTAAAAGAAGGAGACCTCGCCCTGCGCGTCGTCCACCGCTTCGACCACGAGCGGCGCGCCCGTGGGCACGACGAGCGTGCATCCACCGCCCACCGAGGGCGGTTCGATCGCCTGCGTCGTCTCGCGCGCATCGAGGCAGAAGAGGCCCGCGTTCGGCTGGCCTGTCCCCACGACGTACGCGACCTCCTCGACGAGGCCTCCTGCGGAGGCGATCGGGAGCGCGAGCAGGAAGGCGACGAGGATGCGCATCAGAGCCGCTCGATCAAGATCGTGCCCATGGCCGCGGTCACGCCGACCTGGATGTCGAGCCGGTCGCATCCGGCGGGCGCGACGAACGTGACGCTGCCGGAGCCCTCGATGCCGTCCGCGCAGAAGTCGGCCACGAGGTCGTCGGTCGCTCCGCCGAAGCTCACGAAGAAGGGCACATCACCCTTCACGTCGTCGACGACGGTGATGCGGATGGTCTCGCCCTCGTCCACCGGAAGCCCGCAGATGCCGCCGATGCCGGTGTCGTCGACGCGCGTCGCGCAGACGCCGCCCGAGCCGACGTGCGCGCCAAGCGCGTCCACGGAGGGGGTCCCGCCCCCGGCGATGTAGTGGTACTGCTCTGCGTCCGCCGCCAATGAGACGGGCATGAGGACGA
>DATLCC010000079.1:0-31157 GCA_035526585.1 Thermoplasmatota archaeon | reverse complement strand
AAGACGCTGCAGGTGCCAGACAACGGCACGACGCTCGTGTTCCTGCCGCTCGCGCACTGCTACGGGCGCCTGCAGCTCCAGCATGCGATCCACATCAACGGCATCATCTCGTTCGGCTCGCCCGCGACGCTCGTGGACGATCTCAAGGAGGTGCGGCCGGTGTACCTTGCGAGCGTGCCGCGCCTCTACGAGCGCATGTACGCGCAGATCGTGAAGAAGGTCGAAGAAGGGAATGACGAGCGCAAGAAGAAGATCTTCGCGCGCGCCGCTGGAACGGCCCGGGAGTATGGCAAAGCCATCGCGAACGGAGGGAAGCCTGGGCTCGGGCTGCGCGTGAAGCACGCGCTCTTCGACAAGCTCGTCTACGCGAAGCTGCGCGAAGCGCTCGGCCTCACCGCGCTCAAGATCGGCATCACGGGCTCGGCTGCGATCAGACCGGACCTCCTGTACTTCTTCCAAGGCATCGGCGTCCCGATCTACGAAGGCTACGGCCTCACCGAGACGAGCGCGCCCTCCAACGTGAACCTCCCCTGGAAATTCAAGCCCGGCACCGTCGGCCCCCCCTTCCCCGGCATGGAGATGACGCTCGCCGACGACGGCGAGGTCCTCATGAAAGGCCCCAACATCTTCAAAGGCTACCTCAACCAGCCCGCCGAGACGAAGGACGCGTTCAACGAAGAGGGCTGGTTCAAGACCGGCGACATCGGCAAGTTCGACGAGGACGGCTTCCTCGCGATCGTCGACCGCAAGAAGGAGATCGAGGTCCTCAACACCGGCAAGAAGATCGCGCCCGTCACCGTCGAAGAGAAGCTGAAGCTCAACCCCCTCGTCGCCGACGCCCTCCTCGTCGCCACCGACCGCAAGTTCGCAGGCTGCCTCGTGCAACCCAACTTCGACGCGCTCGTCGCATGGGCCGACAAGAACGGCATCGCCTACGACAAGAACAAGGTCGTCGTGAAGCCCGACCCCACGGGCCAACCCATGACCTACCAGGTCGGACGCGACCTCCTCGACGCGCCGCAGGTGCGCGCGCAGTTCCAGAAGGCCATCGACGACACGAACGCGCGCTGCGCCGACTTCGAGCAGATCAAGACGTTCGCCTTCGCCGACCACGCCTTCACCATGGACCGCGACGAGCTCACGCCCACGCTCAAGAAGAAGCGCCGCATCATCGTGCAACACTACAAGACGCAGATCGAAGGCATGTTCAGCTGAACCGCCACGCGACCGACGGGAGCGGCGGAGGCAGCGCTGCGGCCCGCGACGCACGTGCAGCGCACGTGCGATGCATGTGCGGGACATTCGCAGCGCATGTGGAGCGCATATGCGGGACATGTGCAGCGCATATGCGGGACATGTGCAGCGCATGTGCAACGCATGTGCGGTGCACATGCAGTGCATGTGAGGCCCCGCGCGCACCGCGCCCTTTCACCCTTCGGCCCTCGCCCCCTCGTCCCGGCCGCTGGGCAGCAACGCACGCGCCCGAAGCGCGTCGAGGACGCCTGCGGCGGCGCGCGTGGGCTCGTACGATGGGCCGTGCGCCGTCGTCATGGGCACCATGAGGCCCAGCTGCACGAGCGAGTACGCGGGCTTGAACCACGGAAGCTGACCTTCCATGACCGCAAGCACGCGCGTGGGCTCCACGCCCGAGCGCGCTGCGATCTCGGGGACCGGAGCGCGTCCGAGCGCCATGCATGCGAGGAAGACCGAGACGCGGTCGCGGCTGCGGCGGAAGGAGCGGACGATGTCATCGAGGGGGGCGACCATCCCTACCCCGATGGTGCGAGGGGGATGTGTCCATTGTCCTCGCCTCATTGCCAGGCATGTGCGCGGCAGCTGAGAGGCGCGTGCCTTGCACATGCCCTGCACGTGCCTTGCACGTGCCATGCACATGCCTTGCACATGCCTTGCACATGCCTTGCACATGCGTCCGCACCCGCCGGCCCGCCCGCCCCCCCCCGCGGCCCCGCGTCCTCGCCCCGTGGCCCGCTTGCGCTTGCATTCGAGGGCGTCCATCCTTCTACAAGGCCGCCACCAACCTCATATACCGCGAATCCGACTGCGCGTCAGAGGTTGTCATGCGGAGCTACCTTGCGGTCCTTGGCGTCGTGGTCGTCCTTGCGGCTGCGCCCGTCGTGGCGGCGTCGCCCGTGGGGGAGCTTCTGGATGAGCTGGCGCCGGATGCTCCTGGCGTGCATGAGGTGGAGGCGCTCGCGGATGGCGCTGCGGAGGCCGCGGGGCTCGCGGAGCCGCAGCCTGGTCTTCCGGTCGTGGCCGTGCCGGCCGAGGGTGGCTTTGATCTTCCCTGGTTGGCGGGGGCGGGCATCGCGGTGGGGCTTGCGGGCCTTGCGGCAGCGGGGCTCTTCTTTGGCGGCGCGCGCTTTGTGACGCCCACCGAGGTCCTGCAGAACGACGTTCGGCAGCGGATCTACGCGTATCTGAAGGAGCGCGTGGGGGCGAATCTGAAGCAGGTCACGGACGATCTCACGCTCACGACGACGAACGCCATCTGGCACCTCCGGAAGCTCGAGGAGGCCGGTCTCATCCATTCGAAGCGTTTCAACGGCTACAAGGTGTTCTACCCGGCCGAGGGCGGGGTCGAGGCGCGCCGGATGTCGCTTGGGAAGACCGCGCTTGCGAACGGGAACGCGCAGGAAGTGTTCGAGCATGTGGTCGCGAATCCGGGAACGCATCAGCGCGAGATCGCGCGCGCGCTTGGCGTCAACCATGGGACCGTGCGTTGGCACCTCAAGAAGCTCCTGGGCGCCGAGCTCATCGTCGAGACGCGCCGCGGGAAGGCCAGCTCGTACGAGCCGACCCCGATGGGCCTCGCGGCGCTGCGCGAGGTCGCCGCCCGGCGCCCGGTGCCGGTGGCGGCGCCTGCGGTCATCTCGGCCGCGTAGGGACCTTGTCCTTGTCGGTGCCCTTGTCCTGGGCCTCGTCCTTTTCCGCATGGCGGATTTTGTGTAACTTTTCGGTTACATATTGATCGAAGGACGAGGCCGAAGGCAGGGACGAGGACAACGACAAGGCGGACGCCCGCGCGCGCTTGCGCTTGCGAGCCCGGTCGGGCGTCGGCGCGGGCGAGCAAGAGCGCGAGGGAGCCCCCAGGGGCGCTGTGCCCCTCCGCATACTCCTTTATAGCCCTCCGAACGACGAACCGTTGGACAGCCATGCCTTCGGCGCTCTATCTCGCGAGCCTCACCGATGATCTCCTGGGCGGACCCGGGGGCTTCGACGTCACGAGCCCTATGGGCTTCGGCGTGAGCGCCGTCGCGGTCGGCGCCCTCATCGGGCTTGGCTGGTTCCTGGGCGCGAAGTTCGTCAACAACGACAACGTGCTGGAGAACGACGCGCGGCGCTCCATCTTCGAGCACATCCAGGCGCACCCGGGCGTGCACCTGCGCGCGGCGGCGACGGCGCTCGACCTCAGCACGACGAACGTACTCTGGCACCTTCGCAAGCTGGAGGATGCGAACCTCGTGACCTCGAAGAAGTTCGAGGGGTACAAGGTGTTCTACCCGGTCGAGGGCGGCGTCGAGACGAAGCGGAAGGCCATCGCGTCCTCGGTGCTCCGCAACGACAACGCGCACCAGATCCTCGTGTACGTCTCGACGAACCCGAGCGCCCACCAGCGCGAGATCGCCCGCGCGCTCGGCGTGAACCACGGCACGATCCGTTGGCACCTGCGCAAGCTCGAGGACGCGGAGCTCATCCGGCCCGTGAAGAAGGAGCATACCACGCACTATTACGTGAGCGACCTGGGCCAGGACGCCCTGCGCGGCTTCGCGGCGCGCGCCCTCGCGCCCGCGCCGCAGGCGCCCGCCTCCCCGCCCGTCGCGCGCGTGCCCGACGAGCCGTGAGCCTTCGCGGCGCCGGCATTTCGCTCGTGGAACCCGCGCACCTTATCCATGGGCGCGCGCTTGCCTGCCCGGGAGCCGTTGAGGTTTCCCTACGGAGGTCAACCACATGGACAAGCTCTTCACGACCCTTCTGACGCTTGCGACGCTGAGCGTCGCCCTGCCTGCCGCCCTCGCCGACTGCGAGCTCACGACGTCCGCGCCGGAGGTCGACACGGGCGCGACGCCCGCCGGCCAGTTCTACGTGGACAACGACGCCTGCCAGCCGACCTGCATCTACTCGATCTGGATCTACCAGGAGTCGAACGGCGTCGCGGGCCTCCAGCGCTCCGACGAGGTCCACGACGACACGTGCGGCGGCGTCTTCGAAGGCGACCTGAACATCTTCTGAGCACGCTCGCTCGCCCCCCGCGCGCCGCGAGAGCGGCGCGCGGCGCGCCTTTTCTCCGTCATATCAAGGACTGGACGGCGTTTTTCCGGTGTTCGAGGGGCTCCAGTGGCGCTCGCAGATAGAGTTTCAGCATAGTCCTTATTTTTGTCAGGGGGCTTCCCCGGGACGGGAGGCTTCGCGGCCTTACCAACGGAGGAAACAGAATGAACAAGTTCTTCACGACCCTGCTGACGCTCGCTGCGATCAGCATCGCCCTGCCTGCCGCCCTCGCCGAGTGCGAGCTCACGACCTCGGTCCCCGAGATCGACACGGGCGCGACGCCCGCGGGCCAGTTCTACATCGACAACGACGCCTGCCAGCCGACCTGCCTCTTCTCGATCTGGGGCTACCAGGAGACGAACGGCGTCGCCGGTCTCCAGCGCTCCGACGAAGTGCACGACGACACGTGCGGCGGCGCCTTCGAAGGCGACCTCAACATCGTTTAAGGACGATGTTCCGGTGCCGTGATCCGGCACCGTATCCGTTTTCTGCTCCGGCCTCCGGGCCGGGGCGCATCCCTTTCCACCAGCCGCCAGGCTGTCACCGGGCCTCGGACACGACGTCCCTCCGGTCCGGCGACAGGCACCTTTCAAGCCTCCCGGGCGCACCGGCAGGCTTGATGAACAAGGTCCTCACGGCGCTCCTGACCCTCGCTGCGCTCGGCGCCGCGTCCGCCTCGGCCGCCGGCTGCGCGCCGACCACGTCGCACCCCGAGCTCGAGAACGACGGCATGTACGTCGACAACGACGCGTGCACGCTCGACTGCATCCTCTCCATCTGGGTCTACGAGGAGTCCAACGGCATGCCGGGTCTCCAGCGCGACGACAGCGGGCGCGACGACACGTGCGGCGGACAGATCGAGGCCGACACCAACATCCTCTGATCGAATCTGAGCCTCATCCTGTAGAAAGTACTAAACCCCGACTTCGGCACGTTTGCCGAAGGTTCTTGCATCCGACGTCCTTGTACGTGTAGAGGTGTGTTCGCGCCGGTCGACGCGGCGCGCGGTGCCTAGCCTCCCCGCGCGTCAACTCCCGGAGCGAGCCCCTTGGCTTCTGCCCCTCACGGGGCTTTCCCTTCCCCGCCCTTGCCGGGCTCGGACGCGGACGAGGGCTCGGGGCGCTCGAGGGCGTGGTCGAGGGAGCGCGCGGTCGCGGGCCCGGGACCACGCCCGCGCCCGCCCGCCCGCGCTTGCCAGCGCTCGCGCACTTCGGCCCGGGTCCGAGCCCCATCCCAGCGACGAGGTGGGCTCGGGCGAGGACTGGGGCTGGGGGTGCGCGGGGGCGCGGCCCAGGGAGGGCGAGGTCGAGGGCCTTCGCCCCGGCGCGCGCTCCTGCGCCCGGACGCTCGCCCTCCCCAAGCCCGAGTCCCAGCCCCGGCCCGGCGACTGGCGACGCCTCGCTCAAACGCGCCCGCAACAACGTTGATGAACGGCGTCCGGCATGCTCGCGGGAACCCCATGAGGATGGCAGGGCCCGACATCGTTCTCTTCGTGATCGGCGCCCTTTTGTTCGGCGGCGCCACGTACGCGATCGTCTCCTCGCCAGGAGGCCTCGGCGGCGCCGGCAGCGCGGCGGGCTTCTTCAACGTCCAGTTCCAGACCGACACGGTCGAGCTCGACAGCCAGAGCGCGCCGAGCCTCCGCTCGGCCAGCCTCGAGTTCGAAGTGACGGCGATGAACGTCACCGCCCTCGAGTTCGCCGTCGCCTGCACGGGCCAGACGGGCGACGTCGGCCCCGTGACGTTCAGCCTCGCCGTCGACGTCCAAGGCCCCAACGGCCAGACGGGGTCCGCGCAAGGCTCCTGCGGCCAGGGCGTCACGGTCCCGATCGAGATCGCCGCGGCCCCCGGCCCCGCGACGGCGGCGGGCGCGACCGAAGCCGACGCGCGGGCGAACCTCGCGACCTTCGAGAACGCGACGGCCGCGCAAGGCACGTGGACCGTCACCATCACCGGCAGCCGCGGCGGCGCGCCGCTCCCCCTGCCCGCGGGCGATCCCGGCGGCACCGTCTCCCTCACCGCGACCGAATGGGTGCCGACCCTCACGCCCGGATCCAGGTGACCTTCATGGGATTCTTCCGCGACGCGATCGACCGGTACTCGCTCAAGAAGTCGCCCGAGGACGTGATCGCACAGGCGCGCGATCCCACGAAGTCGCTCAAGAAGTCGCTGAACGCGCTCGACCTCACGCTCCTGGGCGTGGGCGCGATCATCGGCGCCGGCATCTTCGTGTACGCGGGCCTCGGCGCGCAGCTCGCCGGCCCGAACATCATCTGGAGCTTCGTGCTCGTCGGATTCATCTGCGCCCTCGCCGGCATGGCGTACGCGGAGATGGCGAGCGCCATCCCCACGAGCGGCAGCGCGTACGCGTACACGTACAGCGCGCTCGGGGAGACGCTCGCATGGACCCTCGGGTGGGCGCTCGTGCTCGAGTACGCGATCGGCGCCGCGGCCGTCGCCATCGGTTGGAGCAGCAACTTCGGCGCGCTCGTCACGGGCCTCACCGGCTATCAGATCCCCGTCTCGCTCCTCAACTCGCCCGCCAACGGCGGGATCGTCAACCTCCCCGCGATGATCCTCGTCCTCATCGTGACGATCGTCCTCGTCGTGGGTTCGAAAGCAGCCGCGCGGCTCACCGGCGTCTTCGTGGCGGCGAAGATCGCGATCATCGCGATCGTCGTGGGCATGGGGATCTTCCTCGTCAACATGGACAACCTGCGCCTCGCGCCGCCGCCGGCGACCGCGGGCGCGTGGTACGCGAGCCTCGGCGCGATCGGCCCGATCCTCGCGGGCGGCGCGATCATCTTCTTCGCCTACATCGGGTTCGATGCCGTGTCCACGACCGCGGAGGAGACGAAGAACCCCAAGCGCGATCTCCCCATCGGGATCCTGCTCTCCCTCGGGATCTGCACGCTCCTCTACATCCTCGCGAGCGGCGTGCTCCTGGGCATGATCCCGTACACGGACCTCATGCCGGACTGCGCGCTCGCGACGACGCCGGGCCCGTGCGCCAACGGCACCGGCATGACGCCCGCCCTCGCCGCGTCGCACCTGGGCGAGCCCTTCGGCTACGCGTTCGAATCGGCGGGCATCCTGTGGGCGGCGAACCTCATCCGCTTCGGCGCCGTCATCGGCATCGCGAGCGTCCTCATGGTGCTCCTCATGGGCGGCCCGCGCGTCTTCTTCGCCCTCGCGCGCGACGGCATGCTTCCGCAGAGCTGGTCGAAGGTGCACGAGAAGTTCGGCACGCCGGCGCGAACGACGATCGGCACCGGGCTCGCCGTGAGCCTCGTCGCCGGCTTCGGCACGCTCGGCCTCGCAGGCCAGCTCACGAACATCGGCACGCTCTTCGCCTTCATCCTCGTGTGCATCGGCGTCATCGTGCTGCGCTACAAGAAGCCCGACCTCGTGCGCCCGTTCAGGGTGCCACTCAACATCGGCCGCTTCCCCGTGCTCGCCGCGCTTGGCGCCCTCCTCTGCACGGCGCTCTTCTTCAGCCTCGCTCCGATCACGATCCTCGGCTTCTTCGGCTGGATGGGGCTGGGCCTCATGGTCTACGCGATCTACGGCATCCGCAAGTCGAAGCTCTTCGGCCACGTGGGCCGCGATCCGAAGCCCTTGCCCGCGGGCGAGGCGGAGATCGTGCTGGAGGAGCTTCGCTCGTAACGCCAAGGGCGCCAAGGCGGCCAAGGGCGCCAAGTGGAGAACGGGCGTTCCACAAGTCGACCCACGACGCTTGGCGCCCTTGGCCCGCTTGGCGCCCTTGGTGAAGGGTTGCGCAGCAACCCGTCAATAGGGGACCCCGGTCCCGTCGACGCATGCACGCCGACGTGCCCTCCAGCAACCTGCGCGGATTCTCCCACATGACCGCAGTCCTCGCCTTTTGTGCCAACAAGCCTACACACCTGTCGGGCGCCTACAGGCTCTGAGACCATCCCCTCCTCGTGACCTCCGCCGCCGTTCGCTCGGCGCGGAGGCCCTTCCCACCGGCCCATGGTTCGCGGGCCGGTGGGGGTCCCCCTCGCCCGGACGTGCCCTCCTTCGCTGGAGGAGCCGGGCCTCCCGTCCGCCGCCGCTCGCAGGCAGGCGGGACCCGCCGCACTGCGGTCCGGCGGGCTGCTTTTCTTTCAACGCACTCCGTGACCAAAGGGGGGTCTGGGGGGTTTACCCCCCAGAGTCGTCGTCGTTGAAAATTAGTTCTGCGCCAGGAACGCGCCAAGAACCAGTTTTTCCACCAATCACTCCGTGCCAGAGGGGGTGTCCTCCCCCTCTGGACTCCGCCCGCCGGGGGCATGCGCCCCCGGACCCCGACCGCTTCGCGGCCCGACCTGATGCGCCGGACGCTCGGGGGCGCCCGCGATGGATGGACGTACACCCGCCCCTGGCCCGCTGCCTCCATACCGGCGTCCCTTGCGCTTGCGCCTGCCCTTGCGCTGGCCCCGACGTAGAACACCCCTTCCCCGACCTGAGAAGGCCCGCACCCCAACCAGCAACTAGGGGACCCCGGTCCCCACGATGCATGCAACCCGACGTGCCTCGCGCCAACCTTCGCGGCTTCTCGAACATGACCGCGATCATGGCCTTCTGCGCCAACAAGCCGACGCACCTGGGCGGCGGCTTCGCGATGCCGAACGCTTGAGGCATCGCGAGAGGACGCGAGGCCGCGGAGCGGCCGGTGCCCGCAGGCACGCGTCTGAAACAAGTTCTGGATCCCGATCATCCATGGTTCGCTAGTTTGGTCCCCATTGCCCGGACGAGCCCTCCTTCGTTGGAGGAGCCGGGCCTCGCGCACGCGCGACGATCGCACCGCGGTCCGGTCGAAGTCCCCCCGGCTTTCTGGGAAGCTTGCCGGGGGGCATCCCTTTCTTTCCGTGCCCGTCGAGACCCGAGCGACCGGAGCGACCCGAGGGCCGGAGGCGACCCCGAGCCTGGGGATCTTGGGTCCCTTGTGCCTCGGGTGCCTCGGATCTCTCCTGTGGCGAGGTACCGCAGGAAGGTGCTTCCGGCGCCCCGCGCAAAGTCTTCTTCAAGGAAGCCCACCCTCGTTGCACCATTGGCGCGCAAGAAGGACCCCGCCGCGATCGAGGGCAACCCCTTCCAGCCCATGGCTCCGCCCCCCGCCGCCGCGCCGCCGCGCGCGCCGCTCGTCGCCCAGGCGGCGGCCGTGCAGGGGGTCCTCCGCCTCGAGGACATCCCCGGCATCGACCCGCAGCTGCCGCCGGTGCTGCGCGCGAACGGCTACGGCGACCTCTGGCCCTCCCAGGTGGACGCGGCGCCCATCGCCGTCTCGGGCCAGAATCTCGTGCTCGCGGTCCCCACCGCGAGCGGCAAGTCGCTCGTCGCGTACCTCGCGCTCCTCACGAAGGCCCTCAAGGGCGCGCACGGCCTCTACCTCGTCCCGCTGCGCGCGCTCGCGTCCGAGAAGTATGACGACCTGAAGGCGCTCGGCGGCGCGCTGGGCCTGCGTGTCGGCGTCGCCACCGGCGACCTCGACGCGGAGGACCCGCACCTCGCCCGCTTCGACATCATCGTCGCCACCTCCGAGAAGGCGGACGCGCTCATGCGCCACAAAGCGCGCTGGCTCACGGACCTCGGATGCATCGTCGCCGACGAGGTGCACCTCATGGGCGACGCCTCGCGCGGGCCGACGCTCGAGGTGCTCCTCGCGCGCTTCCGCGGGCTCAACCCGAACGCGCAGATCGTCGCGCTCTCCGCCACGATCTCGAACTCCGCGCAGATCGCGCAGTGGCTGGGCGCGTCGCACGTGAAGACCGAATGGCGCCCGGTCTCCCTGCGGGAAGGCATCTTCTACGGCAAGGGGATCCAGTTCCTCGACAACGAACGATATCAGGTCGAGAGCGACCAGGAGGATCCCTCGATCGCCCTCGCGGAGGACTCGGTGAAGAAGGGCGGCAGCACGATCGTCTTCGTCTCGACGAGGAAGTCCACGGAAGCGCTCGCCGAGCGGCTGGCCGGCGCGATCAAGCGCCACTTGCCCCAAGAGTGCCTCCGGATCCTGAAGGACGCGGCGGAATCGCTGAAGGGGTCCCAGGAGGCGACGAGCATCGAAGGGCGTCTGGGGAAATGCCTCATGGGCGGCGCCGCGTTCCACCACGCGGGGCTGCGCGCCTCGGAGCGCAAGCTCGTCGAGACCCTGTTCAAACAGGGACACCTGCGCGCGCTGGCTGCGACGCCGACCCTCGCAGCGGGGGTCAACCTGCCGGCGAGGAGGGTCGTGGTTCGAGACCTCTTCCGCTACGATGTCAACGAAGGGAACCAGCCGATCCCGGTCCTCGAATACAAGCAGATGGCGGGCCGGGCCGGCCGTCCGCGCTTCGACAAGGTGGGCGAGGCGATCACCATCGCGAAGACGCAGGAGCAGAAGTCGGAGATCCTCCTGAACTTCATCCTGGCGGAGACCGAGCGCGTCGAGTCGAAGCTCGGCACGGAGACCGCGCTGCGCACGCACATCCTCAGCAGCATCGCGAGCGAGTTCGTGACGAACGAGCAGGAGCTCGACGCGTTCATGAAGAGCACCTTCTACGCGTTCAACTCGGACACCTGGGTGCTCAAGGAGCGCATCACGCGCGTCATCGACTTCCTGCTGGAGAACGATCTCCTCAAGGCGCAGGGCGACGAGTTCCAGGCGACGCGCTTCGGGAAGCGCGTGAGCGAGCTCTACGTCGACCCGATGTCGGCCGTGAAGCTGCGTGCGGCGCTCGCGAACGTGAACTCGGTGAAGCGCCTCACGCCCTTCAGCTTCCTTCACGCCGCCGTGGCGACGCCCGACATGATCCCGATCTACATGCGCAAGGGCGACGAGTGGCTCGTCGGCGTCGCGGACGAGCGCGAGGACGAGCTCCTCGTCCCCGCGAAGCATGGCGCCGACTACGAGTTCTTCCTCGCGGAGCTCAAGACCGCGATGATGCTCCACGACTGGATCGAGGAGCACAGCGACGAGGACCTCCTCAAGAAGTACGGCACGTACCCCGGCGACATCAACAACAAGGTCGACACGGCCAAGTGGCTCATGTACGCGACCGAGGAGATCGCGCGCATCTTCCAGAAGACGGCCACGAAGCCCGCAGCCGAGCTGCAGGCGCGCTTGTCGTTCGGCGCGCGCGCGGAGCTTCTTCCGATCCTCGAGCTCAAGGGCGTCGGCCGCTACCGCGCGCGTCAGCTCTGGAACGCCGGCTACAAAGGCAAGGCGCTCCTCGCGAAGGCAAAGCTCGCGGACCTCACACGTGTGCACGGCATCGGCCCCACGCTCGCGATGAGCATCCTGCGCGAGGTGCGCGGCACCGACCAGGTCGACGACGCTCCTGCCGAGGAGCCGCAAGCGCCTCGGGATCCGCAGCGCGGGCTGGGGGACTTCGGCTGATCCCATGACTTCGGAACTGTCCCGCGAGCCGGATCGCGCCTGGCAGGAGCGCGTCCTCAAGAACATGAAGGAGAGCGGCGACTTCGAGCGTCTTTGAACGGAGCTGGCCGTGCCCTTCGAGTCCTACGCTCACGCGGCGATCTGGCAAGAGCTTCCCGCGGACGAGCACGACAACGCCCGCGCCGCGATGCGCGCGCTCGCAAGGTTCGATGTGCCCACCCACTCGGCGCAAGTGGGCGCACTCTCCACGAGCACCTTTGACGGTTCGTATCGCCTGCGCGTAGGTCGATATCGGATCCTCTTCATCCTTTTCGCGCACGACGCGACCCTCGTCTTCACGACCGCCTTCCTGAAGCGCCGCGAGGGCGACTACGTGGACGCGATCGCCCAGCACGACGCCCGGGTCAAGGCCCACGAATAGACACAGAGGGTTTTTCATCTCCTCGCCTCCGTGGCCCTCCGTGGCTTCGTTCGCGGACCCGCTCGTGAGAAGCTATCGCTGCGACGAGCTTCGGCTCGCGCCACTTCTCGCCGCGATCCGAGGCCGCCCGATCCAGCTCATGCGCGCGGACCGCATCTACGGCGCCGACCATCTGCGCCACGCCGCGCGCCTCGCCTCCCGCGCGCTCGCGGAGGGCCGCGCGAGGAGCGCCGACCTCGCGACGGAGACGCTCCTCTACGCGGCCGGCGAGCGCCAGGTCCACAAGGCGATCGCCTTCCTCGGGCTCGCGGACGGCGCGCGCGCGATCGCGGCCGTTGCATGGGACGCTCGCCGCGTCGATCGCGACGCGGCGGCCACCCTCGCTGGCGCTGCGGGCGCCTCCGCGCTCGACGCGCTCGCGCGCGAGCAGGGATGGACGCGGGACGACGCGCTCCTCGAAGGCGATGCCTCCGTGCTCGATGCGTTCGGGGTGACGGCCGAGGAGCGCGCGATGTTCCCGCCCGCACGATGGGGCGAGCTCGTCCTCGAGCGCGTCGCGCTGGTCGACGTGCTGAAGGCTTGACGGGGTCCGCCCGTCAGCCACGCCGCCGCCACGCGACCGCGACGCCCACGGCCACGAGCGCGACCGCGAGCGGCAGCGGCGCGCGCGCCTCGTCGATGGGCGTCGTGGCGTTGGGCGGCGTCGTGCCGGTCGGCGTGCCGCCCGGTGTTGCGGTCGGCGTCGCGCTCGGGGGGGTCGGGCTCGGCGGCGCGGGTCGTTCGAGCGAGAAGCTGTCCAGGGTGCTCCCGTCGGCGCGGATCGCTTTCGCGTCGATGCGGGTCGGTGTGATATCAAGAAGGAGGAAGTGGTGCTCGGTCGCGCGCTTCGCGACCCACGGCTCCATCGGCGCCCACTCGTCGTAGAGGGGGCGCCCCCCGCCGCCGCTCGTGACGAATTGCGCTCGGCCCTCTTCTCGGACCGACCGTTCGTAGGCGTGCACGTGCGCCTGGAGCACGAGGTCGGCCCGGGTGTTGAGCGTGTCGTTGAGCTGCGCGCGCGCGTCATCGGCCGCGGCCTCCTCGTGGAGGTTCGTCGTGCGCAGCGGCCTGTGGTACATCACGACGTTCCAGCGGCCGCCGACGTCGGCGAGCGAGGAGGTGAGGAACGTCTTCTGCTCCTTCGGGTCGGTGGGCCAGCCGTCGCCTTCGTAGGCTTCGGTGTCGAGGACCGTCACGTGGATGGGCCCCCAGTCGAACGCGTAGTCGAGCGCGTCGCGCGGGAGGACGAAGCGCTGGTGGAACGCCTGTCGCTCGCTCGCGCATCCCCGGAAGCTCTCCGCGTCGCCGCAGTAGCCTTCGTGGTTGCCGAAGGCGGGCATGAGGGGGCGAATGCTCGCGATCGGCTCCATCATCGCGAACCATTCCGCCCACGTGCCATCGTTCCCGTGCGCATACGCCAGGTCGCCGCCGACGAGGACGAGGTCGGGCTTCTGCGCGGCGATGGCGCGCGCGATCGCGCTCGCGTTGCTCCCCGTGCCGAGGTCCGCGACGTAGGCGACTCGCGTCGATGCGCCCACGGCCGGTGGCGCGCGCAGCTCGAAGCGGCGCCCTTCGACCTCGTACCACGCGGCCGTCGCCGGGATGCGCGCGGCGTAGAGCCCGAGCGCGCCCGTCGTGTTCGAGGGGCCGCTCCCGCCTGGCCAGGACACCACGGGCGCGTTCGCGGCGTCCGAGGCGAAGGTGACGACGTAGGTGTCGCCCAGCGTCGTGAGGTGGACCTGTGTCGCGCCCGCCGAGGCGACCGGGGCGGTGAGCGTGAGGAGGGCGGCGAGCAGCGGCCAGCGCACGCGCGCGAGGAGCCGCCCGCTCGCTTAGTCGCATTGGGACAAGCGCGGGAGGAGGTCCCGCCCGGCGCGGCGCTAGAAGGCCCACGGGTTGTCGCGGAGCACGCGCTGGTACTCGGCGAGCAGGAAATGCACGGCCTTGCGGCGCTTCTCGGCGACGTCGGCGTCCCCGCTGCCGCGCAGGTGCTGCAGCACGGCGTGGAGCTCGGCGAGGCGCTCCGTGCCTGTCTCTTCGCCGGCGATCTCCTCGCTGTGGAAAAAGAAGAAGTTGCGCAGCTCCGCGTCCTCCTTGACCTCGTCGTACGAGGCGCTGAGGAGGCGCGCGCGGATCTCGCGGCGCTCGGCCGGCACGAGCTCCTCGTACCAGGCCACCCAGTCGCGCTTCGCGGCAACGGTTCGGTCTTGTACCTGGACGGGTACGGACGCCGCCGCGAGCTGCATGGGTCCCCGGTTGCGCCTGGCCCCTTATATAGTCAACGCGTGCGGCGCCGAGGGCCTGCGCCCCTTGATGCTGCGGACCGCCGCTTGGACCCTGTGCCCCGCGGCTACGACAAGCACGCGCACCACCACCGCGACGAGCCTGGGTGGGACGAGATGTACGCGCGCCAGGAGCTGCGCGCCGACCTCGCGCAGCGCTACTGGGACATCGCGCGCGGTCGGCCCGGCTTCCGCATCGCGGACGTGGGGAGCGGCCCCGGCTTCTTCACGATCCGCTTCGCGGCCTTCACCGGCCCGACGGGCCACGTGCACGCGGTCGACGTCTCGGAGGGCGCGCTGGAGAGCCTCCTCGCGAGGCTGGATCCGATCCATCACGCGCACGTGACGACCGAGGTCCTCGACGTGGAGCGCGCTCCGCTCCCGGATCTGAGCCTTGATCTCGTGTTCTGCACGGACATGCTCCACCACGTTGACGACGTGCCGGCCGCGCTGCGCCATCTGCGCGCGAGCGGCGCGCCGCTCGTGATCGCGGAGTTCGACCCGAGCGGCGCCGGAGACATCGGCCCGCCCCTCGAGGAGCGCCTTGCGCCCGAGGCCCTCGTGCGCATGCTGCGCGCGGCCGGGTGGAGGACGGGGCCCGTGATCCCGCTCGCGCACGAGCACTACGCGATCCGCGCGGAGCCTTAGCTGTCCATTTTCTTGAGGTGCCGCGACGCGCTCCGACGCGTGCCCTGCGGGGCACCGGGCGCGTTGGCGCCCTCGCGTCTTCGTCCCAGGCCGCCTATCCATCGTTCTTTTTTAGGAGGCGACTTGTGACCTCGACGAGCGGATGCTGCCCGAAGTCGTTGATGTCGATGTCGGCGAGCGTGTGGAGGCCGCTCGCGCGAGCGTTCCTCTCGAGGCCAAGCTCGATGTCCTTGTCGAGCTTCAGGACGTACGCTTCGAGCCTCTCGATCCCGAGCTGGCGCGCCGCCATCACTCGGTGGTGGCCGTCCACGAGGATCGGCTGCGGCTTCTTCATGATCACCATGATCGGCTCGGCGAGCCCGCGCTGGATCTCCTTCTTGCGCCCCTGCAGCTCGTCCGCGTAGATGCGCTTCTGCGTGGGGAGCAGGTTCGCGATGTCGAGGAACTCGCGCTCGATCGCGATCTCGATGTCGTAGAGCGACTCGAGCGTCTCCTTGAGCTTCAGCATCTTGCGCGGCGTCACGCGCTCGATGTGAGAGCGGATGATGTCGGTCGTGCTCACGATGCCCACCATGTTGCCGTCGTCGTCGACGACGGGGAGCTCCTTCACGCCCATGCGGAAAAGGATCCGAGCGGCGTCCTCGATGTCCATCTCGGGGTGCGCGACGACCGTCCCCTGCGCGATGATGTCGCGGATGCGCTTCTCGGGCGAGCTCAGGTTGCGCAGGAGCTCCTTGGGCGTCAGGAACCCGAGGAGGAGCTTGCCTTCGGCGACGGGGAGGCCCACGTGCCCCGCGACCACCATGCGGTCGACGGCCTCCTTCACGCTGAGGTCCGGGTGAAGGCTGACGACCTCCGCCGTCATGTAGTCCTTCACCAGCGGCTTCTTCATCGGGCCCTCAGACGAAGTGCGTCGCTTAAGCCTTCGTTGTACCGTCCGCTCGCCATGGCTTGGCCACGGCTCGACCGGCGCGTCGTCGCGCTCGTCTACGTCGCCGCGGTCGCGCCCATCCAGCTCACGATCGCGATGCCGCTCGCCGCGCGCCTCGCCACGCTCGCCGTGGGCGCCCTCTACACGCTCGTGCTCGCCGCGCTCTCGCGCCCGCTCGGCCGTCTGCTCTCGCGCGTGTGGCGCACGCTGGGCGTCGCGCTCGAGCGCCGCTTCCTCGCGCACGCCGCCGCGAAGCACGGCCCGGCGCGCATCGTCCTCACGGGCCGGGCCGACCGCGCGGAGAGCGAGTGGCTGCAGCTCGTCGAAGCCACGGCGTTCGTCGCGGGCCTCGACGTGATGGTCCTCTCGCTCGCGCGACTCGTGCTGCCCCTCCAGGGGCTCGCGGGCCTCGCGGCGTTCGTGGGCACGCTCTCGTTCGCGATGACGCTCGTGGTCGTCCCGCACTGGGCCTTCACGCGGATCGGCGCGCGCCGCCTCGATCCTGCGCGCTTCCTCGCGACGCCGCTCGCGGACGACTACTCGCGTCGCACGCGCGTCGCGAACGGCGCGTTCTTCCTCCTCGCGCTCAGCGTCTCCACGGCGGCGTTGCGCCATCTGGGCGTGAACAACGGCGCCGCCTATCGCGAGGTGATCCTCGTCGCGTGGAACCTCGCCGGCCTCGCGGCGCTCGTGTGCAGCGCGGCGATCCGCGACCACGCGAGCCACCGCGCCGAGGAGGACGAGGCCCTCGCGCGGGCGGCGCGCGAGCTGGGGTGCGTCGACGCGCGCGCGCTGAGCGACGAGGAGTTGGCGCGACTCATCGCCGCGTAGCTCAGCTCGCGGCCCAGGGCGCCTTGTCGACGAAGAGCCGCGGACCGTCGACCTCGATGCCCACGGGTCCCAGCCGCGAGCGCGACTCGGCGGGCGTCGGGCAGGTCGCGTCGCATCCATCGGAGAAGGTCGGATACACGCGCCCGTCGGGGCCGACGGCGATGTCGATGAAGTCGACGAGGTTGCGGCTGCCGCCGAAGCACCCGATGCCTCCGGTGCACAGCGGGCCGCGCTGCACGGGATCCGCGGGGTCGGTGACGAGCGCGGTGCGGATGGTGGGCGACGCGCTCGTGGCGTTCTCGACGAAGGTGACGTAGAGGTGCCACGCCGCCCAGCCGTCCGCGAGGTCGGGCCCCTTGTCGGTGTCGGGCGTCGCCCGATAGACGATCGCGATGCGGCCCGCGTCGCCGGCCACCATGTCGACGTGGACGAAGGAGAGGAGCGTCTCGGGCGACACCTTCACCGGCGCGCTCCACGTCTCGCCGAGGTCCTGGCTGAAGGCGTAGTAGATGCCGTCCTCGCGATGATAGGCGAGGTACACCGTTCCCTCGGTGTCGCTCCACAGGCCCGGGTCGGGATCCGTGCACTCGCCGGGCTGCTCCGCGACCACGACGAACGTCCACGTGGCGCCGCTGTCGTGCGACACGCCGGCGCCCATGTAGCCGTCCTTGTCGCACATGTAGTACGGCACGTACACGTTGTTCGCCTCGTCGGCGTAGATGGGGCCCGTGTTCGCGTAACGGCGCCCGTCGGTGAGGCCGACGATGGGCGTCGGCTGGAACGTGAGGCCGCCATCGTAGGAGTGCGCGGCCCACGCGCCCTGCGCGAAGCTGGAGAAGGAGTAGTACACCGCCGCGATGCCCGGCAGCGGGAGCGGGTTCGGGCCGGCCGCGATCTTCTGGTGGTCGTCGCCGGGGAGTCCGCACGCCGCCGGGTTCGTGATCCACGTGGCGCCGGCGTCCTTCGAGAAGGAGAGGACGGAGCAGCCGACGTACAGGTGGTCGACGTAGACCGTGCCGCGGACGCTATCGACGAAGAGCATCGGGTCGAGCGTCTCCCGGTCGTTGCCAGGCGGCGACACGCGCTCCCAGGTCCCGCCATCGTCCGTGCTCCGCATCGTGCTCGTCCCCTTCTGCGTGAAGAGGGTGCCATCGCCCAGCACGCCGATGTTGTCCTCGCCGCCGTCCACGCCCGTGTCGCTCACGCGGAACGAGATCGCAGGGTCCGTCCCGGCGCGCGGGTCGCCGATCCGCATGTGGCTCGGAGGATGCAGGATGACGGTCGCGCCCACCGGCGTTCCGGGCGCGATCGCGCCGAGCACCGCGCGCACCCAGACGCCCCAGGTCAGCTTCCCCGAGCCGCCGATCGGGTACGGCACGGTGCAGGGCTGCTCGTTGCGCGCGGCGCACTGGAGGCGCCCCTCGGCGTCGATGAGGACGGCCGCCGCATCGCTCGTCGTGTCGGCGGGCCACTGGAACTGGACCTCCGCGTAGCCGACGCGCTCGTCGAGGTCGAACGTGCCCAGTGGCGCATCGTCCACCTGCTGGCCGCGCACGATCGCCGCCGCGCTGCCGCCGCTCGTGCCCTCGAAGGAGAGGGCGACGGAGCCGTCCGCGTTCGCCACCGTCTCGGCTGCGCTCGACGCGAGGTCGGAGAACGGGACATCGGGCGCGCCGCTCGGGTCGGGGGAAAGGGTCGAGCCGGGGAGGACGCACCCCGCGGCGAGGATCGCGGCGACGAGCGGGAGGACGCGGGAGCGCATGGCCCGCGCACCCCCGGGGTCGTGGATAAGCGCTCGGGCCCCGCCCCGGAAGTCGGGTTCAAGTGCGAGGAGGGACGTCGCCGCGCGCCCATGCCCCTTGCGCCCTGCCCGTCCTGTCGCGGCGACGAGCTCCTCGACGTCACCGGACGCTGCGCGCGCTGCCGCGGCGAATGGATCTCCGCCGCGCACATCGAGGCGAGGGCGCACGGCCGTCTCCCTCTCCTGAAGCGCTTCATGGCGCGCGGACCGCCCACCGAGAAGAGCTGCCCCTGGGACAAGGCGGCGCTCAAGGCCTTCGACGTGCCCGGCTTCCAGTACGAGGGCGACCTCTTCTGGGGGAAGGAGGAGGCGCGCGCGTCGGGCACCTGCGTCGCCGAGGGGTGCAGCGCGTGCGGGGGCGCGTGGTTCGAGGCCGACCAGCTCGCGCGCGGGGGCGAGCGGGCGCGGGTGCTGGAAGGGCTCGCGCGCCTCGCGGATGGGTTGGCTTAAGCATCGCCGCGCGGAATCCGCGCCCGATGACGGCGACGATGGCCCAGAGCGCGACCCACCCCGAAGACGTCCGCAAGCAGAGCGCGCACGTGCTCGCCGGCCTCGTGGGCCTGCAGGGGCTCGCTGCGCTGGGCTGCTTCGGATACGTCGTGCTCGCGCAGGGGCGCGACCCGCTCGACGGGATGTCCCTCTACTATCTGCTCGTCGCCGTGCTCTCGTTCCTGACGTCGGGCCTCGAGTGGGCGCGCGCGCGGCCCGCAGAGATGGTGGCGACCTTCGCGATCCTCCTGAGCTTCGGCCTCACCCTGGCGTCGGTGCTCGCGGGGCTGTGGTACCTCGTGCCCTTCGTGGGGCTCACCACGATCGCGGCCATCTTCGCCCTCGTGGACCGCTTCGCGGTGCGCGACGAGTCGCGCCACCGCCCGATGCATTGAGCCTCAGGCGTTGTAGTCCACGAGAACCCGCTGAAGGGCGGCCATGAGGTCGGTCGCCGTCGCGTACTGCTCCGGGAGGGCGCGCTCCACGATCTCGCCGACAAGGCGCGTGCGACGCTTGTCGATCGGCATGCGCACGTCGCCAAGGCGATCCAGGATCTCCTCCTTCGTCGCGGGGAAGGGCACGGTGTAGAGCGCGGGCGCGAGCGCGTCGAGGCCCACCACGTGGAAAGGGGGCTTCCGGTGGCCCCCCAGCACCTCCCCCTCAGCGAGCGAACGGTCGATCGTCTGCTCGCGCGGCAAGCGCAGCGCATCATTCTTTTCCTCGTGGGGGCGGACCATGCGCTGACGAAGACGCCGCTCCGGTGTGACGGCTGTGACGAGGAAATCGATGCCCTGGAGCGCGCGAGCGCGCTCCAGGAAGCGAGTTCGTTGCGGCTCACCCGCCCTTGAAGGCCGGCGGCCGCTTCCGCGCGCGTCGCCTGTGGGCGACCGGGCGCTGCGCGCCCTCGCGCGCTCAGCGGCCGCCGGCCTTGCGGTGCTCGGAGCGTCGCTTCGCGACGCTCACTCGCCTTTGAAGGCCGGCGGCCGCTTCTCCACGAACGCGCGGACGCCTTCCTTGAGGTCGCTCGAGGTCATGACCTCGCCGATGACCTTCTCGCTCGCGGAGAGGGCCGTGTCGATGTCCTGGTTGACGCCTTCGTTGATCGCCATCTTGGCGTTGCGGACCGCGACGGGGCTCGCCTTCGACGCGATGCGCTTCGCGATGTCGAGCGCCGCGCGCACCTCGTCGCCGTCGGGCACGACCTTGTTGAGGAGACCCATCTTCGCCGCGCTCTGCGCGTTGATGAGCTGGCCCGTGTAGATGATCTCCTTGGCGTTGCCGGTTCCGACGACGCGCGGCAGGCGCGCGGTGCCCCCCCACGCGGGGATGAGGCCAAGCGTCACTTCGGGCAGGCCGAAGCGCGCGCGGTCGCTGCTGATGCGGATGTCGCACGCGAGGATCAGCTCGAGGCCGCCGCCCAGCGTGAGGTTGTTCACGGCCGCGATCACGGGCGCGGGGAAGCTCTCGATCTTGTTGAAGACCTGGTTGCCCAGGTTCAGGAACTCGACGCCCGCCGCGGGGTCCGTCTCGAAGCTGCGCATCGCCTTCACGTCCGCGCCCGCGCAGAACGCGTTCGCGCCGCTGCCGGTGATGATGACCGCGCGGACCTTCTGCGCCTTGAACGAGTCGAGCGCGGCGTCGATCTCCTTGAGGACGGTCGGAGAGAGCGCGTTCACGGGGGGAGAAGCGAGGGTGAGGGTGGCGACGTGGTCCTCGACCTTCGTCTTGATGTGCTGGAAGTCGACCATCAGGCCGGCAGCCGTCTCAGACGGATAAGCTCTTTTCGCCAGCGTGGACCCCGGCGCCCAGTAAAAAGAGCCTTCAAGAGACGCCGCGGGCTCGCCAGGTCGTGCGCGTGCACGCGACGCTTCACGGATTCTCCGCGAAGGAGCGCGAGCTGGAGCTGCCGGACGCCGCGACGGCGGACGACGCGCCGCGCGCGCTCGGGGTCCGCCCGGAGCTCGTGCTCGTCTTCCGCGGAGAGCGGCCGCTCCCCTCGGACGCGCCGCTCGTGGACGGGGATCGGATCCGCATCCTGCGCGTGGTGAGCGGCGGATGATGCGGGCCGTTCTTGGCACTATGGTCCTGCTGCTCCTGCCCGTGGCCTTGGGGGACCACGTCTATTCGCATCGGTTCGTCTTCGACGGTCGCCTCGTGGGCGCGGACGGCGCGCCGCTCCCCGGGCGCCAGATCCAATTCTTCTCCGAAGGCCAGGACTTCCTGGAGACCTGCCGCGAAGGGCAGCGCGTCGTCACGGACGAGTTCGGCGACTTCCACTTCTGCTATCACGTGCACGACCTCGATCCCGCGACGCGCGTGGGCGTGCGGGCCGGCAACGCGAGCGCGACGCGCCCCATCGACATCGCGATGCGGCGCTCGTTCGTCCTCCTGCGCGAGCCCAACGAGACGGGCCTCGTTCCGCCCGGATGGAACGAGAGCTATCGCATCAGCGGGCGCGCGTGGCGCCCGGGCGCCACGACGCTCGAGGGCGTGCCCGTGTACGGCGAGGCCGTGGCCGCGCTCCCGATCAACCTCACCATCAAGGTGCCCGGCCAGGAGGACAGCGTCTTCCACACGATGACCGACGGCTACGGAGACTTCGACCTTGTCCTGGAGACCGTCGCGAACGCGTCGGCGTTGTCGCTCTCGCTCGAAGCGATGGGGCGCGGGCAGCCCGTGCAGGCGGACGCGTTCTTCCATCGCAGCTACGCGCCCGTCTACGTTGCGAACGCCCAGCCGCCCGCCAAGGCGCCCGTGGCAGGCGCGTTCGATGCGCCGCCGGGCAGCGCGACGCCGCGCGCGAGCCCGCTCCTCGCCGTCGCCCTCGCCGTCGGGATCGTGCTCGCGCTCTGGTTCGCGGGTGGTCGGCGAAAAAGTTCCTGAGCGCGCGCGGCCCGCCGCGCGGAGCCGCGCCTACTGGGGGATGAAGCTCATCGCGTAGAAGATGAGGAAGCCCATCGCGCCGAGGATCCCGATGCCGATCGCGGAGACGGTGGCGGCCTTGCGGTACTCTTCGGGCGTCGGCTTGCGCGCCATGCGGAGGACGCGGCCGTAGCGGCCCTTGCCGATGTTCGCGAGGCGTCCTTCGAGGCGCTCCTGTGCGTTCCACGCCTTCGCGACCACCGTGTCACGGTTCTGCTGCGGGGTCGGAGGAGCTGTGGCGGCCATGGGGCACACTCAGGATGCGGCTGATGCGAGGTCCCATATTTGAAACCTGTTGACCTTGGCTTCGGTAGATGTCGCCACCATCCGAGCCCAGCAGGATTCAAATAGCTCAATGGAAGTCGGGGTCCGTTCCAGGGCTCCCCCGGGAGGACGCTCGCTTTGGTTGAAGAGAGGAAATCACTGCTTTACAAGCTGGAGCCGCTCATCAAGCGGTGGCCCGCCGTCACGAAGCCCGAGGGCCACGTCCACTTCCGCACGAAGCTCCTGTGGAGCTTTGTCAGCCTCCTGGCGTACTTCATCCTCTCGAACGTCTTCATCTACGGTCTGGGCGAGCAGCTCGACGTCTTCTCGTCGTTCCGCGCCATCCTCGCCGGCCAGAGCGGCTCGCTCGTGCACCTGGGCATCGGCCCGATCGTCACGGGCAGCATCATCATGCAGCTGTTCGTGGGCGCGAAGATCATCAAGCTCGACCTCACGAACAGCGAGGACAAGTCGATCTACCAGGGATCGCAGAAGATCCTCGTCGTCGTCATGATCTTCGTCGAGGCGATCCCTCAGGTCTTCGGCTTCCTGAAGCCTGACGCTGTCGCCGAGACGCGCTTCGGCCTCGGCTGGGCTCGTACGATCATCATCCTCCAGCTCGCGATCGGCAGCTACCTCGTGTTCCTCATGGACGAGGTCGTCTCCAAGTGGGGCCTGGGATCGGGCATCTCGCTCTTCATCGTCGCGGGCGTCGCGCAGTCCGTCTTCACCGGCCTCATCTCGTGGCTGCCCGTGAACGGGGCCGGCACCGAGATGAGCACGGCGAACCCGCCCGGCGGTATCATCCCGAAGGCGTTCTATCTCCTCAGCCAGTACAGCAGCTCGCAGCTCATCAGTGGTGGTGGGTTCGAGCAGATCCTCATCGGCCGTCCCGGCGACACGAACACGCTCGCGGCCATGATCGGCACGATCGTGACGTTCTTCGTCGTCGTGTACGCGTCGGCGAGCCGCATCGAGCTGCCCCTCGCGCACGGCCGCGTCCGCGGCGCGCGTGGCCGCTACCCGATCAAGCTGCTGTACGCGTCGAACATCCCGGTCATCCTCGCCGGCGCCCTCCTCGCGAACATCAACCTGATCGGCCTCCTCCTCTGGAGCGGCCCGCTCAGCAAGATGCCGCTCATCGGCCACGAGATGTGGGTCGGCGGATACCGCGACGGCACGACGACCCCTGTGACGGGCCTCGCCTACTACTTCAGCCAGGTGAACGGCCTCAACGCGTGGTTGCTGCCGTTCCTCTCGCCGCAGTATAGTGGCTTGTTGCTCACCCGCGCCGCGTGGCAGATCATCCTCCACGTCGTCGTGTATGCCACGTTCATGATCGGCGGCTCCGTCATCTTCGCGATCTTCTGGATCGAGACGACGAACATGGGTCCCGCGCAGGTCGCCAAGCAGATCGAGTCGTCGGGCATGCAGATCCCCGGCTTCCGGCGCGACCCGCGCGTCACCGAGAAGATCCTCGAGCGCTACATCCCGGTCGTGACCGTGATCGGTGGTGCCGCCGTCGGCATCTTGGCCGTATCGGCCGACCTCATCGGCACGCTGGGCAATGCCTCAGGTACGGGCATCCTGCTCAGCGTCGGCATCCTCCAACAGCTCTACGAGCAGATCGCGAAAGAGCAGGCGATGGAGATGCATCCCATGCTGAGAGGCTTCTTCGGCGAAGGTTGAGGCGCCGCAGCGCCCGCAACCTTCGCCGAGAGTGCGCGAGGGCGCGTCAGCGCCGGCTCGCCCGCGGGCGACGCGCACGTATCGGCGAAGGTTGACGTGCTGCAGCGCCCGCGACCTTCGCCGAGAGGCCCGAAGCTGGGTGCACGACATCGCCGCCTCGTTCGCGAGAGCGCGCGAGGGCGCATCAGCGCCCATTCGCCGAAGGCGACGCGCGCGGATCGCGAAAGAGCAGGCGATGGAGATGCATCCCCTGCTCCGAGGCTTCTTTGGCGAAGGTTGAGCGCAGAGCAGCCGAGCCAAAAGCCGCGAGCATGGGCGTGGAGCCCATGGTCGCTTCTTTCGCGAGCGAGACGAAGCGCACTCGGTCTCACGGCGGCGGGCATTCCCGTCGCACACCATCTTGAGTTTCTCAATGGACGATCTCGATCGGCTCGTCGACGAATCGCGCCTCCACCGCATCCCAGCGCGCACAGAGATGCCCTTCGTTCGGGCGCAGGTGGACGAGGAGATAGCGTGCGCCGGGCCAGGACGCGCGCGCGGCGTCCGTCGCGCTGAAGCGCGCGGGGCCCGCGGGATGGCTGTGGTAGAAGCCCATCACGCATAGGCCCAGCTCGTCCTCGACGTGCAGCGTGAGGCGCAGGTGCTCGGCCGGGTCGAGGAGATACTCGGTCTCCGGCCGCACGTGCGCGTTGCGGACGCGGAACACGCGGGCGACCTCGCCGGCGCGCCCCGCGAGGAGCCCGCACACCTCGTGCGGCGCGCCTTCGCGCGCGTGCGCGTAGATCGCGTCGAGGTCGACGCGCGCGATGCGGAGCACAAGCTGGGAGAAGGAGGAGTGAAGAAAAAGAATGGGGCGCGAGGCCCCTGATCCTGCGCGAAGCGGCGAAGCCGCTTAGCGCAGCGTGATGACCTTGTCCGTGCCGTAGGTCGCGGGCGTCTTGAAGTCCGCGATGACGGCGCTTCCCGTCTCGGGGACGAGCGAGACGGAGATCGACTCGCGCGTGCCGATGGCGGAGCCGGCGGGCCACGTGTGGACCTCGAGCTCGACGAGGTCGCCAGGCTGCATGACGGCGCTGGCGTTCGTGCCGCGGATCCAGCTCGTGTTGAAGCCGTTGCCGCCTTCCCAGCCGTACGCGTAGTTGTAGGCCGCGTCGCCGTCGGAGAAGCGGATGATGAGCTTCGTGAGGTCGAGCGCCGTGGCGCCCGCCGAGAGCTCGACGTCCAGCTTCAGCTTGTCCAGGTTGGACGACGTGTCGTTGCGGTGGCCGTAGATGTTGAGGACCTTGAGGTTGGACGACACTTCCTGCGTCGCCTCCTTTCCGGTGGCCTGGGCGCGCTGTTGCAGCGTGCCCGTGGTGTTGATCAGCACCGCGGCAGCGACCGCGGCGACGAGGACCATCGCGATGAACACGATGAGGGTTCCCACGCCGACCTCGGCGCGGTCGTTCTTGTAGGCTCGGTTCGCCTTCATGGTGACCGGACCATCGTTGGCCGGGGCAAGTATATGAAAGCATGAAAAAGGTCGGACGTCCGTACCGGCCATTTTGGGTGTGGGGACCCGTCCCGAGGCGCCAGGAAGGCGTCCAAGCGGTCGCGTGCCCCCGCCCAACGCCGCTCGCATGCTTTATGGTGCCGCGTCTTCCCTCCCCGACGCGTGACGGGCCGCGACGACCGGCTGCGGGCGCTCAAGAAGGCGCACGGCGCCGTGCAGACGGGCCCCACGCCTCGCGTCGAGGATTACGTCGAGGTCATCTACGAGCTCATCCTCGAGAGAGGCGCCGCGCAGGTCGTGGACATCAGCGCGCATCTGTCCGTCTCGTCGCCCACGGCGTCGAAGATGATGCAGAAGCTCGCGGACGACGGGCTCGTCATCTACGAGCGCTATCGAGCGATCGCGCTCACGGACGCCGGCACGCAGCTCGCGAAGCGCGTGCGGCAGCGCCACGACATCGTGATGGATTTCTTGCGGCTCCTGGGCGTCGACGATACGGCGGCGCATCGAGCGACGGAAGGCATCGAGCACCATCTCGAGCCCGCGACGCTGGATCGGCTGGCGAAGCTTGTCGCGTACGCGAAGGAGCATCCCGACTGGTGGAAGGAGCAGGATCGCGCTCAGAGGTAGAGATACCAGGGCGCCTTCGTGGGCTCGCGGGTCTTCTCTTCCTTCTTCGTCTCGTCCATGACCCTTCTTGGGGCGCCGGGGCCTATCCCGGCGTCGCCGATGCCCCTCGTCCGAAGTGGTGCAGCTTATGCTCGAAGAAGAACGGCCGCGAGGGAACGGCTCACGCGTAGAAGACGGAAGGAGCCGAGGAGGCGGCCGGCCTCTCGGTCTTCTTCGCGACGGGCTTGGCGTCGGCCTCGCGCCGCTGCGCAAGCTTGGTCTCCTCCTGGATGTAGGAGCGCCAGTCGTACGGCCCGGAGACGGGGCTCGTCTCGACGGTGTCGCACTCGCCCGCGAGGTTCTGGTACTTCGCCCAGTCGGTCACGTTCTCCGAGAGGGCCTCGACGGCCTTCAGGTCGTGGAGGGTCTGCTTCTTGACCATGATCGCGCCCGCACGACTTCGAGGATCCCAACGCATGTACGCCAACGACGTCACCGACGGCTCCTCCTACACTCTCCGAGAGGATGTAGGGAGACGGAACGGTCGCTTTCCCAAAAGTGGAAGTACCGGCGTCCTTTAAGGCGGAGAGCCGCCGCGCCCCGGGGCCGGATCGCGTTTGAGGCGGAATTCGACGACGAGGACGGTGACGCAGAGCCACGCGGTCCCGAGCGCGAGGCCCGCGAGGACCGCGCTGGGATACTCGCGCCCCTGCCCCAGCCGCGAGAAGAGCGCCGCCGACGCGACGGTGGCGCCGATGAGCGCCGTGATCCACGTCGCACGCCTGCGAGGCATGCGCCAGGCCGCCAGGTAGGTGAGGACGCCCGCGAGGACGAGCGGGATCGCCGCGCTCGCGCTCGGGAAGCTCTCGCCGGGCCCTGGCGGCAGGAGCGCGCGGAAGATCGGCCGGAGCGATCCGACGAGGAGGATGATCCCTCCGACGCCCATCGCGACGAGCGTCGCGTCCCACCAGCGCCGCCTGGAGAAGAAGAAGAGCGCGAGGCCCAGCGACACGGATCCAAGGACGGGGAAGCTCGTCGCGAGCTCCACGACGCGGAAGGCGCCCGAGAGCGGCGCGAAGAGGGCGTGGACGGCCGCGGCGTTCGCGTCCAGCACGTTCGCCGCGCCAAGCTTCTGCACGCGATCCGCCAGGATGCCAAAGAGCGCGCCCGCCGCGCCGCCCACGATCGCGACGTAGAGGTCGTCGCGCGTGAACTGCGACGCGTACTTGCGCAGCACGCGGTAGAAGACGTACAGACCGACGACCGCGAGGAGCGTGAAGGCGAGGATCTTCCCGACCTCGGCCTGCAAGGCCAAGAACCCGACGCCCAACGAATAGCCCAGGAGCGTGTACGACACGCTCCACGCGACAGCGCCGAGGACGTTGATCGGCCAGAAGACCGTGGATCGCATGCGCGACATGCCGCCGAGGATCGGGCCCACCGCGCGCGTGAGGAAGCTGAAGCGCGCCACGATCAGCGCGAAGGCGCCGTACTTCGCGAACAGGGCGTCGCTGCGCGCGAGGTGCTTCGGGCCGATGCGCAGGCGCGGCCCGTACTTCTCGAGGAAGGCGCGGCCGTAGCGTCGCCCGACGTAGAACCCGATCGCGTCTCCCAGGATCCCCGACGGGATGGTGACGAGGATGAGCACGCGGGGATCGAGATAGCCCGCGGCCGCCGCGGCGCCGGCGACGATGATGATCGCCTGCCCGGGCACGAGCCAGCCCAGGAGCGGCAGCGCCTCCGCGAGGCCCGCGATCGCGACGATGACGTAGCCGTAGCGGAGGACGAGCGCGAAGATGCCGCCGACGTCGGGATCCGCCACGGCCTCACCGCGCGCGGTGCTTGTTGAGCTCGTCCCGCAGCGCGCGCGCGGCCTGCGCGGGGTCGGGCGCGTACAGGATGCCGCGGCTGGAGTTCACGATGGCGTTGTCGCCGTGGGGGTTCGCGCCGAAGCGGATCGCGTGCTCCGCGCTTCCGCCCTGCGCGCCTACACCGGGGATCAGAAGGAGCATCTCGGGGCCCGCGAGGTGCCGGATGCGGCGCAGCTCGTCGGGAGCGGTCGCGCCCGCGACGAGGCCGACGTTGTTGTGGTGGTTCCACTGGCGCGCCAGGGACACGACGTGCTCGTAGACCAGCTCGCCCGTCGAGAGGCGCAGGCTCTGCAGGTCCGCGGCGCCGGGGTTCGACGTGCGCGCGAGGACGAACACGCCCTTCTCGGCGCGAGCGAAGAACGGCTCGACCGCGTCGCGCCCCATGAAGGCGTTCGCGGTGATCGCGTCCGCCTCCAGGCGATCGTACGCCCAGGCGGCGTACGCCTTCGCCGTGTTCCCGATGTCGCCGCGCTTGCCGTCCAGGATCACGGGCGCGAACCGGCGCGCGTGCGCGACGACGTTCGTGAGCGCCTCGTGCCCGCCGGGGCCGATGGCCTCGAAGAAGGCGCTGTTGGGCTTGTAGCAGCAGACGGCGTCCTTCGTGCGGTCCACGATGTCGAGCAGGAACGTCTCCATCTCCTGCGCCGCGCTCGCCGCCTTGGGCAGGCGCTCAGGATCCGGGTCGAGCCCGACGCAGACCCAGGAATCGTTCTTGCGGGCCGCCTCATGGAGGCGCGTTCTGAAGGAGGCCGGCACGCGCTTGGCGAGGCGCGCCGCGGGCAAAACCGTTGCGAGCAGGAACCTCCCAGGATCGGGAGGTTTCCTTGTAGGGGCCAAAGCGGGTCCGCGCTCCGGAGAGCGCGGGCGAGCGGAGTGCCCCAAAGGGTGGATCCTGGGAGCGACGAGCGTCAGCGAGCCGTACGTCCTCGCGACCGAAGCGCAGCGCGCGCGCCGCAGCGAGCGTGCCGAGCGGAGGTCGCCAGTCCGGAGGGCGCAAAACGAGCGCCAAGCGCGAGTTTTGTGCTTAGTCGTCGTCTTCGCCGACGTTCCAGAACTTCATCTTGCCCATGGACTCCATGACGAGCACTTCGGCGCCGGGCGATAGGGCCGCCTTCTCGCTGTCGGAGACGGGGAGGTCGAAGTTCTGGTAGGTCTCCATGTCCATGACCTGCGCGTTCTTGCCCGAGATGTTGAGGATCTGGACCTTGCGCTTGTCGATCATCGGGACCTTGCACTTTTCCGTGACCGGCGAGACCATGCTGCGCTTCACGCCGTCGAACATGCCGACCGCTTCGATGCGCGCCTTGGCCGCGCCGTGCTTCCCAGGCTTGGACGTCGTGATGTCGAGGATCTTGCAGGGCTCCTCGTCGATGACGACGTAGCGGCCTACCTTGAGCTGTCGGACTTCGGCCTGGGTCGTGGACATGCTTGGTCTCGCGCCCAATGGAGAGCCCCTTTATAAGCGTGAGCCCCCGTGCTTCGCGCGACATGGTGGAGCACGCGGACCTTCCGCTCATGCGCCGCATGGCCGACGCCGTCTCCCGCGTCGTGGACGAGGGCGCGCCGGAAGGGTTCGGCGACGTGCTGCGCATGGGCGCGGACGGCACGCCCACGAAGCGCGTGGACGACCTCGCCGAGAAGGCCATCCTCGACCTCCTCCCCGCGCGCGGGATCGACCTGCTCTCCGAGGAGGCAGGCTTCGTCGACCGCGCCGGCGACCGCGTGCTCGTCGTCGACCCGATCGACGGCACGACCAACGCCGCCCGCGGCATCCCGTTCTATTGCGTCTCGCTCGCGGTCGGGCGCAAGACGCTCTCCGACGTCGAGGCCGGGCTCGTGGTGAACCTGTGCACGGGAGACCGCTTCGAGGCCGTCCGCGGCCAAGGCGCGACGCTCAACGGCCAGCCCATCCGCGCGCGCGTCGACCGCAAGCACCCCGTGTACGCCACGAGCGGCGCGGAGGACGTGCCCGCGACGCGGGGGGTCCTACGCAGCTTCGGCGCGAGCGCGCTGGAGATGTGCCTCGTGGCGCAGGGCGCGCTCGATGGCTATCATTATCCGAAGCCGATCCTGCGCATCATCGACGTGGCCGCGTCCACGCTCCTCGTGCGCGAGGCGGGCGGCGTCGTGCTCGACCTCGACGGGAAGGACCTCGAGCTTCCTCTGTCGCTCGCGCCGCGCTTCGGCCTCACGGCCGCGCCCGACCGCGAGACCGCCCGCACCCTGGGGGGCGAGTCGAAGTGAAGTTCGGTCTCACCGCGAAGGCGGACGACCCCCGGCGCGTGAAGGTCGCGAACCACGTCGCGCAATTCCTGAACGGCAAGGCGGAGCTCGTGGTGGACGAAGAGCTCGTGAACGTCATGCAGGACAAGGTGGCCTTCGCGCCGCTGAGGACGATGAAGTGCGACGTCATGGTCTGCATCGGCGGCGACGGGACGATCCTCCACGCGCTCCAGCACAACAGCGCGCCCGTCTTCGGCATCAACATGGGCGAGCTGGGCTTCCTCACCGAGATCGAGCCGATCGAGCTCACCGATGGCCTCAACCGCGTGCTCGCGCGCGACTTCTTCATCGAGCACCGCCTGAAGATCGCCTCGTCGCTCAACGGGAAGCGCATGCCGGACGCGGCCAACGAGGTCGCGGTGAAGACGAAGCGCCTCGCGAAGATCCTGCAGTTCGAGCTCGCGTGGGGCGACCGCGAGGTCATGCGCGTGCGCGGCGACGGGATGATCCTCGCGACGCCCACGGGCTCCACGAGCTATGCGATGAGCGCGGGCGGCCCGATCGTCGATCCGCGCATGGATTGCTTCGCGCTCGTTCCGCTCGCGGCGTTCAGCCTGAGCAGCCGCCCCATGGTCCTCCCGCCCGACACCGTCATGCAGATGCGCCTGATGCAGCGCGACAAGGAGGCTGTCATCGTCGTGGACGGCCAGTTCGAGACGGAGATGCAGGAGGGCGACCAGCTCAACCTCTACGCGAGCGAGGAGCGCGCGAAGTTCGTGCGCTTCCGACAGCAGTTCTACCACCGGCTCAAAAGCCGGCTGAGCTAGACGATCCCTTGAGCAGTTTCGGGCCACCGGCCTTCAGGGCTTTGTCCGGCGCGCGAGTGTGAGGGATGGGGCGCGCGCGGCCTTCCTTGGCTGCATCCCTCTCACTCGCTCGCACAGGAATCGGGCATCCCTCGCGCCGCCCCGCAT